>JAKALO010000221.1 GCA_021824125.1 Deltaproteobacteria bacterium | reverse complement strand
GATCCGGGCGCCGGAGGCGATCAGCTTGAGTCGCGCGATCTCCCGGTCGATCGGCCCGGGCACGTTGTGGACGGTGTTCGACAGGCCGCCGTGGTTCCGGACCATGTACTCCGCCGACAACGCCTGGTTCGCGAAGCTCATGTCCATTACGTTCGCCGGGTGCCCTTCCGCGGCAGCCAGGTTGATCAGTCGTCCCTCGCCCAGGACGTGGATCGCGCGGCCGTCGCGCAGGAGGTACTCCTCGACGAACGGACGGACGGTGCGGATCGACTTCGCCATCTTCGCCAGCGCGGGGATGTCGATCTCCACGTTGAAGTGGCCCGAGTTGCACACGATCGCCCCATCCTTCATCCGCTCGAAGTGCTCCCCGCGCACCACGTTCAGGTTGCCGGTGACGGTGCAGAAGAAGTCGCCGATCTTCGCGGCCGCCGCCATCGGCATCACCTCGAACCCGTCCATCAGTGCCTCGAGGGCCGGCAGGGGGTCGATCTCGGTGACGACGACGCGCGCGCCCATCCCGCGGGCCCGCATCGCGAGCCCCCGTCCGCACCAGCCGTACCCGGCCACTACGAAGCAGCTCCCCGCCAGCAGCCGGTTCGTCGCCCGGAGGATGCCGTCGATCGTCGACTGTCCCGTACCGTACCGGTTGTCGAAGAAGTGCTTCGTCTTCGCTTCGTTCACGGCGATGATCGGATACCGCAGGACCCCCTTTTCCCCCATCGCCATCAACCGGATGACGCCCGTGGTCGTCTCCTCGGTGCCGCCGATGATCTCCTTCAGGTACTCCTTCTTCTCCTTGTGGACCATCGAGACGAGGTCCGCCCCGTCGTCCATGGTGACGTTCGGCGCGACGGCGAGGGCCGAGAGGATATGCCGGTAGTACGTCCGGCGATTCTCCCCCTTGATCGCGTAGACGGAGATGCCGTCGTTCTTCACGAGGGAGGCGGCCGCCTCGTCCTGCGTCGAAAGGGGATTGGATGCGCACAGGGCGACCTTCGCCCCGCCCGCGGCGAGCACCTGCATGAGCGCAGCGGTCTCCGTGGTCACGTGGAGGCACGCGGCGATCCGGACGCCCTTCAGCGGCTTCTCTTTCGCGAACCGGGTCCCGATGGACCGGAGCACCGGCATGTCCTTCTTCGCCCACTCGACGCGGTTCTTCCCCGCGGCGGCGAGTTTCAGATCCTTGACGTCGTGTCCCTTGCTATCAGCCATTCCAAAACCCCTTTCTTCCTGAGTGCTCCCCATCAAAATACGGTAACGAATCCAAATTGATCCCGGAAGCCGCTGTGCCCCCCGTTTTTCCTACGGTTGGGGTACCCCGGCAGCGCGAAGCTCTTCCCGGGGCGTCCCCGGGACTTCCCCTCCGGCGGAGTCGCCGCAGGAGGGGGGCGCAGTGAGGTAAAGCGCAGCCGTGCAGGGTCACCGCACGGCGAGCCACGAACGGAGCCCCCTCTCCGAGGCGACGCAGCCGGAGGGCCCTCCCGTCGCCTACGCCTTCCGGGGTTTACGCGCCGTGGCCGGCCGCCTTGCGCAACGCCCGGACCTTGTCGATTTTCTCCCAGGTGAACTCGGGGAGCTCACGGCCGAAATGCCCCAGGGCCGCCGTCTTCCGGTAGATGGGCCGCAGGAGGTTGAGCTCGCGGATGATCCGGGCGGGGCGCAGGTCGAAGGTGTCCGATATGGCGCGCCGGATCCGCTCCTCCGGGACGCTCGCCGTGCCGAAGGTCTCCACCATGACGGACACGGGCTCGGCGACCCCGATGGCGTAGGCGAGCTGCACCTCGCAACGGCTCGCGAGACCCGCCGAGACGACGTTCTTCGCCACGTACCGGGCCATGTACGCCGCGCTGCGGTCCACCTTGGAGGGATCCTTCCCGGAGAACGCTCCGCCGCCGTGCCGGCTGTACCCCCCGTACGTGTCGACGATGATCTTCCGGCCGGTGAGGCCCGTGTCTCCATGGGGTCCCCCGACGACGAACCGTCCCGTGGGGTTGATGTAGAACTTCACCTTCCTCGACAACAGCTCCTTCGGCACCGACTTCCGGACGACCTCCTCCAGGACCCCCTCGGTCAGGGCCTTGCGGCCCACCTCCTCGGCGTGCTGGGTGGAGCAGACGACCGCGGTGACCTCCCTCGGGACCCCGCCCACATAGCGGACCGTCACCTGGCTCTTCCCGTCGGGCCGCAGCCACGGGAGCACCCGCTTCTCCCGGGCCTCGGTGAGGCGCGCGCAGATCCTGTGCGCAAAGAAGATCGGCATCGGCATCTTTTCCTTCGTCTCGTCGCAGGCGAAGCCGAACATCATCCCCTGGTCGCCCGCGCCCTGCTTCTCCTCGTCGCCACGGTCCACCCCCTGGGCGATGTCGGGGGACTGGCGGTCGATCGCGACGACCACGGCGCAGTTGTGCGCGTCGAATCCCTTCGAGTTCCCCGTGTAGCCGATGTCGGTCACCGCCTTGCGGACCACGTCCGGGAAATCGACGATCGCCTTCGTCGTGATCTCTCCGGCCACCATGACCAGCCCCGTGGTCACCATCGTCTCGCACGCCACCCGCCCGCGGGGGTCCTGCCGCAGGACCTCGTCGAGCACCGCGTCGGAGATCTGGTCCGCCACCTTGTCGGGGTGCCCGCCGGTCACCGACTCCGATGTGAAAAGGAACTCGTTCATGCCCTTCGTTCTCCTGTCTTTCGGGAATGGATTCGAACGGCGAATTATATTCTAAAACCGCTCGTCTGGAAACAGATCCTCCACCTTTTTTCGAAGCGCGCGCCCGATCTCGGCCGCGGTCGTGTGCAGCAGCAGCGCCCCCGCGAACTCTTTCGCCTCGTACGCCACCGACTTGCGCAGGATCCGCTTCACCCGCGGGATCGCCGTGGCGTTCATGCTGAGCTCGTCCAGCCCGAGGCCGAGCAGCGCGTAGGCGTAGAGCGGCTCCCCGGCCATC
>JAKALO010000061.1 GCA_021824125.1 Deltaproteobacteria bacterium | reverse complement strand
GATCAGCGGCAGGCGCGAGGGGCCCTTCATCAAGGTCAACGGCGCCGCCATCCCCCCGACCCTCTGGGAGGCGGAGGTCTTCGGGTACGAGAAGGGCGCGTTCACCGGCGCGGTGACCTCGAAGCCGGGCCGGTTCGAGCTGGCCGACGGCGGGACGTTTTTCCTGGACGAGGTCGGGGAGGTGCCGGTCGCGATGCAGGGGAAGCTCCTGCGGGTCCTCGAGGACCGCGAATTCGAGCGCGTGGGCGGCGTCAAGACGATCACCGTTGACGTGCGGCTCATCTGCGCCTCCAACCGGGACATGAGGAAGAGGATCGAGGCGGGGAAGTTCCGGGAGGACCTCTACTACCGCATCGACGGGATCCCGATCCAGCTCCCCCCCCTGAAGGCGCGGCGGGAGGACATCCTGCCGCTTGCGGAGTTCTTCCTGGGACGGAGCAGCGCGGAGATGGGGCGCGGGAAAAAACGGCTCACGCAGGAGTCCACCGAGATCCTGGAGCGATACCCGTGGCCCGGCAACATACGCGAGCTCGAGAACGCCGTCGGGCGGGCCGTGGCGCTCTCGGAGGGGGAGGAGATCACGCCACCCGACCTTTGCCTGGCGCTGGCGGATTTCGGCGAGGAGGCCGCCACCCCCGAGGAGAAGAACTTCCACGAGTCCGTCCGGGAGCACAAGCGGACCCTCATACGCCGCGCGATCCGGAACGCCGGGGGTAACAAGACCCGGGCCGCCGAGGCCCTGGGGCTCACCCCGACCTACCTATCCCGCCTGATCCGCATCCTGGGGGTGGAAAACCGGGAGAATTGACCGGACCGGTTCCGGGCGGCCTTCGTGTCATAGAGTGAAAGACTAAACTTTTCCCCATGAAAATCCGATACATATGTATCAGCGTGATGTTTGCCAAGGCCCAGGAGGGCAAACCCATGAAACATCCCGTATTAAAAGCTTTTTCCCTCTCCGTCGTCCTGGTGGTCACCATCCTCCTCCAGTCCATGGAAGCGGGGTCGGTAAAAAGGATAGGCATCCTTGCGTTCAGCGAGGAGACACGCTACATGGAAGCCACGAAAGGCGTCATCGATCAGCTGAAAAAGGAAGGCTTCGCCGGACCCGGCGTGAAGTTCATCAAGGAAAACGCGGGGGGAAACAAGGCGAAAGCGGCGGAACTGGTCCGGAAATTTTCGGCGGCAAGGATGGACCTGCTGGTCACCCTTGGCACCAGCGCGACCGTGGCGGTTTCCCGGGAAATCAACGACGTTCCGATCGTCTTTTCCGTCGTCTACGATCCGGTCGAAGTGGGGATCGCAAAGGGCTGGAAGAGTTCCGGGAACAACACGACAGGCGCCAGCACGAAACTGCCGATGTCGATGATCCTGGACAGCCTGAAGGCGCTGGCGCCGGTCAGGAAACTGGCCGTGCTGTACTGCCCAACGGAAAAAAATTCCGAGGCGCAATTGCGGGACCTGCAGGAAATCCGGGAAAAATATCAGGTCAGGATCATCCCTGTACCCGTCACCGAAAAGGAGGAGATCCTACAGATCCTGCCGGAGGTCGTCCGCACATCGGAAGCGATCTTCATCACGGGAAGCAATCTTGTCAACAGTCAACTTTCGGCGATCGTGGATGCGGCGACGAAGGCGAAGGTGATCACGATCAGCCACCTCGAAGACCTGGTGGAGAAGGGAGTGCTTCTCGGCGTTTGCGCGAATTCCTACGAGCTCGGCCGCCTGGCCGGGGAAAAGGCCGCGAGCGTTCTCAGCGGAGCGAAACCGTCCTCCATCCCCATTGAAAAAGCGAAGAAACTGGATGTGATCGTGAACATGAGGACCGCGAAGGCCGGGCAGTTCCGGATTTCGCCGGAGTTCCTCGAAACGGCAACCAGGATAATCGAATAACGCAGGCCACCGTCCGCGATGCGGTGACGAAAAGGCAAAGGCATGTTCAGTAAAAACTTCGCAAACAGCACCGCCTTTCATTTCCTGAAGGTCCTGTCCGTCATCCTTCTTGCCAGCGCCCTGGTGCTGAGCGTGGTCATCGCGACGAACGAGAAGAAACTTCTCGAACACTCCCTGGCGGACAAGGGACACAGCCTGGCGTCCTACATCGGGAAGCTCAGCCAGGATCCGCTGATCCTCAGGGACGGCGTCCTGCTGGATGCCATCGTAAACGACGCGAACAAGGACGAAGACCTCGTTTATGCGGTCATACGTGACGCCGATGGAAACCTTCTGACGTCAAAATACGCCAGCATAAATTACCGGTTCCCGCGGATGAAAGCCATCCTCTCGAAGCTGCCGATCGACCTCGAGCTGCAGGAGATCCTTGCCGCCATCGGAAAGGAAGAGGCGGTGAAGGAGATTTCCATGCCGATCCTGATAGACGTGAAAACCATCGGGACGGTCACGCTCGGCCTGTCGCAACAAGAGATCCGCCGGGAGGTGTCACGGACGATCGGTTTCGTCATTGCGCTCAACCTGCTTGCGGCCGTAGCAATGGGAATCGTCCTGTTCGTTTTTTCAAGAAAGATCTTCCTGGCACCGATCGCCACGCTTGCCGCCGCGGCCGTCCGCCTGGCGAAGGGGGATCTTTCCACGCAAGTGACGATGAAGACGACGGGGGAAGTGACGACCCTGGTGGACAGCTTCAACCGGATGGCCGGAGAACTGGAAAGGACCACCGTTTCCAAGAATTACATGAACAACGTATTCAGGAGCATGATCGACACCCTCGTCACCGTTTCCCCGGACGGGACGATAAAGAACTGCAACGCGGCGGTCTGCTCGCTCCTCGAGTATGAGGAAGAGGAATTGATCGGTAAACCTTTCGAATCGATCCTGGGTGAGAATACGGCGGGCAACGGCCCGGTCCTGGAGGAAACGAGGAAGAAAGGGGCCATCCGCAACCGGGAAATCAAGTATGCGGCACGGGGCGGGCGGATCATCCCCATGCTTTTATCCGTCTCGCCGATGGTGGGCGCGAAGGGGGAGTTCGAGGGAATCGTCTGCGCGGCGCAGGACGTCACCGTCCGGAAACAGGCGGAGGAAAAGCTTGCCCGGCTGGGAATGGCGGTCGAACAGGCGGGCGAGGCGATCATCATCACCGACAACGAGGGGACGATCCAATACGTAAATCCCGCATTCGAGCGCGTCTCCGGCTACGTCAGGGACGAGGTGGTCGGGAAGAACCCGAGAATCCTGAAGAGCGGCAAGCACGACCCGGACTATTACCAGGCCATGTGGAACACCCTCAAGCAGGGAAAGGTGTGGACTGGGACGGTCATCAACAGGAACAAGGGCGGAAGCCTGTACGAAGAAGTCGCCGTGATTTCCCCGGTTCGCGATGCCACCGGGCAGGTCGTGAACTATGTCGCCGTCAAGCGGGACGTCACCCACGAGATGGACATGGAGGAACAGCTTCGCCAGTCGCAGAAGATGGAAGCGGTCGGGCAGCTGGCCGGTGGGATCGCCCACGACTTCAACAACCTGCTCACGGCGATCTCGGGGTACAGCGAACTCCTCCTGGGCCGCCTTCCCGGGGAGAGTCCCTTTCGCCGTGAAGTCGAGGAGATCCGGAAAGCCGGCGACAGGGCCTCGGCGCTGACCCGGCAGCTGCTGGCATTCAGCCGCAGGCAGATGTTCCAGGTGAAGGTCGTGGACCTGAACCGCATCGTCTCCAATTTGGACAAGATGCTGCGCCGACTGATCGGCGAGGACATCGACCTGCGTTCACAGCTCAAGGAAGATCTCTGGAACGTGAGGATCGACCCGGGGCAGATGGAGCAGGTCGTCATCAACATCGCCGTCAACGCCCGGGACGCCATGCCCCGCGGAGGCAAGCTCACCATAGAAACGGCGAACATCAAGCTCGACGAAACGTACGTCCGGAAGCACGTCGTGGTCAAGCCGGGTCCCTACGTGATGCTTGCGGTCAGCGACAACGGGTGCGGAATGGACGAGGCCACACAGGCCCATATTTTCGAGCCGTTCTTCACGACGAAGGACCCCGGCAAGGGAACGGGGCTCGGGCTGTCGACCGTGTACGGGATCGTCAAGCAGAGCTCCGGCTATATCTGGGTCTACAGCGAGCCGGGGAGAGGAACGACGTTCAAGGTCTACCTGCCGAGAGTCCTGGATAAAAGCGAGCAAATCACTTCGGAGATGGAACCGATCGGTCCCGGGTGGGGCGGCCGGGAGACCATACTCCTGGCGGAGGACGAGGAACTGGTCCGCGACCTGGTAGCGGAGATACTGAAGCCGGGCGGCTATTCCGTCCTGCAGGCCCGCGACGGAGAGGAGGCCGTCCGCATAAGCGAGCATTACAATGGGACGATCGACCTGCTCGTCACCGACGTGGTGATGCCCCACATTGGCGGGCGGGAACTCGTGCGCCGGATCCAGCCCGCAAGGCCGGAAATGAAGGTGATCTACATGTCAGGCTACACGGAGAACGCCATCGTCCACCACGGCGCCCTCGATGCTGGCATAAATTTCATCCAGAAGCCCTTCCGGCCAGGTGACCTGTCACGGAAGATCCGGGAAGTGCTGGACGCCCCCCTGGCGACTTGAAGATCTCCCGAAGGATGTAAAGGACGTAATGGAACGCTATGGTCAAGGGTTTTCATCCCTGGCGAGGTTCTTTTCCTGCGCGCCGGTGAGGGTTAGCAGTTCGTCGGGTGTCGTGACGAACATGTTGTTGGTCTCGCCCGCGGCGGGATAGATCGTCGCGAAGCGGCGCAGGGACAGGTCGAGGTAGACGGGGACCCCGTCGGGGAGAGCCACGGGCGAGACCGCGCCCACCTTGAACCCGGTGTGCGCAACGACGTCCTCCGGGCCTGCAAGGCGAACCCGTTTCCCCCCACGAAGCGCCTTGACCTTCTTGAAGTCGACTCGCCGGTCGCCCGAGATCACGACGACGACCGGTTTTTCGTCGACCATGAGCAGGATGGTTTTCGCTATCTGCCCGACCTCGACGCCGAGCATTTTGGCGGCGAGCTCCGAGTTGTGCGTCGACTCGTCGAAGGCGTAAATCTCCTTGCGTACGCCGCGCGCCGCGAAGAAAACCCGGACCTCGGCACCTCCACGCTCCACCATGAAGTCTCCCCCTTTTGGTTCGCGCCGCTTCCCGGCGTGGCCGGATCTTCCGACCCTCGATTCCTCCCGGGAACGGAATGTTGGTAAAATACCATGGTCGTCACGTAAGGGGGAGCGCCGCCGGTGCCTGAGGGAAGAAACGACATCCTGGGTACGATCCTGGACTCGGTTTCGAGCGGGGTCCTCGCGATCGACCGGAACGCGCGCGTAATCGTCTTCAACGAGGCCGCGGCGCGCCTGCTCGGAATACCGAAGGAGAAAGCGCTGGGCGAATCCCTTCTCGCGATCGTCCCGAACTCCGGGCTGGTCAACGTCCTCCGGACGGGAGAGCCGGAGGCCGGACGTCCCCAGGCGATCGGGACTCGCACGGTGATGACGAACCGCTCCCCGATCTTCCGGGACGGGGAGCAGATCGGCGCCGTATCGATCTTCCAGGACATCACAGAGACGGAGAAGGTCTCGCGGGAACTCGACTCGACCAAGGTGCTCATGCACACCCTGGAGGAGGTGCTGTCGGGAGCCGGCGAGTGGATGGTGGTCGTGGACGCCGCGGGCGTCATCACGATGATCAGCCAGGCGTACGCGGAGTTCAACGGGATCGACGTCGCCGATGCCGTCGGGAAGCACGTGACGGAGGTGATCGAAAACACGCGTATGCACATCGTCGCCCGGACCGGCGCGGCGGAGATGGGGGAGAGCCAGAAGATCCGGGGGCGGGACGTCATCGTGAACCGGATTCCGCTGAAGGATGGGAGCCGGGTGGTGGGCGCGTACGGCCGGGTCATCTTCAAGGACGTGGAGCATCTCCGGCAGCTCGCGGGCAAGATGAACCTGCTCGAGTCGAAAGTCCGGTACTACGAGGAGGAGCTCACGCACCTGCGCGGGGCGAAGTACACCTTCGCCAGCATCGTGGGGTCGGGCGGTGCCATCACCGCCGCGAAGGATGAGGCCAGGAGGGCGTCGAGGACCGATTCCACCGTGCTTCTGCGCGGGGAGACCGGGACGGGGAAGGAGCTCTTCGCCCACGCGATCCACGCGGCAGGCCCAAGGAGCAGCGGCCCCTTCATCAAGCTCAACTGCGCAGCCGTGCCGGCGGAGCTGCTGGAGTCCGAGCTCTTCGGCTACGAGGAGGGGGCATTCACCGGGGCGAAGAAGGGGGGAAAGCCGGGGAAGTTCGAGATGGCGCAGGGGGGTACGCTCTTCCTGGACGAGATCGGGGACATGCCGCTGCCGATGCAGGCGAAGCTCCTGCGCGTGCTCCAGGAGCGGGAAGTGGAGCGGGTCGGCGCCACGTCCCCGAAGCGGGTCGACATCCGGGTGATCGCGGCCACGGGGAAGAACCTTGAGGAGCAGGTGGGGGAGGGGAATTTCCGCGCCGACCTCTATTACCGGATCAACGTGATCCCGATCCACATACCGCCGCTGCGCGAGCGGCCCGAGGACGTCGTCGAAACCGCCGAGCATATCCTGTCGAGGATTTCCGCGGAGTCCGGCGGCGAGCCGAAAAGGCGCCTTTCCCCGGAGGCGGCGGAAATCCTTCGTTCTCACGGGTGGCCCGGAAACATCCGGGAGCTCCAGAACGTCCTCGAACGGGCCCTCGCGATGGGAAAGGGGGATCTCCTCCTGCCCGGCCACCTGCCGCCGCACCTCATCCTCGCCGCCCCGGATAACGGCAAGGAGCGTAGCCACGGGTCGCTCGCCTCCGCCAGGGCCGCGGCGGAACGGGCCGCCATACTTGCGGCACTGAAGGCTTCGGGGGGGAACAAGACCAAGGCGGCGGGACTTCTGAGCATCCACCGGGTAAAGCTCTATGAAAAGATGAAGCGTCACGGCATCCCCCTGTCTGTACCAAACCAGGTACTTGTATCCGAATAGGTACATAGCAGAAACGTCCCATTACTCAAACCGAATTCCGCGGCCGCCCCGGTTTTTTACACACGTGTGTACCTATAAAGATACACGCTAAATAAAACCGGGTTTGTGTAAGCTCGGTATAAAAAACATTACCCGTTGCTACATTTATATGTAATATCCCCACCTTCTTGCCACATGTGGTCGGATTTGGCACCGACCTTGCTGTAAATGGTAGGGACATCTCCGGAAGGCGCAAGCAAAGGGAGGATGCGGCGTAGTCGCCGCAGGGTGAGGAAATGTACAAGATCGGTGATTCCGCGGAAATGACCAAGGTGTTCTCCGAGGAGGACGTCTTTCTTTTCGCGGGGATCACGGGGGACCGCAACCCCGTCCACATCTCGAAGGAATTCGCCGCAAAGACCCGGTTCGGGGAGCGCATAGCCCACGGAATGCTGACCGCGGGGCTCATATCCGCCGTCATCGGGATGAAGCTCCCCGGCCCCGGCTGCCTGTACCTTTCCCAGACCCTGAACTTCATGGCGGCGGTCAAGATCGGCGACGAGATCACGGCGCGCGTGGAGATAGTGGAGGTGATCTCGGAGAAACGGTTGCGTCTCCGGACGCAGTGCTTCAACCAACGGAAGGAATTGGTGCTCGAAGGGGAGGCGGTCATCGTTCCGCCCCGACCCGGGCGGGGAGCGTAACGGAAACCGGCGCGCGGAAGCGGGCCGCAACAAGCAAGAAGAAGGAGGAGGGGAAAAGAGATGAAAAAGACGTTGTGGGTCTGGATGCTGTTGCTGCTGTTCGCGGTCCCGTCGTTCGCCGCCGACACGATCAAGCTGGGGGGGATGCTCCCGCTGTCGGGGCGCGCCTCGGACCTGGGGATCACCTGCAAGCAGGGGGCGGAGCTCGCGGTCAAGGAGATCAATGCGAAGGGCGGCGTCCTGGGCAAGAAGTTCGAGCTTCTGATGGCCGACTCCAAGGCTAACGTCCAGGAGCTCGTTTCCCTGTCCAAGCGTTACATCCAGAAGGACGGGGTGAACTTCCTGTTCGGCGTGGTCAGCTCGGGCGGCTCTCTCGCGGTGGCCGAAGTCGCAAAGCAGGAGAAAGTGATCTTCATGGACACGGTCGGCTCCACCGATACGCTGACCAAGGAGAAGTGGAACCGCTACGTATTCCGGGCCGGCACCTGCAATTCGCAGGAGGCCAACTCCCTGGCCCTTTACGCGGCGAAGAAGTACCCGAAACTCACGAAGTTCTACAATATCGGCCCGGACTACGAGTACGGCCGGACGATGTGGGCGATTTTCCAGGCGAAGACGAAGGAAGCGAACCCGAAAGCCGAATTCATCGGGGAGCAGTGGCCCAAGCTCTTCATCCCCGACTACACCTCGTACATCAACGCCATACTCCAGGCCAAGCCCGACGCCGTGTTCTGCAGCCTCTGGGGCGGCGACCTCGTCGCCTTCATCAAGCAGGCCAAGCCGTACGGCCTCTTCGACAAGATGAAGTGGATCATCGCCACCGGCGGGGACATCACCGTCTCCAAGGCGCTGGGCAAGGAGATGCCCACGGGACTGATCGTCGACCAGCGGTATTACTTCCACTGGCCGAACACGAAGCGGAACCAGGAGTTCGTGAAGGCGTACCAGGCCGACTACAAGGATTACCCGAGCGCCTGGGCGGCCGAAGGGTATGACGGCGTCTATTTCCTGGCCGAGGCGATCAAGAAAGCGGGCTCGCTCGACACCGACAAGATCATCGCGGCCCTCGAGGGACTGACGATCGACGCCCCACGTGGGAAGGCGACGCTCCGGAAGGAAGACCACCAGCTCTCCAGCGACTTCATGGTGGGCGAGACGGTGTTCGACAAGGCGTATCCGTTCGCCATCGTCGGGAAGACGGAAGTGTTCCCGGCGGAGAAGGTGCTCTACTCGATCGAGGAGTGGAAGAAGGCGCAGGAAGGGAACAAGTAATCGATCGGCTAACGTTGGTTGCGGGGGCCTGCCTTGCCGGCAGGCCCCCCTTTTCACGGCGCGCGCCGGACGAATCCGGGAAATAACAGGCGGCGGAATACATGGACCTCTCCTTTTTGACCGTCCAGGTCTTGAGCGCCCTTCGGCAGGCGGCTTTCCTGTTCCTTATCTCGTCGGGGCTGACGCTTATCTTCGGGGTGCTGAACATCCTCAATTTCGCCCACGGCGCGCTTTACATGCTCGGGGCGTATTTCATGTACTGGATCACGCTCTACATCGTGGGGACCGGGGGATTCCTCCTCGCGCTCGTTCTTGCGCCCCTCGGAGTCGCCCTCATCGCCGCGGTCATCGAGACGGGCCTCCTGCGGCGTATCTACATGCAGGAGGAGATCTACCAGCTCCTCCTCACCTACGCGCTGGTCCTCATCATCGACGACCTGGCCAAGATCGTCTTCGGGCCGGAGTTCAAGTCGATCCCCAAGCCCGACGTTCTGTCGGGATCGGTCACCCTCTTCGGCGGGACCGTGCCGGTGTACACCCTCCTCGTCGTCATACTGGCGCCCGCCGTGGCGTTGCTGCTCTGGTACCTGCTTCACCGGACGAAGACCGGGAAGGTCGTCCGGGCGACCTCCTCCGACCGGGAGATGGCGGACGCCCTTGGGATCAACATGTCCGCGCTGTTCACCCTGGTGTTCGCGTTTGGAGCGATTCTTGCGGGGCTCGGCGGTGCGCTGGCGGGACCTGCTCGTACCGTGTTCCCCGGCGTGGGGACCGAGGTCATCATCGAGTCCTTCGTCGTGGTGGTGATCGGGGGCCTGGGGAACCTGTGGGGCGCTCTCATCGGATCGATCCTCATCGGCTCCCTGGAGACGGTCGGGATAATTGTCTTCCCGGAGTTCGAGATGTCCCTCATTTACCTCCTGATGGTGGCCGTGCTCGTGGTCCGGCCGTGGGGGCTGTTCGGGCGCCCGCTCAAGGTCAAGGCGCTCTCCGAGAAGAATCTCGCCATGGAGGCGCAGGAGATCTCGCCGGTACACTTCTCCGTCCACCCGGCCGTGCGGTGGGCGCCGCTGCTCCTGCTGCTCCTGGTCCCGCTGGTCACAGGCCGGTTCTACCAGTACCTGTTGTCGCAGATCTTCATCGCATCCCTGATGGCGGTCGCCTTCAATCTCCTCCTGGGGACGACGGGGCTGCTCTCGTTCGGACAGGCCGCCTTCTTCGGGGTCGGCGCCTACACGGTGGGGCTCCTGGCCACCAAGGCCGGGTTCGGCACGCTGCCCGCGCTTTTCCTGTCGCCGGTGACGGCGGCCGCGGCGGCCGCCGTAATCGGGTTTTTCTGCGTCCGCCTGTCCGGGGTGCACTTCGCCATGCTCACCCTGGCTTTCGGCCAGCTCATCTTCACCGTAGCCTACAAGTGGTACGGGTTCACCGGCGGCGACAACGGGATCCAGGGGATCCCCGTGAAGCCGATCTCGATCGGCGGCCTGGCCGGAATCGATATCGGTTCCAACCAGGCGATGTACTACTTCGTGCTGCTGGTCGTGGGGCTCTCGGTGGGACTGATCCGCCGGATCCGGTCCTCCCCCTTCGGGGCGACCCTCAAGGCGATCCGGGAGAACGGCCAGCGGGCTTCCTACCTCGGCGTGAACGTCAAGCTGTACCAGTGGACGGTGTTCGTCATCGCGGGGGCGTTCACGGGGCTGGCCGGCGGGCTCTACGCCCTGATGGAGAAAGCGATATCCCCGGAGATCATCCACTGGACCAAGTCCGCCGAGCCGGTGTTCATGACGATCATCGGGGGGATCTACACCTTCGTCGGTCCCGCGGTGGGGGCGGTGGTCTACATCGTCCTCAACTCGTACCTGGTGGCGTGGACCGAAAAGTGGGCGCTGGTGTTGGGACTGGTCCTGCTGACGCTGGTGCTGCTCCTCCCGGGGGGCGTGGTGGGGTTCGTGAACGAAAAGGCGCGTCAAATCCTCGGAAAGTCCGGGTGCATACGCAGATGGTCATTCTCGAAGTCCGCAAAGTAGTAAAGTCGTTCGGGGGCCTGCGGGCGCTCCAGGACGTCGATCTCTCGGTCGCGAAGGGCGAGATCCGCGCCGTCATCGGCCCGAACGGGGCGGGGAAGTCGACGCTCTTCAACGTGATGACCGGCCTGCTTGCGCCCGACACCGGCAACGTGGTCTTCGACGGGGAGCCGATCACCGGATTGCCCCCCCACCGCATCATCCGGAAGGGGATCGGCCGCTCCTTCCAGATCACCAACATCTTCCCGCGGATGTCGGTCTTCGAGAACGTCCAGGCGGCCCTTTTCTCCCACCACGGGACGAGCAGAAATCCCCTCTCCCTGGCGCGCGGGTTCACCCGGATCGGCGAGGAAGTGCTGGGAATCCTGGAACAGGTGGGGCTTGCGGAGAAGTACGACCTGTCGGCCTCGGTCCTCTCCCACGGGGACCAGAAGCGGCTCGAGATCGCCATCTCGCTGGCCTCCCGCCCGAAGCTTCTGATGCTCGACGAGCCCACCGCGGGGATGTCGAGGTTCGAGAGCCGGGAGACCGTCGCCCTTCTGCAGAAGATCTCGCGCGAACAGGGGCTTACGCTCATTTTCACCGAGCACGACATGGACATCGTCTTCGCCATCTCGGAGAAGATCATGGTCCTCCAGCAGGGGGCGGTCATCGCCGACGGGACTCCGGCGGAGATCAAGGCGAACCCCGAAGTGCGCAAAGCGTACCTCGGGGAAGAAGTCACGGAGAAATGAACCCATGGCGTTTCTGGATCTGAATTCGGTAAACACCTATTACGGGCGAAGCCACATCCTGTTCGACGTCTCGCTTTCCATCGAGAAGGGGGAGGTGGTGAGCCTCCTGGGCCGCAACGGCGCGGGGAAGAGCACCACGTTCCGCTCCATCATCGGCCTGAACCCGCCGCAGTCTGGCGAGGTTGTCTTCAAGGGTGAAAGGATTTCCGGGATGCGCGCCTTCCGGATCTGCCGGAAGGGGATCGGGTTCGTGCCCGAGGACAGGAGGTGCTTCCCGGACCTGACGGTACTGGAAAACCTGGAGGTCGCGATCCGGAGGGAGAAGGAAGTCGCCTCCCCCTGGACGGTCGAGCGGATCTACGCTCTTTTTCCGCGCCTGCAGGAACGGGAGAAAAACCTGGGGTCCCAGCTTTCCGGGGGCGAACAGCAGATGCTCACGATCGCCCGCACGCTGATGACGAATCCCGAGGTGCTGCTCCTGGACGAGCCGTCCGAGGGGCTGGCGCCGCTGGTCGTGGCGCTGCTTGCCGAGATGATCCTCAAGATCCGCAAGGAGGGCGTCACGGTCCTTCTGGCCGAGCAGAACCTCCATTTCTGCGCCAAGGTGTCGGACCGCGGTTACGTGATCGACAAGGGTTCCGTCAAGTACGAGGGGCCGATGTCGGACCTTCTGATAAACGAGGAGGTCAAGGAGAAGTACCTTGCCGTCTGATTTCGTAACCAGGCGACCACCAGGATCCCCTGCGCGTTCCGCCCGATGAGCGGTTTCCGGGAGTTCGCGGAAGCGGCGTTCTCCCTCTCCGGCATCTCCGGCAAGCCGGAGGCGTTGAATGGGATCCGCGTCCTCGAGCTCGCGACCCGGATCTTCGGGCCCGCAACGTCCGACTACCTGGGGGAGTTCGGGGCCGAGGTCGTCAAGGTGGAACTGCCGTTCCGTGGCGACCTGATGCGGTACGTGGCCCCGGAAGGGTTTTTCTGGAAAGAGGTCTCCCCCGCGTTTCTTTCCCTCAACCGCAACAAGCTCCACGTGGCGGTCGACGTCCGGCTGCCGGAGGGGAAGGAGCTGTTCACCCGGCTCGCCGAAAAGTCGGACGTGGTGGTGGAGAACCTGCGGGCGGGGACGATGGACGAGTGGGGGATCGGCTACTCGCAGCTCCGGGAACGGAACCCGCGGATCGTCTATGCCGCCAACTCGGGGTTCGGCCAATGGGGGCCTTATTCCCAGGGTCGCGCGTCGTACGACGCCACCGCGCAGGCCGTTTCGGGGTTTTCCGCCATTACGGGGTTCCCGGCTCAACCGCCGGTGAAGGCGGGCTTCTGGGTGGGGGACTACACGGGGGCGCTGTTCTCCTCCATCGCCATCCTGGCGGCGCTCGCCGCG
>JAKALO010000220.1 GCA_021824125.1 Deltaproteobacteria bacterium | reverse complement strand
AACGACGCCGAACGCCGGTTGATCCTTCAGCAGGAGCGCCGCAATTACCGGGATCTCGTTTCCGTCCGCGTCTGCATGGTGGCCGCGTGAAGGTTCGCCTCGTACCGATCGGTTCGGTCCACCCGTATCCGGGCAACCCCCGGAAGAACGACCAGGCGGTCGAGAAGGTCGCCGCCTCGATCAAGGAGTTCGGGTTTCAGCAGCCGATCGTGGTCGACCGCGACATGGTTGTCGTGGTGGGCCACACGCGCCTCAAGGCGGCCCTCTCCCTGGGGCTGGCCGAGGTCCCGGTACACGTCGCCGAGAACCTATCGCCCGAGCAGTGCCGGGCGTACCGCCTCATGGACAACCGCTCGAACGAGGACGCCGAGTGGGACATGGAGCAGCTGGCCGAGGAGCTTCGGGGCCTCGAGGCCGTCCAGTTCCCGCTCGAGTTCACCGGGTTCGATGAGCGCGAGCTGCAGCGAATCACGTTCGCGGGGCCGGAGGGCGGCGGAGATGGTGACGAGCCCCCGCCCCTTCCGACGCAGGCCGTGGCCCGCCCCGGGGACCTGTTCGTCCTGGGGGCGCACCGGCTGCTGTGCGGGGACGCGACGAGCCTGCGGGACGTCGCCCGCCTGATGGACGGCCGCCGGGCCGACCTGGTGTTCACGGATCCGCCGTACAACGTCGACTACACCGGCAAGACGGCCGACGCCCTGAAGATCGCCAACGACACGATGGACGGGCGGCGGTTCCGGGCGTTCCTCCTGGCGGCGTTCCAGGTGATGTTCGCAAACGCCCGCGAGGGCGCCCCGATCTACGTCTGCCACGCGGACACGGAGGGGTACGCATTCCGCGGGGCACTCGCCGACGCCGGCTGGCTGTTCAAGCAGGCGATCGTGTGGGTGAAGGACTCGTTCGTCATGGGCCGGCAGGATTACCACTGGCGGCACGAGCCGATCCTCTACGGCTGGAAGCCCGGGGCGGCCCACTCCTGGGCGGCAGATCGCACCCAGGACACCGTCTGGGAGATCCCCCGGCCCAAGCGCAGCACCGAACACCCGACGATGAAGCCGGTCGAGCTCATCTCCCGCGCGATCGTCAACAGCAGCAAGCCCGGCGACATGGTCCTGGATCCGTTCGGCGGCAGCGGGTCGACGCTGATCGCCTGCGAGGACGAGGGGCGCGTCTGCCGGATCGCCGAGCTCGATCCCCGCTACGTCGACGTGATCGTCGAGCGGTGGGAAACCCACACGGGGAGGCGCGCGGAACTTGTCCACGAGGGAGCAGTACGAGGCGACGATCGAGGAACGGAAGGCGAAGGAGAAGGCGCAGTTCCTCGAAGCGCTGAAGCTTAAATTCGGCAACGTCACGGAAGCCTGCAGGGCCATCAACATCGCTTCCCGCCAGACGCCGTATAACTGGCGTCGCGAGGACACGGCGTTCGCCTCCGAGTGGGACGACGTCATAGAGGGCCTGAAGGACTTCGCCGAGAGCAAGCTCCTGCTGAACATCAGCCGCGGCAAGGAGGCGTCGATCTTCTTCTTCCTCAAGTGCCGGGCGAAGGACCGCGGGTACATCGAGCGGGTGGATGTGAACCACTCCGGCAAGCTCTCGCTCGAGGACGTCCTGGCCGAGTCGTGGAAGTCCGGGGAGGGGAAGAAGCCTGATGGACCGGCCTGAGCTTCTGCGGTACGCCGCAGAGCGGACGGCGCGCTGGCGCGCGGAGCCGATCCAGATGGTCCGAGAGGAGTTCGGCGTCGAGCCGGATCCGTGGCAGGCCGATATGCTCACGGCGTTCGCCGACCCGTCTCCCGAGAAGTCTCGCATCGCAATGAAAGCCTGCAAGGGGCCAGGCAAGACCGCCGGGCTGGCCTGGGCGATCTGGAACTTCATGGCCTGCTACGGCCGCCCCGGGGAGCACCCCAAGGGTGCTGCGACGTCCATCACGGGAGACAACCTGGACGACAACCTCTGGCCGGAGATCCAGAAGTGGCGGAGCCGGTCGAAGTACTTTCAGTCCGCGTTCGAGTGGACCAAGACCCGGATCTTCGCCAGGCACCACCCGGAGACGTGGTTCTTCTCCGCCCGTACCTGGCAGAAGACCGCGGACAAGCAGCAGCAGGCGAACACGCTCTCCGGGATCCACGGGGCATACGTCCTGTTCGTCCTCGACGAGAGCGGCGGCATCCCCGACTCGGTCATGTCCACGGGCGAGGCGGTGTTCTCGACCCGGCAGCCGGGCGACTTCCTGAAGATCGTCCAGGCGGGCAACCCGACGCACCTCGAGGGGCCGCTGTACGCCGCATGCACGACGGCCCGGCACCTGTGGGTGGTCATCGAGATCACGGGCGATCCGGACGACCCGGGGCGGTCGCCTCGAATCGACATCGGGTGGGCGCGTCAGCAGATCCACGACCACGGGCGGGACAACCCGTGGGTGATGGTCAACGTCCTCGGGAAGTTCCCGCCGGCGTCGATCAACGCTCTGCTCGGTCCCGACGAATGCGCGGCCGCCATGCGGCGGATCATCGAGACGGACGTCTACATCCACGCCCCGAAGGTCCTCGGGGTGGACGTGGCGCGCGAGGGGGACGACCGGTTCGCGATCTTCCCCCGGCAGGGGCGCGTGGCGTTCCGGCCGAAGGTCGCGCGCAACCTCCGGACGCCGGACCAGGTCGCCATGGTCGCCCGGGCCTCGGACGTATGGGGTGCTGACGGGATCATGGTGGACGCCACGGGCGGCTTCGGCGCGGGCCTGATCGACGGGTTGCAGGATGCGCACTACACCGTGATCCCGGTCCACTACTCCGGGGAGCCGTACGACCCGCGGTACCTGAACAAGCGGGCGGAGATGTACTTCGAGGCGGCGAAGTGGGTGCAGAGCGGCGGGTGCCTGCCGAATGTGCCCGAGGTCCAGAAGGAGCTTTGCGCGATCACGTACGTTTTCCAGAAGGACAAGTTCGCGCT
>JAKALO010000060.1 GCA_021824125.1 Deltaproteobacteria bacterium | reverse complement strand
GGGGGCGACCCTGCTGTACGCCGCGGAGGACCACCGGCCGTACCGGAACATGAAGATTTCGGAGTGCACCGAATGCCACCGGGACGCCGACGTCTCCCCCAACCACCGGGTCGGCTGGAACGCGGAGCACCGCCTTCTCGCGGTCAAGGCCGACGCCAACTGCACCATGTGCCACGAGCAGTCGTTCTGCCAGGACTGCCATTTCGGCGGCGGGATCGACGCGGGGCTCCACGTGTCCAACGACCGCGGGCCGAACTACAAACCGAAGAGCCACCGTACATCCTTCATAGAGGTCCATCCCATTTCCGCGTTCGACAATCCCAACACCTGCCAGCGGTGCCACCCGGCCTCCTTCTGCTCGGAGTGCCACGCGCGGTTCCAGCCGCAGGATCTGCAGTTCCAGTCGCACCGGAAGGGGTGGTCGGACCGGCCGGCCGTGTCGGGAGGCCCGAAGCATTCCACCTTCCCCGCGGACTCGTGCCAGACCTGCCACCCGAACTCGGTTCTTCCTTCCCACCAGTGGTCGGGCGCCCACGCGCAGGAGGCCCGCAGGAACCTTCCCACCTGCCAGGCGTGCCACGCCGACGGGGAAACGTGCCTTAAATGCCACAGCGCAAGATCGGGACTCAAGGTGAACCCCCACCCCGATAACTGGGGATCTATCAGTGGAAACCTGAACCGGGCGGCAGGGAAACGGACCTGCGTCAAATGCCATTAAGGAAAGGAGGCGTCACTATATGAAAAGGAATTTCATTCTGAGCGTCCTGTTGGCGGTCGGGCTCGCCGCCCTGCTCGCCGGGTGCTGGGGGTCGAGCAAGAGTACCTCGGTCACGGTGGGAGGGGGGGGGACAGCAGCGACGGCCACGAACGTGGGGATCGACGTCTGCAATAACTGCCATTCCGCGACCGCACAAAACGGGGTTGGGATTTTCGACGCATGGAAAACGGGCAGGCACGGGAACGACAACAACTCCCCGGCCTACTCCCTGGCCAGCTCCTGCGCGGCCTGCCACGACCCGCAGGGAGACGGCATCCTGCTGACGAACATCTCGGGCTTCACCTCGACAAGGCCCGTCATCGGCTGCGAGGCTTGCCACGGCGGCGGCAGCGAGCATTACGGCGTCGGACCCATCGGCGGCCCCAAGGCGGGATACTACGCCGTGGCGGCGACAACGGGGCAATCCTCTCAATACAACACCTGCACGAGCTGTCACCAGGACAGCAGTCCCTACCACGGCACGGAATCCTGGAATTACATCACCGATACCCACTTCGACAACGGCGCGCGGGCGGTGAACACGACTATACAGGGGTACGTCATCCGCAAGGCCCTGAACACGGCGTGCACCGACTGCCACAATCCCCACAGCGCAGGTTTGACGGAGAACCTGCAATGGGCCGCATCGGCGCACGGCGAGTTCGGGGGGGAAGGCTGGAAACATTATGACTGGAAGCTCTCCAGCCGGCGTGACTGCCAGCGGTGCCATACCACGACGGGATTCGTCAACTATATAACCGACCAGTCAACCTACAACGCAGCCAACAACGTCTTCGTCGCCACCGACAACCAGTCGGAGATGCTGTATTGCTACGGGTGTCACCAGTTGGGTTCCGGTGGTTTCCTGGTAGCCAGGAGAGCGGTGGACAACGCTTATCTGCCGTCCGGTCCGGGTGTAAACGATACGACCACGATCACAGGGCTCGGAAGCTCCGAGCTTTGCATCAACTGCCATTCGGGGAGGGAGCCCGGCTCCCAGGTCAAGTCAAACCTGGCGGCCAGCGCGACGGGACCGGACAATACGTCGTTCGGCTCTTTCAACTCCCACTACCTGCTGGCAGGCGCAACCCTTTTCCAGGACAACACCTTCTCCGCGTCGGACAATCAATTCACCGGGCCTGGGGCCTATCAGTTCGTCGGAAATAACTACGCCACCCCCACCGCGTTCACACACGACACCATCGGCGGCTCGACCCAGGGACCGTGCGTGGGATGCCACATGACCTCCCCGAACGTGACGGGGAACAATACGACGGGGAAACATTCGTTCCTGCCGTTTACGTACACCTCCGGGGCCGTCGACAACATCACCTCGACCCAATGCGCGTCTTGCCACGGCGTCACCACATTGGCGCTCAGCGTGGTCGGGATCAATGCCTCGAGGACGACGTATGCGACGCGGATCGCGGAGCTCAAAACGGCCCTTGAAAGTCAGGGGATCTACTACAACAGCGCGGCATACCCCTACTTCTACACGGACAACACATGGGCCTCCTCGAGACAGTTAAAGACGTGGGCGACCAAGGCCGGAACTCTCGGGATTTCCACGGAAGACCTGGTGGGGGTTGCGTTCAACCTGAACTACTTCACCCACGAGCCGGGCGCCTATGCTCACAACGATATATACACGTACCGTGTGTTGTACGACTCGATCATTAAAATCGGCGGGACCCCATCGTTCGGCAGGCCGTAGCTTCGGGGTCGCGGCAACGGCGGACGGGGCCCGGGATCGACTCCCGGGCCCCGCTTCATTTTCCCTTCGCGCATGTCCCCTGCAACAGCGCTACCTGCCCGTGAACCGCGCCTTCCGCTTCTCCAGGAACGCCTTCTTCCCCTCGCTGAGATCGCGGCTCTCCATGCACTGCCGGATGAGGGCTTCCGCTTCCCGCGCCTCGTCGGGCGGCAGGCCGCGGAACTCCAGGCACATTGACAGGATCCGCTTGGTGCCGCGGATGGAGAGGGGCGCGTTGTCGACGATCTCCCGCGCCATCTCGTACGTCACCTGCTCCAGTTCCTCCGGGGGGCAGGCGCGATTGACCAGCCGCAGGTCCACGGCCCTTCGCGCGCTAACCTTGCGGGCGGTGTAGAAAAGCTCCTTCGTGGCCGGCAAACCGATCACGTTGATGAAGCGCATGAGGCCCGACGGCCGGTAGATGATCCCAAGGCGCGCCGGCGTCATCCCGAAGACCGCCTGGTCCGAGGCGACCCGGATGTCGCAGGCGACCGCCATCTCCAGGCCGCCGCCGAAGGCGAAGCCGTTCAGCATCCCGATGACCGGCGCGGGAAACGATTCCACCGCCCGGATCATGTCGTCGAACGGATTCGAGGAGAGGAGCACCTGCGCTTCACCGGACCCACCCGCGGGGATCGCCGTGATGTCGTACCCGGCGCAGAACGCCTCCTGGCCCTCCCCTCGCAGGACCACGCAACGGATATCCGGATTCTTCAACTCGCCGAAGGCCCGGGAGAGTTCCCCGAGCAGCTTCAGGTTCAGCGCGTTCTTTTTCGCCGGGTTGGAGATCGTGACGGTCGCGATCCCCCCTTCCCGGGTGACGATGATTTTCCCTCCCATGAGCTGAATCCCCCCCTTTGACGGCTATCCGTACACTTATAAATAAAAGCGCCCGCGTGCGCAAGGCAGGGGGTGGCGTTGACATCCGGAAACTTCGGAAGAGAAAATGAATCTAACGAGTTTGACACTGGCCCCAACCCTTCATGTCGGGAAAGGAGGACCGGCTCATGGCGCAGGAATATCCCAAAGAGGTCAAGGTCAAGGATGGGAGCACCGTTGTATTGCGCCCCTTCGAGCGGAAGGACAAGGACGCCCTTTTCGCGTTTTTCCAGACGATCCCCGAGGCCGACCGGCTGTTCCTCAAGGACAACGTCGCCGATCCCGCCGTCGTGGAGCGTTGGGCAGCCGAGCTTAACTACGACAGGATCTACCCGCTGCTGGCGTGGAAAGGAAACCAGGTCGTCGCCGACGCCACCCTGCACAAGAACCTCGGCGGCTGGATGAAGCACGTCGGCACCATCCGCATCGTCGTTGGGCCGGCGTTCCAGCGCCAGGGGCTGGGGGCCATACTGGCGAACGAGCTGTTCCTGCACGCCCTCAAATCCGGCCTCGAGAAGATCGTCGCCGAGATGATGGACAAGCAGCAGGGGGCCAAGAAGGTCTTCGAGAAGCTGGGATTCCGGCAGGAGGCGGTCTTCCACGGGCACGTGCGCGACCAGATCGGGGTGCGGCACGACCTGTTGATACTGACCAAGGACCTCGAGGAGTTCTGGGCGAACATCCAGACCCACGAGTACTTCGCCTACCCCACCCGGGAGATGGAGGGTTAAATCGATCCGAGGACCGCGAGGGCGGCGGCCGCCTCGGACGCCGCCTTCCCGATGGCGCGCGCCGCCGGCGAGTCGGGGCTGCGTGAGACGAGCGGGACGCCTTCGTCCGACGCCTCACGCAGCTCCACCTGCAGCGGGACCTCCCCCAGGAACCTGAGGCCCATCTTCCGGCAGGTCTCCTCCGCGCCGCCGTGGCCGAAGATCTCGCTCCTTCCCTTGCAGTGCGGGCATAAAAAATAACTCATGTTCTCGATGACGCCCAGGATGGGGACCCCCACCTTCTCGAACATCCGCACGGCCTTTTTCACGTCGATCAGCGCCAGGTCCTGCGGCGTCGTGACGATGATGGCCCCCGCCACCGGCGTCATCTGGACAAGTGACAGCTGGACGTCCCCGGTCCCCGGCGGCAGGTCGATCACGAGGTAGTCCAGCTCCCCCCACTTCGTCCCGTGGATGAACTGCTCCAGCGCCTTCATCAGCATCGGGCCCCTCCAGATGACGGGGGAGTCTTCCTCCAGCATGAACCCGATGGATACCACCCGCATCCCGCCGCTTTCCGCGGGGAGGATCATCCCGTCCTCCCCCATGAGCTTGTGGTCCTTGAGGGACAACAGCGTCGGGACCGAGGGGCCGTAGATGTCGGCGTCCAGCAGGCCCACGCGGGCGCCCGCCTTGGCAAGCGACACCGCGATGTTCACGCTCATCGTGGACTTCCCCACCCCGCCCTTGCCCGACGCGACCGCGAGGATGTTCTTGACGCCGGGGACGGTGCGCCTCCCCTCCATCGGATCCTTCGCGGCGCGCACATCGGCGGAGACTTCGACCTCGACCGCCGAAACCCCCGGGATCGCCTTCACCGCGCGCTCCACCGCCTCCTTCATCTCCGCCTTCTTCGGGCAGGCCGGGGTGGTCAGGACGAGGTCGAGGGAGACGTTGCCCCCCGAAACCGCCACGTTGCGGATCATGTTGAGGGTGACCAGGTCCCTCCCCAGCTCCGGGTCCATCACTTCCCTGAGCGCCGAGTGGACGGCATCCACGGAGACGCTCCTTGCCGCACCCTTTTTCCCGAAGAAGCCCATCGCCTTATCCTCCCGTTTTCTTTCCCATATCCTGGACCGGAACGGCATGCCGCTCCTTGACGCGGATCAAACGCGTTAACATTTCCAGTGGAGCCACACCTTACCATTCGATTATAGTCTCAAGGATGCCCCATTCCGTCCGGAAACAGATGGGCCGGGCGGCGGCCCTCATGATGGCGTCCGTACTCTTAAGCCGCATCCTGGGGTACGCGCGCGACGCGGTCATCGCCTACCAGCACGGGGCGACCCCCGAGACCGACGCCTATTTCGTCGCCTTCACGATTCCCGACTTCCTGAACTACCTCCTCGCGGGCGGGTCGCTTTCGATCACTTTCATCCCGATCTTTTCGCGCTACCTCGCGGAAGGAAAGGAGGAGGACGGCTACAGATCCTTCTCGACGATCGCCACCATCATGGGCGTCGGGATGATCTTCTTCATCATCCTCGGAGAGTTCCTCGCGGAGCGGCTGATCCCCCTTATCGCCCCCGGCTTCCCGCCCGACCAGGTCGCGATAGCCGCGAAGCTCACGCGGATCGTCCTCCCCGCGCAGATCTTCTTCTACCTGGGGGGATTGCTGATGGCGATCCAGTACTCCCGGAACCAGTTCCTGCTCCCCGCCGTCGCCCCGCTTATCTACAACGCCGGTATCATCGCCGGGGGGCTCGTCCTGGGGCCGACCCTCGGGATGGCCGGATTCGCGTGGGGGGTCCTCGTCGGCTCGTTTCTCGGGAACTTCGCCCTGCAGATCTACGGGGCCCGGCGTTCGGGGCTCAGGTTTTCGCCGCGTATCGATTTCGGCGACCCGGGATTCCGCGACTTCGTCCGGCTGTCGATCCCGATCATGCTGGGCTTCTCCCTCGTGGTCGTCGACGAGTGGATGACCCGCATCTTCGGCTCGTTCCTGCTCGCCGGCGCGATCACCTGGCTCAACAACGCCCGACGGCTCATGCAGGTGCCCGTCGGCGTCTTCGGACAGGCCGCCGGCGTGGCTTCGTACCCCTTTCTTTCGGCACAGGCGGCGCGGGGGGAAAAGGAGGCCATGTGGGAAACGCTCTCCTCGACGCTTCGCTGGGTCTTCTTCGTCTCATGCGCGGCGGCCGCGGTCGTGGGAATCCTTTCCCGCGAGGTCGTGCTGGCGGTCTTCAAGCGCGGCGCGTTCACGATCGACGACACCCTGTGGACCGCCTCCGCCCTCTCCGCCTTTTCCATCGGCATCCCCCTGTGGTGCGCGCAGACGATCGTATCGCGGGGATTCTTCGCCCTCAAGGACACCTGGACCCCCACCCTCGTGGGGACGGGGGCGTGGCTCGCGTGCCTCCCCGCCTACTACATGTTCACCCAGAAATTCGGCGTCTTCGGGCTGGCGATGGCGAGCAGTGTCGGGATATTCCTCCACGCCTCCGCGCTCTACGGAATCCTCATGGCGAGGACCGTCGGGAAAAAGGGGCTTAAGGAAATCCTCGAATACGGGAAGATGGCGCTGGCGGGAGGCATCGCGGCTTTCGCGGGATGGCACTGCCTTGGCCTCTCCTCCCGCTGGATATCCTGGGAGACGTTCGCGGGTGCCGTATTCCGGTTCGCCGCGGTGGGGACGGCCATCCTCGCCGTCTACTTCCTCTGCGCGCTCCTGCTGCGCAGCGGGACGGCCAGGACCATCAAGGCGGGGCGCGACATCCTGCACCCCCCCGGCGTCGCGAAAGACGAGACGACCACGCCGGCACCGCCGTCCGGACCCACGTAGCCTTGAAGCGGCGTCCCGAACGCGGGCTGGCCCCTCACAGGCGCATGAAGGTCTCCTGCCCCGAGATGGCTCGACGCAGCGCATCCTCGTCGACCACGTTGAAACCCACCTTGCAGCTGCGTCGCCCGAAGAGCGCCTTGGTCCCGCCGACGATACCAACGCGCGCCAGTTCTATCCTGCGGGTCTTCAGGCCCAGGGCCTTTTTCCCCCACTGGCGGATCTTGAGAAGAACGAGGCCGGCCCAGACCTTCTTGGCCCGCCCGTCGCAGACCACCCCCACTATCCTCACAGGCTCTCCGGTCCCGGGGCCGACGTGATCCCGGACCTCGCTCAACGCCTTCGCGGTCGTCGTCGCCACGACCACCACGTAGCCGCTCTCCCCCGCCAGGCGCTCGATCTCCGAGTGCGACGCCCGTGAGAGGCAGAACGGGAGGAGCAGTATTTTTCGCATTGCCGTCTTCGCCATCCCGGTTAGAATATCCACCATCTTATCCCGATTTCCCGCATCGCGAGGGGCGATGATCCAGCGGCTCACCGACCGGATATGGCTCATCGAAGGCGGCAAGGGGGGGCGATACCCGTACGCGCACTCCCTGTACCTTCGCGACGGCGGGGGGGTGCTGATCGACTGCGGGTCCGACCTCCAGGACATTATCCGGCTGAAAAAGGAAGAGGGGCTGAAGGTCATCGTGATGACCCACTACCATGAGGACCACTTCTACTTCCTCAGCTCGTTTCCGGACGTGGAGGTCTGGGCGACGGATGCGGACGCCCCGGCCCTGGAGTCCTTCGAGGTCCTGCTCGACCGGTACGGGATCACGGGGTCGGAGTGGGACCCCTTCTTCCGGAAACTGCTGTCGGAGAAATTTTCCTACAGGCCCCGCAGGATCGCGCGCAGGATCGTGGATCGGGAACGCATCCGGTTCGGCCGCGTCGAGGCGACCGCCGTGATCGCGCCCGGCCACACCCCCGGCCACCTCTGCCTGCATTTCCCGTCAGAGGGGATCCTTTTCCTTGCCGACTACGACCTCTCCGATTTCGGGCCATGGTACGGCGACAAGCCCGGGAGCATCGAGGCGTTCCGCCGGTCGGCCAAACTACTTGCGGGAATCGACGCGCCCGTCAACGTCGTTTCGCACGATGCCCCGGTGCACAGGGGGGACATCCGTCCGAAGGTATCCGCCTACCTTTCCCGGATCGACCGCCGTGAGGAAGACCTTCGGAATTTTCTCCGCCAGCCGCGTACCCGCCTGGAAATCATCCGGCGCAGGATCGTATACGGCGAGGGACACCCGGGGCCCTGGTTCGACTACGGCGAGTGGGCGATCCTGTCCAAGCACCTGGATGGTATGGTCGCAAGGGGGGAAGCGGTCCACGTGGGCGACCGGTACGCTGCCCGGGCGTAACCGTTACACGTCCTTCCGGAACTCACACTTCGGCTGCGCCGCCTCACGGGTAGGGGGCGTGGCAGTTGTGGCAGACCGGGGGGTGCCCGAAGCGGTTGTGGGTGTCGTGGCAGTTCACGCAGACCACCGTCACGGAAGCGTTGTCGGCGATTGAATCATCGTCGTGACCCGAGCGCCCGTGGGACCATGTGGACCCGACCGGGTACTTCGTGCCCCCTATGGTGAAATGGCACAGGATGCATTTCGTTCCCAGGTCGTGGCAGGTCGCGCACGGCGGCGTGTTGTTGCCGTAGGCCGTCGCGTGCCAGCTGTTCGTCCCACGGACCGTGCAGTCAAGCCAGGTCAGGGGGTGGAAGGCGGGCCCCCCCGCGTGGCAGGCGGTTCCGTTCCGGGAAGCGCTGTAGCAGGATACGCCGGACGTCCCTCCCAGGAGGTCCGCGCCGTGGCACGGCTTGCACGCGGCCCCGTCCGGGCGAGCGGAAACCTGGTGGGCCTGCACCCAACCGGGCCCGTGGAACACCGGCCCGCCGGAATGGCACGAGAACCCGTTCCAGGATGCGGAGTAGCAGGACACCCGCGAGATCCCTCCGAGCAAGTCGTCGCCGTGGCACGGCTTGCAGGCGGCGCCTCCATCGATGCTGGCGTATACGTAATGCAGCGAGGAGCCCGTCCCGGAAACCCACCCGGCGGGGTGGGCACCCCGCTGGTCCAGGAACTGCTCGTTGCCCGTCGAGCACCCCAAGGCCGCCGCCAGGAGCGGGAGAAGCAAGAACGTCCGAAGGCGAAGGGGACTCCTCCCTTTTCGCGTCATCCTGTCGCTCCTCACCTGTGGCATGGCCTGCACGAGGCGCTGTTCCTGTTCCCGTGGCAGGAAAAGCACGACCCGGGGTCGATCCTGCCATCCATCCGGTGCAGCACGATGTAGTCCCCACGGTGCGGAAGCGTCATGCCCGGGCGGTCCCCCATCCGCGTGCCCGGCTTCAGTTCCTCTTTCCGTGCGTGGCAACCCTGGCAGAACGACGCGCCGTGGCACGACGAGCACAGGTTCTGTCCCTGGCGGGAATAGATCCCGTGGTTCCTGATGAATACCGTCGAGTGCCGGAAGGAGTCATACGGCTTCAGCGTGCCCGTGGAAACGTCTGAGTGGCATTCCAGGCAGTCCACCCGCTGCGACCCCGACACGTCCTCCGGGTGCTTAGGGGGAACGGACGGGGACTGGGAAAGCGCGGAGCAGCCCAAAAGCAGGCAAAGCGCGATCGCCCCGAAAAACGGGGCAGCGGAGGCCCGGCGCATCATTTCCCCCCTCCCGTGGAGGTCTCGAACAGCAGCGACGCCCTCACCAGCCCCGCGTAGTCCTTGTCGAACCCAGGGCTCTGCGTGTACGTCAGGTCCCCCGACAACTGGAGCATGTCGAGCAGTCGGTACCCCGCCGATCCAACCACATGGTATGCGCGGTTCGTCCCGTTGATAGCCTGCTTGTAGCGATGCGCCAAGGCGTCCAGCGCGAAGCGCCACTTGCCGGGAGAGCACGTGGCGAACCCACGGTACTCCTGGTACGCGTTCTCGTCCCGGTCCGCGGTGACCAGGGCCGCCGACAGGCCTCCCGTGTCCTTCCGGTCGTTGTAGGCGTACCGCACCCCCGCCTCCAGGCGGTTGGCGTCCCCCGGGTCCGAGGCTGAGTGGCGGTAGTTTTTCACCACCGCCTCCAGTGTAAGGTTCTCAACCGCTTTCCAGTCGAGCACGGCCGACACGATCCGCACCTTGTCCCCGTTGTCGATAGCGGGCGAGAGGAAGGCCGGGTTCAGGGCCGCCTGGAAGCGGTCCCTGTACGTGTAGGTTTCGAACCCGAGGGCGAGATCCACCGCGGCGAGCGGCATCAGGCGCACGACGTACCTCTGGGACGACAGCGCTCCCGTGGCTTCGTTGTAGGAAGCCCGCCCGATCAGTTCCACGAAGCCGGGGGGTCGGAGCCACAGGTCCCCCGCGACCTCCTTCCTGTCGTCTCCCTGGAATTCACCGCTCTCAAGGAGGTAACTCAGCCCGATCTCCGCAATCCCGGGGCGGGCGTAGAAAATACGGCCGCCGAAGATCGAGTCTCCCGTGCCGGTGGAAGTGATGGAGCGCTCAACGGGGACTCCTCCGAAGACGGACATCCCCGGACCGTATCCGGTCCGTGCCTTCAGGAAGACGCCGTCCACCGTCTCCTGTGCGCCCCCTTCCGCCAGGAAGAACCTGCCGAGGCGGGCCTCCGCGTTTCCCACCGGGTGGATGTACTGAAGATAGGCGCTGCCCAGGTCCCCCGACGTCTTGCCGCTTCCGGTGGCGTCCTGTAGGTCCTGGCGTCCCCAGCCGTAAAAATGGAAGGAGACCGGCGTGTCCCCCAGGCCGCGGGCGTCGGCCGACAGATATTCGTATACGGGTGCGAAGCGCTGCGTCGAACCGCCGGTGACGTCCCTTTCGAAATAGAGAAGGTATGTCCTGGAGGAGAGGGAGATTTCCGCCGCGGGAGCCAGGGACGGCGTCAGCGCGGCGAGCAGAAGGAAAAGGAATAAGACGGCGTGCAATCGCTTCCCCGCCCGACCCGCCGGGAGACCTACCGACTTCGCTTGTCCCATCGCGGTCCCCCGATCGTGATGTGGTTGGTCCTGGTGTCAGGTTTCGAAAATTATATAACCAATTGCAAATACATCAAGGGGCAATCCGCATACCCGGGTCGACCCGCGATTGGAGCGCCCGGATTCGGGTTTGCGCGCCTTGCCCTGAGGGATTCGATCGAAGTTGTCCACTATGGACTTGAGCATCCCCGGGATTCGCTGGCGTACGGCGCAGATCGTTTCGTTGCCGCCGGATTATCCGGATCTTCAGGGTTTCGGGAATAAGCGGGCTTTCTGCACGAGCCTTTCGCGATTCAGAATCTCGATCGTCCCGTCGCTGATCCTTATGAGGCCTTGTTCGCGCAGGGCCTTGAGCTGCTTGTTGATGCTTTCCCGCGTCGCGCCGATCATGGATGCCAGATCCTTCTGCGTGATTTTCACCCCGATCCGGACCTGCCCCCCCTCCCGTACGCCGAAGGCGTCCCCGAGGTCGAGGATCTTCTTCGCCAGGCGGGAGGTGACGTCGAGGAAACTCCTGTCCGCGAGGAGCATGTCAGTGTCGCGGATTCTGCGCACAAGGACCTCCAGTATTTTTTCGACGACACCGAAGCGATTGCGCATGAGGGCCAGGAGATCTTCCCGTTGCAGGCAGATGGTTTCCGTCTTCTCAAGGGCCAAAACCGTGGCGGAACGGGGTTTGCCATCGAAGAGGGATAGTTCGCCCAGAAGGTCTCCCTCGTCGAGGATGGCCAGGATCAGCTCCTCCCCGGATGAGGACGGGATAGTAACCTTCACCCGGCCGCGTTCGATGAGGTGGAGGGAGCCGCCCTCGTCGCCCATGTGGAAGATCGCCTGGCCGGAGGGGTACTGCCGCCGGACGAGGCATTTTTCCAGGGATTCGAATTCGGTAGGCCCGAAGCCGGCGAACAACGTGACCTTTTGCCGTAACCTTGCCAAAGACATGGGCTTCGGGTCCCGGAACGGAAGAATGGGCATCGTGTAGGAAGCGTACCATCGCCTTCCGGGCCGGTCAATTTCACCGGAGGATATTTCACACTCCCGTTGTGAAGCATTTCATACCGGGTTCCCGGGCAAATGACGTACGTTGGCCTTGAAGAAAACCGGAGGAAGAAAGGGGGATGCGATGAGAAAGGTAGCCGTGGTCGCGTTGTCATTTATAGCGAGCGTTGTCCTTGCAGCAAGCGTGATGGCCGAGAGCGGGGTAAAAGAAGAATGCATTACCTTGTGCAAGGATGCCGCGAAATTCATCAACGAGAAGGGATTCTATCCCGCGGTCTTCGAGATCAACAAGAAGGAAGGAAAATTCGTTACGAAGAATACCTACGTTTTCCTCGCGGACCTCGAAGGGCATCTGCTCGCTCATCCGTTCAACCAGCAATACATAGGCATGGACATGACTGGTAACAAGGACCCGAATGGGAAGCTGTTCGTTCAGGATTACATTGCGGTTGCAAAATCGAAGGGCGAGGGATGGACAGAATACATGTATCCGACGCCCGAGGAACTGAAAAAGCCCACCCCATTCAAGGAGAAGAAATTCTCGAAAAAAATCAGCTACGTCTATCGGGTACCCGGCAAGGACCTCATGCTGATCGCGGGGTATTTCGAATAGGGAAGGGAATGGGCCGGGCAGGTGAAGGCCTGCAACATCGTGCGGATGCCGATACCTCCATTTACCAAATAGAAGGAGACCCGTGCGGGTTCAAATCCCGCCTTCGGCACCATCGCAATTCCAAAAGGGAATTTGGCTTCGCGCCAAGTTCCCCCCTTTTTTTATGTTTTCGGCCTGTGGATCCAGTTTGGATCCCGCATGGAAAAGCCCTTGGGATCGGCCTCGGATGTCAGCCCCTATTTGACAAGCTCCCACTCAAATAATAGATTCTTTATACAGCGTCGATTTATTTCCTGAGACGATCGCACCATCATTCCGGCAGTTGGGGAGGCGCGATGCGGGCTCCGGACCCCCGAAGTTCACTTCCATTGTGATCTGTTGTCGGATTATCAAAGATCATCAAAGAGGAAATGGGAATTCGAAGGTGAATCCCTTTGTCTGCCGATAAACACAGGCGGAAGCTCGCGGCCATCCTGAGCTCCGATGGC
>JAKALO010000059.1 GCA_021824125.1 Deltaproteobacteria bacterium | reverse complement strand
CAACATCAAAGAGGAGGCAAGGCAGGAGGCGGCGGTCACGGAGAGGCGGATAGCGACGGAATCCGCCAAGGAGAAGGAGAAGCGGGAGCAGTATCAGGAGGAAATGACGAAGATGAAAACGTTGCTCGATTATCAGTACAGCGACCGCTACTATTACTATCGCGGGTGGTGACCGGAGCCTCGATCGATCCTCTGCAACATCCTCTCGACCGGCGGACGATCGGCCGGGCCGGCGCCGACATGATGGAGTGCGACGATTCCGTTCGGATCGATCAGCACGTCTCCTCCACGCTGGTAGATATCTCCTTCCGACTTCCTCAATTCCGCCCCCTTCAGGATCTCCCTGGAATAAACCCACCAGGTTTTCGGTCCCCACAGGTCCCAGAAGGAAGCCGTGAGCATCCCGTAGTTCCTGTACGTTTCGCGGGTGTCGTCAACGAGAAGGGGCCAAGGCAGCGACGTCTCCTCGACATACCTGCGGGCCAGGAAGTCGTTTTCGAACGTGACTACCGCGACTTGGACCTTCCGCCGCTCAAACTCCGTTTCCCGGTCACGCAACTGCGTGATGTGCGCCCGGCAAGGGAGTCAGCCGAGGTGCCGGTGAAACACCATCATCAACCACCTCCCGCGGTACTCCTCGAGAAGGTGGATTCGGCCGTTGCTGTCCCGAAGCCGGAAGGGGATGGCGGGTTTTCCGGTCAAGTCTCTCATGTCGAATTCCCCCGAATCCGCTTCTTTCGCATCCGGGTCGCGTTATTCGACAGCCCTCATGATTTCCCTCAAAACCGATGTCTCCTGTTCTTCCGTGATCCAGTTCTTCTCCCGGAAAATCGTGCCGAGCAGCCGGTGCGGCCTGCCCATGATATCGTCCTCCACCTGTTCCGCGAGGGCTTCCTGTACCTGTTTGAGGTTCACATATCCCCGGTAAAAAGCGATGCTGCCGAAGCGTCGGGAACCAGGTTTCAGAGATGATTTCCCGGTATTTTCCTCCATGCCTTCCTCCGGCGGATTTTTGCCGTCAGTATACTCATCGCGTGACGGGATACAAACCGAAACATGTTCACGGTTCATTCCCCAAGATCGCACAATGTCGTCCGCATCCCCGTTTCGAATTCCGGGTCCGTGTAGTCGAAGACCGGTCTCCCTTCGAGGTCGCGGAGGGCGAGCTCGTCGCTGTACGCGAGCACGATGTCCGTGGAAAGTCCATCCGCCGACAGATGGCGCCTGAGCGTGGGCAGGTTGGCGGGCCGGACCTTGTTGACGATAATCCGTGCGTTCCGGATCCCAAGCTCCGGGACCATCCGCAGGATCCGCTTCGCCGTATCCACCGACCGCATCCCGGGTTCGATCACGATCAGCAGCAGGTCCAGCCCCTCGACGGCCGACCGCCCGAACGCCTCCAGGCCCGCCTCGAGGTCGAGGATCACGGACTCGTCTTTTTCGAGCACGAGCCTGCGGACGAGGGCGCGCACGAAGGCGGTCTGGGGGCAGTAGCAGCCTTCCCCGGCGTTCTCGATGGCGCCGACGGGCAGGAGGGCGACGCGGTCCGTGCACCGCACGGCGTGCGTCCCGACCAGGTCCGACACCTTGGGGTTCAGGATGAACATCCCTCCCGGCTCCCCGGTCGATCCGGTCCGCTCCGCGACGAGCTCCTTCCTGTGGACGAGGGGGGACGCGGAGGCCGCGGGGATTCCCAGGGCGTTCGCCAGGTTGGGGTCGGAGTCGAGGTCGACCAGGAGGACCTTTCTACCGTCCCCGGACAAGACTTTCGCCAGGAGGACGGAAACGGTGGTCTTGCCGGATCCGCCCTTGCCGGCGACCGCGATCCTCAGGCCCAAACGTGGCCCCGCGACAGGAGGAGCGGCGCCAGGCCGAGGTCCGGCCGGCCGGCGAGCAGGTCGGCGATATCCTCGGGACGGAATTTTTTCAGGACCGCCGGCACGAGCCCCCGCAGGTTTTCCGGGTCGCCGATCAGCTGGAAGCCGGTCACCGTGTTCCCGTTCATCGTCGCCCTTGCGAAGCTTCTATCGACGGCGAAGTCGGCGTGGTCCGTGCCGTCGATGTCCCCGATGCGCGCGGCGATGACGGGGTCGAGCTTCACGACGTTCCCCGTGAACATGGGGGGGCATGCGGCCTTGCGGCCGGCGATGTTACTGGCGGCGACCTCCCCCTGCGTCCGTGCGTTTATGACGAGCTGTCCGGCCTCCCTCTTTCCGGTCACGGTCTCGAAGAAGACGACGTCCCCGGCTGCGTAGATCCCCGGCTCCGCCGTCTCCATCCGGCTGTCGACGGACAGGCCCTCCGCGGGCGGGAAATTCCCCTCCACGAAACCAATGTTCGGCTCCACGCCGGTGGCCAGCACCACGATGTCGCAGGAAAGGGTTGTCCCGTCGGAGAGTTTCACCTCGCGGACGTTCCCGCCGTCGATGCCGAACCCGGTGATCCCGACCCCGGTGTGGATTTTCAGGTGGCGGCGCTGCGCAAGCACGGGCGCGAGCCGTTCCGCCACGTCCGGCTGGAGCATCGTCGCCAAAATTCCCGGCCCGATCTCGACGATGGAGACGGAGACGCCGCGGTCCTTCAGCGCCTCCGCGAGCAGCATCCCGACCCTGCCGGCGCCGACGAGGACGACGCGGGTTGCGCCCCCGTCGATGGATTTCCGGAGGGCGAGCGCGTCCGCGAGCCGTTTCAGCGCGACGACGTTCCCGCACTGCGCGAGCAGGGGTTTGAGGTTTTCCGGGACCCAGGGTGCGGCGCCGGTGGCGATCAGCGCCTTGTCGAACGGAACGGCCTCGCCGGTGGAAAGAAGGGCGGTGCGCGTCCGGGCGGAAAGCTTTTCGACCCGGGCCCCGGGCCGGAAGCGTATCCCCATCGCTTCGTATTCGCGGTCCCGGGGCAGGAAAATCTCCCCTTCCGCCTTCTTGCCCGCGACGAGCTCGGGCAACAGGTGAGGGACGTAGGCCGGGCAGTTTTCCGCGGAGACCATCGTGACGGAAAGACCCGCCTCCGCGGAGAGGGTCCTCGCCGCGGCGAGTCCCGCGTACCCGTTGCCGACGATCAACACCCGTTCCATCAAGCAGCCTCCCGCTTGCACCGGCATTCCGTGGTGCGCCGATTCATGCCTGCGCCAGCCCGAGCGCCTGCCGCTTCGCCCGAATGTGCGCGATGATCCCGGCCGCCGCCTTCACCGGGTCGGTCTCGACCAGCACCTTGCCCCCGTTGACGCCGGGCAGCGTTTCCGTCAGGAGGCCGACGGCGAACGGGCTTCCGAACACCCGGGGCGGGGGGGCGACGTGGACCAGGATTCCCGCCGCCAGGAAGAAGCTTCCGATGGAGATCGCCTTCTCGGTGATGAACTCGGGGGCGGAGCCCGCGACCGGCAGCTGGCTGATCTCGATGCCTATCTTGCCCGCCAGGGCGGCGAGCAGGTCGTAGATCCGCGAATTGTCGACGCACGAGCCCATGTGCAGGACCGGCGGGAGCGGCGCGCCCAGTCCGGCCGCGTTTCCTAAAGCGGTCAGGACGTTCTTTAGCTTTTCCCCGGCGTATTTTTCGGTTCCCTCGCTCGTCAGGAATCCCGCCTGTGCCAGGATGTGGTTCACGCAGCCGGTGGTGACGATCAGGACGTTGTTTCGCAGGAGCTCGGCGGCCATCCTTTCCGTCATCGAGCCGTCCCGGAGCTTCGGGTTCGGGCAGCCGACGACCCCCACGGCCCCCAGGATGTCCCCGGAAGCGATGGCGCCGACCACGGGCGCCAGCGGGTCGGACGGGTTCGCGGCGGATAGCACTGTGACCAGCGCCTCCACGGAGATCCCCGTCAGCATCTTAGAGCTCACCCGGGGGATACGGGTCGGGACGGCCCCGGCTTTCCTCTCCCGGAACCCCGCGATCGCGTGGCGCAGGATCTCCTTCGCCTTCTCGTCGGCCTTGTCCGGGTGGAACTCGACGTGGATGGCTTCCGGGTTCTTCACGAACGGCACGGTGGTGATGAACCGCGTCTTGTAGCATTTGGCGATCGCGGCGAGGCTCGGCCAGATGCACTGCAGGTCGACGACCATGGCGTCGATGGCGCCCGTAGCCAGGAAGAGCTCCGCCTGCGCCTCGTGCCCCGCGTAGGGGACCCCGAAGCGGGTGGCGAGCTCGTTGCCGATGCAGCAGATGCCCACCACGTTGATGCCGTCCGCGCCGGCGGCCTTCGCCTCGTCCTCGAGCCCGTCCGCCCACTCCACGAGCTTCGAGGCCATGATCGGGTTGTGCCCGTGGCAGGCTACGTTGACGGAGGCGTCCTTGATCACCGCGTAGTTGGCGGAGATGACTTTCGGGGAGGGCGTGCCGAAGAGGATGTCGGAGAGGTCGGTCGCCAGCATCAGCCCGGCGAAGTTGTCCACGATCCCCATACGCAGGGTCGCCAGCCAGAGGTTCAGGGGGTCCGAGTCGTTCCCCATCGAGGTCCGGTGCATCGCCGTCTCGATCTCGTTGTGGGGGTTGGAGACGATGAGCCCGAGCTTTTCCCACTTGTCGTATTCCCGTTTCGACGTCCGGGCGCGGATCCAGTTCATCGGCAGTCCGTCCTGCCGGCCGAAATCCTCGATCGCCTTGCGCGCCACGTCCCCGGCGACGGCGTTCGCGGTCCTGCCGTCGGTCGCGATCCCGAGGCTTCCGGCGACGGAGAAAAGCTTCGCCTCGTCCCGGACACGGTAGCCGGGGGCCTTCCCCCCGGCGACTTCCAGGAGCAGCAGGGCGAGCTCGCGCGCGTGCCCGGCGTGGGAGGAGGCACCCCCGGTGGCGGCGCGAAGGAAGTTCCTGGCCACGATTACGTCGGCGTTCGCCCCGCACACGCCCAGCTTCGGGCCGTTGTCGAACGGGTCGATCCGGCAGGGCCCCATGTAGCAGATGACGCAGCATGTGCCCAGATCCCCGAAGCCGCACTGGGGCATCATCTTCTTCAGCCGGTCAACGCCCAGCTGGAGGTTCTCTTCATTCGCCTTCCGCAAGAGCTCCAGGTCGCCGGGGTTCGTGTATTCGGTCCGTCCGGTTTTTTCAGGCATTGGCCATCTCCTTCCGCATCGCGAGGATTCGTTCGAGGGAGGACATTTCGCGCGGCGCGACGGCGGCCGCCCTGGATATGGCGGCCGTTTCACGCACGGCGGTTTCCGATCTCTTCGCCTCCGCCATTTCGTCCAGGTCGGCGAACACGAGCGCCTTCGTCGGGCAGCCGGAGGCGCAGGCGGGCTCGAGCCCCTCGCGCAGCCGCTCCGTGCACCCGTCGCACTTGTGCGCTTTCTTCCGGTCGAAGGAGAGCCGCACGGCGCCGTAGGGGCAGACGAGCAGGCAGGTGAAGCATCCGATGCATTTCTCCTCCCGGACCTGGACCGTGCCGGTGGCCTTCTCCTCCTCGATCGCGCCAACGGGGCATGCGAGGAGGCAGGGTGCGTCCTCGCAGTGGACGCACCTGACCGGTACGTTCAGGCCCGGCGTCCAGGATACCTTGACCCTGGAGAGGCTCGGTGGCGATTCGAAGATGGCGGAGTAAATACTTCCCGACCGGGAGTGCGCTACGGAGCATTGCAGCTCGCACGTCCGGCAGGCGGTGCATTTCAACGGGTCGAGGGCGACTTTCTTCATCTACGGTCTTCCCCCTTGCGTTTCTTTGTAGGTGATCGATTTGCCTGGACACGACATGATCGCCCCATTCGCGGCAGCGTGTCAAACGCTCCATTTCCCCGGGATTCCCTGTAGAATGGTCGAAAAAATCCGGAGGCGAAACTTCCGTGCTCATGCCGTACAAGGGGGTCACCCCCGCATGCCATGGCACCGTGTTCATCGCGGATGGCGCAAAGGTCATCGGGGACGTGGAGATAGGGGAGGATTCGAGCGTATGGTTCGGCACCGTGATCCGGGGTGACATTCATCGCATCCGGATCGGGAAGCGGACCAACGTGCAGGACAACTGCACGCTGCACGTGACCCACAACGACGAGCTGACAGTGGGGGATTCCGTGACGTTCGGCCACGGAGTCGTGGCCCACGGCTGCGCCATAGAGGATTTCTGCCTGATAGGGATCGGCTCGGTCGTGCTGGACGGGGCGAAGATCGGCCGGGGAAGCGTCATAGGGGCGGGCGCGGTGGTCCCCCCGGGGACGATCGTCCCCCCGCATTCGCTCGTGCTGGGAGTGCCGGGAAAGGTCGTGAAAACGCTTGCGCCGGAATCGGCGGTCGCCAACCGGATCACCGCCGACTGCTACGTGGAATACGCGCGTTCCTACCGGAATGGATAACGGGCAGGGAGGGGCGATGGGGCGGATCGAGGAGATCTGGAACGGGGACCGGCTGATACAGGATTTCGGGATGAAATTGCTGGAGGCCCGCGAGGGGTACGCCCGGGTCTCCGTGAAGGTGGAGGATCGGTTCCTGAACGCGCACAGCATCGGGCACGGCGTGCTGCTGTTCGCCGCCGCGGACGCCGCGTTCGCGCTTTCGGTCAACGCCGCGGTCGACGCGGTCGGGGTGCAGTGGAGCCTCAACATCATCCGGGCGGCGAAGCCAGGCGAGGAGATCGTCGGGGAGTCCCGCGTCTTCCACCGCGGGCGGCAGTCGATGGTCTGCGAGCTAACCGTCACCGGGGAGGACGGCCGGCTCCTGCTGCGCGGGCAGTCCACCGCGATGCCGGTTTCCCGCGCGGTCTACGCGGAAAAATCACCCGGGAGGAAAGCCACGTAATCTGCTTCCGGGATTGGAGCGCTCACGCCCCCGGCTTGTGCTTGACCCACCGCCAGAAACGGTCTTCCTTCTTCTCGAACCGCTCGCGCCAGCCGCGGAGGAGCGACAGGTTCCCCAGGTCGTCGAACAGCGAGTAGGCCACCGGGGTTACGATCAGGGTGAGCATGAGCGACATCGCCTGCCCGCCGATGATGACCTTGGCGAGCGACGCCCGGGACGCCGCCCCGGGCCCCCTGCCGAGGGCGATCGGTATCATCGCCGCGATGAGCGTGATGGTCGTCATGATGATCGGCCGGAACCTCGCCGCGTTCGCCCCCATTATCGCCTCGGTCCTGTCCATCCCGCCGGCCCGCAGCGTGTTCGTGTAGTCGACCTGCAGGATCCCGTTCTTCTTCACGATCCCGAAGAGCAGGAAGAGCCCCAGTATGCTGTAGATGTTCAGCGTCTCACCGAGAAGGATGAGGGAGAGCAGCGCGAAGGGTATGGAGATCGGCAGGGCGAGCATGATCGATACAGGGTGGAGGAAGCTCTCGAACTGGGCGGCGAGCACCATGTACATGAACACGACCGAGAGCAACAGGGCGACGAGGAAGTTGAAAAGCGTCTCCTGCATCACCTTCGCCCTCCCGAAGAACTCGATCCGGTAGTCCGGCGGCAGCTCCATCCCGCCGACGATTTTCCTCACGTGGTCCGTGGCGGCCCCCAGCGGCAGCCCGTCGAGGTTGGACGTGATGGTGACCTGGCGCTGCCTCGTGGCCCGGTCGATCTGCGCCGGCCCGAGTTCCGGCGACAGCGTCGCCACGTCCCGGATGCGGACCCTTCCCATCGTGGAGGAAGGAACCGGGAGGTTGGACACCGTCGGGAGGGAGCTTCGATAGGGCAGGTCCGCGCGCAGCCACACGTCGTACTGGTCCGCCCCCTCGCGGTACTTGGAGACCTTCTCCCCTCCGACGAAAATGTTCAGGGACGAGGCGATGTTCTGCACCTGGACCCCGAGGTCGGAGGCCTTCTTGCGGTCCACGTAGACGCGTACCTCCGGCTTCCGGTTCGACAGGGAGGTGTCTACGTCCACGAATCCCTTGATCTTCTTCATCTCTTCCGTGACCCGGCTGCTGTACGATTCCAGCTTCACGAGATCCGGACCCCGCAGGACGAAGCTGACCGGCGTCTGGCGGACGCCGCCGCCGCGGCCGATCGCCGAGATGTTCTGGACGGAGACGCGCAGCGACGGGTACTTGACCATCACCTTCCGGACGTCCTTCATGATGTCGAACTGGGTGTATTTCCGCTGGTCCAGGTCCACCGTGCGCACGTAGATCGTCCCCTGCGTGACGTCACCCTCCGCGACGTCGCCGATCTGGGTGAGCATGTGCTTGACCCCGCGTATCCCGCGAACGTCGGCCTCCACCTCCCGGAATACGGTGTCGGCGGTCTCCAGCGAGTAACCTTCCGGCATCTGGATGAATATCTCGAACTCGCTCTGGTCGTCGTACGGCAGGAAGTCCTTCCCGACGATCCCCGCCAGGGGGACCATCGAGAGGAGGACCGCGGCCGTGAGGGCGACGACCACCCACCGGTGCGCCAGCGATTTCTTCAGGAGCGCGAGGTAGGTCCCCTCCAGCGCCCGGTACGCGCGTTTTTCCTTGCTGGAGGCGGTTTTTCCCCCGGCGCCGCGCTTCACCTTGAGGAACCGCGAGGAGAGCATCGGCGTAAGCGTGAACGAGATGAACCAGGAGAACAGGATCGCGAACGCCACCGTGATGCCGTAGGAGTGGAAGAACCGGCCAACCGTGCCGGACATGAACGCGACGGGCAGGAAGATGACCACGAGGGAGAGCGTCGTCGCGGAAACGGCGAGGCCGATCTCCGCGGTCGCCTCCACGGCCGCCTTGCGGGGAGGGGTTCCCTTCTCCTCCACGTGCCGGAAGATGTTTTCCAGCACCACGATCGCGTCGTCGATGACGATCCCGACGGAAAGCGTGAGCGCCAGGAAGGTGATGTTGTTCAGCGTGAACCCCAGCAACCGCATGATCGTGAACGTCGAGACGATCGATGCCGGTATCGCCACGGCGGCGATCAGGGTCGAGCGCCAGCTCCCCATGAACAGGAGGACGACAAGCGAGGTCAGGATCCCGCCAAGGACCAGGTGCGTCCGGACCTCGTGGATGGAGCGCAGGATGAAGGTCGACTGGTCCCGGATCGGGTCGATGTGGATGTCGGACGGCAGCGTCTTCCGGATCACGTCGAGGCGGGTCTTGACCTTCGAGATGACGTCGATCGTGTTCGTCCCGGACTGCTTCTGGACGACGAGGTTGACCGAGGGGCGCCCGTCGAACCGCGCCAGGGAGCGCGGCTCCTCCTGCCCGTTCTCCACCCACCCGATGTCGCGGAGCATCACGGGACGCCCGCCGATGTTGGCGACTATCAGGCTCCGGAAGTCTTCCACCGACGGTATCCGGCCCATCGTCCGGAGGACCAGTTCACGCGTCCCGGTGTCCACGCGGCCCCCGGGGATTTCCAGGTTCTGCGCCGCGAGGGCGGCCTTGACCTGCGGGACCGTGAGGCCGAACCCCTCCATCCGGGAGGGGTTCAGGTAGACGTTGACCGCCCGCTTCCGCCCCCCGACGATGCTGACCGCCCCCACCCCGCTCACGGATTCAAGGTTCTGCTTGATCTGGTCGTCGGCGACCTTGGTGATCTCGCGCAGGTCGCGGTTACCCGAGACGGCGATCGTCATGACCGGGGCCGCGTCGATGTCGAACTTGACGATGACCGGCGGGTCCGTACCCTCGGGAAGGTTCTTTATGATCGTCCCGACCCGGTCCCGCACGTCCTGGGCGGCCTCCTCGCCGTTGCGCTCCAGCAGGAAGCGGATGATGACCTGGGAGACTCCCTCACGGGAGGTCGACCTCAGCTCGTCGATACCCGAGACGGTGTTGACCGCCTCCTCGATCGGCTTCGTGATGGAGGTCTCGATCTCCTCGGGGCTCGACCCTTTAAGCGTCGTGGTGACGGTCACGATCGGGAGATCGATGTTGGGAAACAGGTCCACGCCGAGCCCGGTGTACGACGCGATGCCCACCACCACCAGTACGCTCACGAGCATGGTGGCGAAGACGGGGCGGCGGACGCAGATTTCCGAGATCTTCATGGCTTGGCGTCCCCGGCCGTGATCGCGACCCGGGATCCCTCGACGAGCTTCCCGGTGTTGGAGACCGCGAGGGTGTCTCCCGCGGAAACCCCTTCGGTCGCTTCAACCAGGTCACCGAGGTCATCCCCCAGCTTCACCCTGCGCTCGCGTGCCGTCCCGCCGGAGATCGCGAACACCTTCTCGATCCCCGCGAAGGTGACCACAGCCTGCTTCGGGATCGCGACGCCGTTCGGGTCGATCCGGAGAATGACCGCGCCCTTGCCGAAGAAGCCGGATTTGAGCTCCCCGCTTTCGTTCGGGAACAGCGCCTCGACGTTGATGGCCCGGTTGGCGACGTTGGAGGAGGGGGCGATACGCCTCAGGGTCCCGCGATAGACCTTGCCGGGGCGGCCGTCCACCGAGAGCTCCACGGCGAGCCCCGCGCGAAGCGAGCCGGCGTAGAACTCCGGGACCTCGCCGAGCATCCGGATCGGACGGTCGTTCACCAGCCGGAACATCGGGGTCGCCACCTTGAGGTACTCTCCTGCGGAGACCAGGCGCGCCTCCACCGATCCGTCGATGGGGGACCGTACCTGGGTGTCGGCGAGCTTTTTCTCGGCGATGCCCACCTGGGCGCGCTTGCCGCGCAGCGTGGCAAGGAGGTTGTTCGCCTCCTCCCGGGCGGCCCGCAAGTTCGCCTCCGCCACGAGATAGCGCGCTTCCGCGTCGTCCACCTCCTTGCGGGCGATCAGGTTCTTCTCGAAGATCCCCTTGCGGCGCTCGAGGTCGGTTTTCGCGTTGTTGTATTCGGCCACCGCCTTCCGGACGAGCGACGTCCCGTCGATTTCCGCGGTCTCGGTGTCGGGGGCGATGCCCAGCTTGGCGGCGACCTGCGCGGCCTCCGCGCGCGCCTGCTCGGCGCGGAACCGGAACTCGTCGGGGACGACGGAAAGGAGGACCTGTCCCTTGCGCACCGGGTCGCCGAGGTCGGCGTGGACCTTATCGATGGTCCCCTCCGATTCCGAGGAGAGGGTGACCTGCTCGACGCCGGCGAGCGATCCCACGAATTCGACTTTTCTCTGGATGGCGGTGCGCCGGGCCGTATCGACGCGGACCTGGACCTCTTCCGGGGCCTGGACGCCGGGCTTGGACGACGTCCCCTTGGAATCGGCGTTTGTCTTGCCGCACCCGGCCGTGAGGATGATTGCGGCCAGCAGCGACGCCGTCACGGCGGCCCTGAAGATCATATTGGTCATGTCGGTCATGGCGGTTACCGTTCCCCTTTTACGTCTTTATGTTTTCAGGATTATCGTCCGATTGCGCGCTGGAGCGCGGCGATGGAGACGCTGGAGTCGTAGAGCGCTTCGATCATCGAGGTGTCGGAGCGGGTCATCTGGACCTGCGCGTCGATCATCTCTATGATGTCCCCCGCCCCCACTTCGTACCGGGCCGTGGCCAGCCGGAGATTCTCCTCGGAGGCCTCCCGCTCCTTTCGCCGGGCGCCGGTCCGCTCCACGGCGGCGCCGACCGAGAGGGCGGCCTGCTCGACCTGGAGGCGGACCAGCCTTTTCATGTCGGTCACGGCGTAGCGCGCCGATGCCAGCTGCGCCTGCGCCTCCGCCACCTGCCGGCGGGTCAGGAACCCCGAAAAAACGGGCACCGCAAGCTGGACGGATAGACTGTAGTTCTGCTCAAGGGGGAAGTCTTCGGCCGCGTACCCGTACCCGCCGTTTCCGGTGAGGACCGGGTTGTAGCCCGCACGGGCGCCGCGCAGGGACATCGCCGCGGCCCGCTCCTTCTCCTGGAGGGCGCGCAGGTCCGGCCGGTTCCCCTCCGCCTCCTTGAGCCACTCCTCCGTGGAGCCGGGGAGCGCCTCGGTGGCGAGCGTGTCCTTGAGCTCGAAGTCACGCGGGCCGTCCACGCCCATCCGGGTGAGGAGGGTGATCCTGGCGACCTGGAGGTCGTTCCCGGCGGCGGTCGTCTCCGCGCGGGCCTGGAACAGGTTGGCCTCGGCCCGGGCGACGTCGATACGGGCGCGGATCCCCGCGTCGTAATAGGCCTGAGCCTGCCGGAGAAGCGACTCCCGCTGCTTGACGGTCTCGCGGCTGACCTCCACGATCCGCCGGGCGCGCAGGACGTTGTAGTAGGCGACCTTCGCGGCGAACGCTACGTCCTCGCGGACGGACCGGCCCGTCTCGCGGGTGGAGGACAGCTGGGCGTCGGCGCGGTCCACGGCCGATCCCGTCCGGCCGAAGTCGGTGATTACCTGCGAGAGGGTCCCCTGGAGGAAGTCGGACGAGGCGGTGCTGCTCCGGAGAGAGGACGAGGAGAATGTCCGTGACCGGGAATACCCGGCGGAAAGGTCGATCGACGGGTACCTGGCTGACTCCGCCTGCCCCTTCCGCGCGCCCGCCGCCAGGATTTCCGCGTCGGCCTGGCCGACAAGAGGGTGGTTGGCGAGAGCGGTCGACACGACACGGTCGAGGTCCCACACGGCGTCGCCGGCGAGGCAGAGGGTGTACGGGGCCGCCAGCAGCGCCAGCGCGGACGCGGCAAGAACCGGGATCCTCCGATAGGGCATCATCATCCTCCATCTCCTTGTTATTTTTCGTCGGGTCCGCGTTCCGGGGAGAGCGTCCGCAGGAAAAAATCCTCGATCATCGTCGCCAGGCGGGGGAGCGGGACGTCGATGATCCCAAGCATCCTGTGGCGCGTCGTGCCGTACAGTATTGCGCGCATCATCTCCGCGGTGTCCCTCGCCGGGAACCGGAGACGGAGCGTCCCGTCCTTCACCCCCCGCTCCAGGATCTCCGCCAGGAGAGTCGTGATGCGGCCGAACTTCTTTTTCCGGACACTCCCGCCGTCGGACTTCTCCCGCGCGATGTGCTCGGGAAAATCACGGAGGATGATGAGAAACTGCCGGGCGTGCGCGCCGAGGTATCCGTAGTGGAACCGTATGAGGTCGTGGAGCGTCTCCGCACCGGTTTTCCCCTCGCCGGCGAGGCTCTCGATCCCGGCGAGGTAGCCGTCGGTGGTCTCGTTGAATATGGTCAGGAAAATCCCGTCCTTGCTGCCGAAGTGGTGGTAGAGGGTCCCCTCGGCGACGCCGGCCTCGCGGGCGATCTCCGACGTCGGGGTGTCCCCGTATCCTTTTTCGGCGAACAGGCGGGACGCGACCGCAAGTATGGCGTCGCGTTTTCGCGTTTCCCCCAAGACCTTGCCCC
>JAKALO010000002.1 GCA_021824125.1 Deltaproteobacteria bacterium | reverse complement strand
CTTTACGACCCGAAGGCCTTCTTCACCCACGCGGCGTTGCTGCGTCAGGGTTTCCCCCATTGCGCAATATTCCTCACTGCTGCCTCCCGTAGGAGTCTGGACCGTGTTTCAGTTCCAGTGTGGCTGGCCATCCTCTCAGACCAGCTAACGATCGTAGCCTTGGTGGGCCGTTACCTCACCAACCAGCTAATCGTACGCGGGCCCATCCCCAGGTGACAGCGCCGGCAAGCCGGCGCCGCCTTTGGCCTCAAGGTCCGAGGACCTCGTGGTCTCATGCGGTATTAGCCACCCTTTCGAGTGGTTATCCCCCGCCCGGGGGCAGGTTACCCACGCGTTACTCACCCGTGCGCCGCTCTACTAAGGAGAGTTGCCCCTCCCTTTCGCGCTCGACTTGCATGTGTTAAGCACGCCGCCAGCGTTCGTTCTGAGCCAGGATCAAACTCTCCACTTTTATGCTTGAAAAAGAAAAGACAGGATCCTTCACGCACCTTCCGCATTCCCTGTTCAGTTTTCAAAGATCCGTTGATTCGCCCTGCGGGGCAAACCTCAGGGCAGACTCGCCAATATACGTAAAAGCGAAACCTGTGTCAAGAAATTTCTCCCCACCCCTCAGTTTACTCTACCAGATGGGGAACGCCCTTTCAACATGACAGGGGGAGTGGACTATACCGGAATCGCGGGCCCGGCGCAAGGAGAAATCCCTTCGTCCCAACCTCTACCCGAACGTCACGATGATGAACTCTTTCTTCCCGATTTTCAAGCGGATTTCGCCCTGCGGGACGATGCTCCCGGCCGGGTCCACGGCTTTCTCCCCGTTTATCTCCAGCCCGCCCTGCTGGATCAGCCTCCGCACCGCGGATTTCGACGTGAAGGACGTCGAAACCGCCGAAACCACCGAGGCCAGGTCGATCCTGCCGCCAAGCGCGCTGCCTGGAACCCTACGCGCGTCATCGGGGAACTCCTTGCCCGAAAACCTTCTCCGGAATCCTTCCTCCGCCTCCCTGCCCGCCGCGTCGCCGTGGAAGCGGGCCACGATCTCGCGGGCCAGCGCTACCTTGGCGTCCATCGGGTGACGGGTGCCGTCGGCCAGACCGTTCCTCAAGGCCTCCAGGCCGGCCAGCGTGACGTCGGAAAGGAGTTCGTAATACTTGAGCATCAGGTCGTCGGAGATCGACATCATCTTCCCGAAGATCGTTTCGGGGGGTTCCGTGATCCCGACGTAGTTCCCCAGGCTCTTGCTCATCTTGTTGACGCCGTCCAAGCCCACCAGGAGGGGGGTGGTCATCACAACCTGGGCCTCCTGCCCGTAGACCCGCTGCAGGTCGCGCCCCACGAGCAGGTTGAACTTCTGGTCGGTGCCGCCCAGCTCCACGTCCGCCTTCAGCGCTACCGAATCGTACCCCTGGAACAGCGGATAGAGGAATTCGTGGATCGATATCGGCCGCTCCCCCTCGTACCGCCTGCGGAAGTCGTCACGCTCCAGCATCCGGGCGACCGTCATCTGGCCCGCGATCCGGACCATCTCCTCGATCGTTAGCCCCGAGAGCCACTCGGAGTTGAACCGCACCTCGGTTTTCTCCGGGTCCAGTATCTTGAAGATCTGCTCCTTGTAGGTGGCGGCGTTCCGCTCCACGTCCTCCCTCGTAAGGACCTTGCGCGTCTCGGCCTTTCCTGTCGGGTCCCCGATCATTCCGGTGAAGTCGCCGATCAGGAACACGACCTGGTGGCCGGCCTCCTGGAAGTGCTTTAGCTTCTGGATCAGGACGGTGTGGCCCAGGTGCAGGTCCGGCGCCGTGGGATCGAACCCCGCCTTGACGCGCAGCGGACGGCTCTCCTTACGGGATCGCATGAGCTTTTGCGAAAGCTCCTCCCCGCTGATTACGTCGACCGCTCCACGCTTCAGGGACTTGAGAATCTCTTCCATTCGTCCGCGCTCCTCATCCGGCTTTCGGTCATGACAAACGGTTCCACCGCCCTGCACGTTCCCGTTTCCGGGTCGATGTCGAAGAACACTCCCGCCGCCTCCGGCTCTCCCGCCGCAACCTCGAACCGGGTGGGAACCTGCTGGAGAAAACGCCTGAGCACTCCCTTCGAATCCATCCCTATCACCGACTGCGAGGCGCCGCACATGCCCGCGTCCGTTATATACCCCGTCCCGCCGGGCAATAGCTGCGCGTCTACGGTCTGGACGTGCGTGTGCGTCCCCGCTATGGCCGACACCTTACCGTCGAGGTGGAACGCCATCGCGCGCTTCTCGGACGTCGCCTCGGCGTGGAAATCCACAAGGACCGTTGCCGCCTGCCGCCGCATCCCGGGAAGCGCCTCGTCCATCCATCGGAAAGGACAGTCGACCTGCCCCATGAAGACCCTCCCGATCAGGGACACGACGGCGTATGGAGTCCCGCTGCGACCCCGGAAAACGCCCCACCCGCGGCCTTCCGTGCCCGGGGGATAGTTGGCGGGCCGGAGGATCCGCGACTCCCCCTGCAGGAGGGGGACTCCCTCCCGTTTGTCCCAGACGTGGTTCCCGCTGGTCAGCGCGTCCACGCCGGCGTCGAAGAGCTGCGAGACGGCGGATTCCGTGATCCCCATCCCGCCCGCCGCGTTCTCCGCGTTCGCCACGACGAGGTCGACGTCCCGGCGACCGCCGAGGCGGGAGAGGAACTCCCGCACGGCCTTCCGGCCGGGCTTGCCGACGACGTCGCCGAGGAAGAGAACCCACATGCGAGGCTTTCCGCCTTTCTTTATGCCGAGCACCCGCCGTAGCTCCTATGCATCCCGCGTCTCACGGTCGCATCGGAGCGAAGGCGGGTTACTTCGCGTATTCCACGGCGCGCGTTTCCCGGATCACCGTGACACGGATCTGGCCGGGGTAGGACAGCTCCGTCTCGACCTTCTTGGCGATGTCCCGGGCGAGTATCGTGGCCGCGTCGTCGGAGATCTTCATGTTGTCCACGATGATCCGGACCTCCCGCCCGGCCTGAATGGCGTAGGACTTCTCTACCCCCGGGAACGACCTGGCGATCTTCTCGAGATCCTCCAGCCGCTTGAGGTAGTTCGCCAGCATCTCGCGCCGCGCGCCGGGCCGGGCCCCGGAAAGGGCGTCCGCGGCCTGCACCAGGATCGGCAGGATGTCGTGCGGGGATTCGTCCTCGTGGTGCGCGGCGATCGCGTGAATGACCCTGGGAGCCTCGCCGTACTTTTTTGCGAGGTCGGCCCCGATGAGCGCGTGCGGCCCCTCTATTTCGTGGTCGACGGCCTTCCCGATGTCGTGCAGGAGGCCCGCGCGTTTCGCGACCTTGACGGAAAGCCCCAGCTCCGAAGCGATCATCCCGGATAGGAAAGCCACCTCCAGGGAGTGCGTGTAGATGTTCTGCCCGTACGAAGTCCGGTACTTCAGCCTTCCGATCAGTTTGACCAGCTCGGGGTGGATGCCGTGAAGCCCCAGGTCGAAGAGCGCCTGCTCGCCCGCTTCACGTATAAGCTCGTCGACCTCCTTGGCTACTTTCTCCACCGTCTCCTCGATCCTGGCCGGGTGGATGCGGCCGTCCTGGACCAGCCGGGTGAGCGCGATGCGGGCCACCTCCCTGCGTACCGGGTTGAAGCCGGACAGGATGACCGCCTCGGGCGTGTCGTCGATTATTATGTCGATCCCCGTCGCCGCCTCGAACGCGCGGATGTTGCGCCCCTCGCGGCCGATGATCCGCCCTTTCATCTCCTCCGAAGGGAGCGGCACAGCCGTGACGACGTGTTCGGCCACGTAATCCGCGGCGTACCGCTGAACTGCCAGGGAGATCATTTTCCTGGCCTTCTGGGACGCCTCCTCCTTGAATTCCTCGTCCATCGCGCGTATCTTTTTCGCGCCCTCCAGCCGGGCCTCTTCGGCGATCCTCTCGACCAGCTCCGCCTTGGCCTGCTCGGCCGTCACGCCCGCTATCCTCTCGAGGTTCTCCACCGCTTTCCTGATGGAATCCAGCAGCTCGGCCTGCTGCGCATCCAGCTTTTTAGACAGCTCCGCCAGCTCCCTTTCCTTGCGCCCGAAATCCTGGGACCTCGTCTCGAGCGCCTCGGTCTTCCGGTCGAGCTGGTCCTCTTTCTGCAATAGCCGCTTTTCCAGCTGTCCGATCTCGTTCTTCCGCTCGCGCGTTTCCCTCTCGAAATCGAGCTTCACCTGCAGCTGGTAATCCTTGGCCTGGAGCGCCGCTTCCTTGAGGATGTTCTGGGCGTCTTTCTTCGCGTTCTGGAGTATCTCCTCCGCCTTCGCGGCGCCGGCGCGCGCCTGGCCCTCCGCGGAGCGTTTTTTACCCAACAAATTCAAAACGACCATGGCGAGCCCCGCCGCCAGGGCCACAAGCACGGCGATGATCAACATTTCCGTATCCAAAGGATTCCTCCCCGGTAACGCATCTATTTTATGGTTGTGCCTTTCGGACGCACCCGGGAAACCCGGATGACGCCTTCCTCCGTGACCACCGCGTCCACCGGCACGTCCCGGGAGTCCACGGGGACCTCCGGGACCACCTGCCGGGAAAACGCAAGACCGACCGTCACCGCCGTCCCCGCCAGGCCGGAGAGAAAGCGGTCGTAGTATCCGTAGCCCTTGCCCAGTCGCCTGCCCTCCGCGTCGAAAGCCATTCCGGGAACGACGACAAGGTCGAATCCGCGACGTACCCCTTCCGTCCCGGGCTCCACGCGCGGTTCGAGGAGGCCGTACTTTCCCCGAACCCAGCCGTCGCTCCCCCCGTCGGGATAAAACGAGAGGTGTCCGTCGTCCATGACCTTGGGGTAAAAAAGCAGCGCACCCGCGGCGTGGCAACAGCCGCGGATATGATCCGTGCCCACCTCCACCCCGACGGCCTTGTAGAGGCCGATTCTCATCCCCGCCTTCGGGGGGAAGGCGGAAACGAAATTCTCCTGTACCGAAAGGCTCTTTCCGGCAAACTCCTCTTTCGGCACGGACCGGCCCGCCCGGGCGCGTTCGGTCCGGCGAAGCAACGCCTTCCGTTCTTCCACAATCATGAACAAACCGCCGTTTTTACAGGATTCGTACCGTGGGGGGCAGGAACCGCGAATAAGGCGAAGAGACGGAACGAGCAGCCTCGTCCCGTTGATGGATTCCTCTATGCCAAAACGACTTTACCTTATCCGGGATCGAACGTATGGATACCTTTACCTGCCACCCAAATCTATGTGAACGCGGCTTTCCGCGGGATATCCCCGGGAAAGCCCCTGCCCTGTGCCGTGTCGGCGTTCGAGTTGAACCTGGCTCTCACCAGGTGGGCTCCCTGGGTGTGACGGCTTCAGGCTTCCCCCGGTCGGGGGCGTGCACACCACCGTCAGGAAGGGACCCCTTTTTTCATGTATTGGCTCTAACTCTCCCGCCAATCACGAACACGACAGGGGCGTAACGACCTTTCCCGCCCTTCTACTTGAGCGCGCTGTCCAGCGTGCTCAACAGGTCCCGGCTCTTCTCCTCTATTCGCCTTTTTTCCTGGTCCTGCCTGTCGCGAAGATCCAGGATCTCGTCCGCCAGCTTCATTGCCGCAAGCATCACGACGTTGAGGTAGTTCGACGTAACCCCGGTTTTCTGCACCTCGCGCACCTTGCTGTTCAGGAGCTCGCTGAGGCGCTCCATGTGCTCGGCCGACCGCCCGGTCTTCACGGTCAGCGTGTACCCGGCGATGTTCACATCGTACTTGTTGCTCATCACCTTCCGCTTTATCCATTATACATCGGGCGCGCTACAACTCAATTGTTTCGAGGCGCGACAATATCTTTTCCACCCTCTCCCGGATCTCGTTCCGCTCCTTGGTGAGCTCGGCCACCTTGCGTGCCAGGTCCTTGGCGTCCGCGCTCTTTTGCTCTACCTGGGCGACAAGGTCGGCCTTTTCCTTCCTGAGCGTCGCAACCATTCCCGCCAGGTCGTTGATCCTCTTCTCGATCAGGACGAACGGCTCATCCGCCATCGCTCCGGCTCTCCCCTCGGTTCGCAGATATATGCTGCCGCATGCCTTCGGAAAAACAGACTACCCCGTCCGGACCGCAGGGTCAATTCCCCCCGGGTGCGGCCGCCATTTCCATCAGTCGTGTTCCTGTTCCTCGACCTGGAGGACGGTGTAGGCGATCGCGGCGCAGTGGGACGCGATTCCCTTCCAGGAGGAGAGGATGTCGAGGTGGGCTGCGCTGGACTCCAGGGATTCGGGCGTGCCTTTCTGGAGACGGCGGATGTGCGCGAGTCGCAGGTCCCGTTCCATCTGCCCGATGGCCTTCTTCCGGGCGATGACTATCCCGGCGGCCTTGGCGTCGCGCGTAACGAAGGCGGAGACCGCCTCGCGATACATCTCCTCGACCTCGTTGAGTAATGTCACAAGCTCCGCGGCCCCTTGGTCGGAGAAGCGCTGGCCGCGCTCCGCCATGCGGCGGACGTGATCCCCCAGCGTCTTGTCGACGAAGTCGCCGATGTTCTCCAGGTCGGAGACCAGCGCGATGTACGCCATGGCCCGGTTCGTCTGCTCCGGGTCGAGCGACCGCTGGCCCAGCGCCGACAGGAACACCTTTATCTCGCTCGTCAGCTGGTCCACGTCGTCGTCCATCCGCCGGATCCGCTCGGCAAGGTCGATCCCGACGGCGCCGATCGCCTTCACCGATAGCGACAGCATCTCCTGGACCATGTCCGCCATCCGTATGATCTCACGGGCGACCTGGCCAAGCGCCGCCCCGGCGACCGGAAGGTGCTGCCGGTCCAGGTACACCGGTTTCCCCCGCGGCGCCGTCCTCTTCTTCACGGGAACGATGTCGGCCAGAAAACCCGCCACGCGGGGGGCCAGCGGGTAGAAGAGGAACGAAACGGTGAGGTTGAACAGCGTGTGGGCGTTGGCGACGATACGCGAAGGGTCGGGGGAAAACATGGTCAGCAACTGCTGGGTCAGTGAGAAGAACGGAAGGAACATGAGGGCGCCCGCGGTCTTCATCAGCACGTGCCCCCAGGCGACGCGTTTCCCCTCGGCGGCCAGCCCGGAGGCGGCCATGAACGCCACCGAGGAACTCCCCACGTTCGCGCCGAGAACCAGGGGGAGTACCGCCGGAACGGGGAGCACGCCCTGTTGCGTGAAGGCGATCAGCAGGATCATAACCGCCGTGCCGCTCTGGAAAAGCGCGCTCAGCAGCACCCCCCAGGCGAAGGCGACAAGCGGAGCGCCGCCGAGGTCCATCATGAGGGAACGCAGGCTCTCCACCTTCCCGACCCCGTCCGCGGCCACGGAGAGGAACTTGAGCGCAAGGAGCATGAATCCCAGCCCCAGGATCCCCTGGCCGACGGCGCGGACCTTCGGCTTCCTCCCCCAGAGGATCAGCAGGATCCCGACCGAGACGACGGGAATCGCGTACTGGTAGATGCGAAACGAGAGGACCTGGACGGTCAGCGTGCTCCCGAGGTCGGCGCCGAGCACGACCGAGAGCGACTGGGCCAGAGGCAGTGGAGATATTTCCGCGAAGGTTATCAGAAGGGTGACTACCGCCCCGGAGCTTTGGAGCAGGCTTGTGCCGACCACGCCGGCCCCGAACCCGCCCAGCCGGCTTCGGCCCGGGGCCGCCCACCACTCCTTCAGGCGGGCCCCCAGGGCGAGCTCGAATCCCTTCCCCGAGAGGCGCACCCCGTAAAGAAGAAGGAGGACCCCCCCCAGCACCTGGATAAAGAGGGCGTCGATCAACGTAATGAAGGGTCGTCGCGCATAAGGTCAGATAAGGGCTTCGGCAAAGGCATGGGCGTCGAAAGGACGCAGGTCGTCGATCCCCTCCCCGACGCCGATGAACCGGACGGGGGCGTCGATCTCCCGCGTCACCGAAAGCACCACGCCGCCCTTCGCCGTGCCGTCGAGCTTCGTCAGGACGAGCCCCGTGACGCCGGTGAACTCCCGGAAGGTCCTGGCCTGCGCGATGGCGTTGCGGCCGTTCGTGGCGTCGAGCACCAGGAGCACCTCGTGCGGGGCCCCCGGGATCTCCTTGCCTATGACACGGACCACTTTTCTCATTTCCTCCATCAGGTTGGACTTCGTGTGAAGCCTCCCCGCGGTGTCGATGAGGACCGCGTGCGCACCCCTGGCCTTCGCGGCGTTAACGGCGTCGAACGCCACGGCGGAGGAATCGGAGCCTTCCTTGTGCTGGACGAAATCGGCGCCGACGCGGTCCGCCCAGATCTTCAGCTGCCCGATCGCCGCGGCGCGGAACGTGTCCCCGGCGGCAAGCAGGACGGGGTGGCCCTGCCCCTTCACCCAGTGCGCGACCTTTCCGACCGTCGTCGTCTTCCCGACCCCGTTCACGCCCACGACCAGGACGACGAAGGGATACGGAGGGCGGACATCGAGGGGAACCATCCGCGAGGAAAGGGTCGCGGCGATCATCCCGCGGAGCGCCGAGCGAAGCGCCCCGGTGTCGGGAAGTTCCCCGCGGCGCCACTTCGCCCGAAGCGTTTCGACGTACTCCTGCGCGAGCCCGGCTCCCGCGTCCGCCAGGATGAGGGCGTCCTCGAGTTCCGACAGGACCTTCTCGTCCACGGGGCCGATCCCGCGGGCGACCGCTTCCACGTTCATGAAGAGCAGTTCCCGCGTTTTGGAAAGCCCCGCCTTCAGGCGGGACAGGAAGGAATCGGGCGGATTCGTCACGCGTTGAATTTGACGGAGACTACCTTGGAGATCCCCGGCTTCTCCATCGTGATCCCGTAAAGCGAGTCGGCCAGCTCCATGGTCCTCTTGTTGTGGGTGATGAGCAGGAACTGGTAGTTGGCCGACATCTCCCGGACCAACCCGTTGAACCGGTCGATGTTCGCGTCGTCCAGCGCCGTGTCCGCCTCGTCCAGGAGGCAGAACGGCGACGGCTTGACGAGGAAGATCGAGAATATCAGGCTGGCCGCCGCCAGTGATTTCTCCCCGCCGGACAGGGATTTCAGGGGCAGCAGCTTCTTGCCGGGCGGCTGGACGACGATCTCCACGCCGGTCTCGAGCAGGTTGTCTTCCTCGACAAGGGTGAGGAAGGCGCGCCCCCCCTGGAACAGCTTCGGGAAAACCTCCTGGAGCTTCTCGTTGATCCTGTCGAACGCCTCCGAGAACCGTTCGCGCGTGGTCCGGTTGATCCTCTGGATCGCCTTTGCCAGGTCGTCGAGAGACTTTTCCAGGTCATCCTTCTGCGAGGAGAGGAAGGAGGCACGCTCGGAGAGCTCCCTGTGCTCCTCGATGGAGGCCAGGTTCACGTCCCCGATCGCGGCGATCCGTTCCCGGATCTCACCGGCCCGGGACTCCCGGCCGGCCAGCTCGTCGGCCGCCGCCCCGGGCTCTACCCCGGCTTCCGGCGCCGGCAGGTCGGCCGGGTGCGTCTCGTATCTCTGCCAGGTCAGCGTGTCCAGGTTCGCAAGGTCGTTGTCGGCCCGCAGGACGGACAGGCGCAGCTCCGTGAGCCGGTCCAGCGCCGCCGCCTCCCGGCGGCGTTCCGCCTTCAAGCCGTCCTCGAGCGATTCCTGGAGCGCGGAAACGGCCGAGGTATCCCCCAGCTGCCTGTCGATCCTGTCCTGCAGGCGCGAAAGTTCCGCCGCCGCCTCCTCGATCGCGCTCCGCCCCGCCTCGAGCGCCTCCGCGAGAACCCCGCTCCTCTCCTCGTATCCGGCCTTCCGCCGCAGCCTCTCCGCGGCCTGCGCCCGCTTCCCGGAGAGCGTGTCGACAAGCGCGCAATCGGCCGCGCGCCCGGCCTGGTCCATTCCGGCAAGCCGCGTAAGCTCGATCCGGCCGGCGTGCAGCTTCTCCTTCGCTTCCTCCATCCGGGCGCGCTTTTCATCGAGGGCGGCCGCGAGCTCCCGCACCCGCTCCTCCTCCTCGCCCTTTGCCTGCTCCGACACCTGAGCCGCCTCGAGCATCGCCCGCGATTCGCCGTTGATCCGCCCGAGCTCGCCGAGGAGGTATTCCCGCTCGTGCGCGAGGGAATCGAGGGTCGCCTCCGCCTGCGACTTCCCCGCATCGGACTGCGCCCGCAGCTGCTCCGCCTGTCGAAGCGCGCTCGCGCGATCCTCGCGCCGCCGGAACGATTCTTCCCTTCGCCCCTCAAGCGCCGCCTTCGATCTCCGGATCTCCTCCTCGTCGGCCTTGAGCCGCGAAGCTTCCGCGGAAAGCCCCGCGATCTCCTTTTCGAGTTCGCGGATCTCCCTCTTGACCGCGAGGATGCCCGACTGACCTTCCACCTGGGCGCCGCCGGCCAGCGCGCCCTCGGCGGTCACCACGTCCCCGTCGAGGGTCACGTAGGTGTTCCAGACGCCGTTGCGGTTCCAAAGCTTGAGCGCGCATTCCATGTCGCGTACGAGGAGGGTCCCGCCGAGGAGGCCCCGCACCAGGTCCCGGCATTCCGCGGGAACGCGCACGATCTCGGTAAGGGGGGCGATCACCCCGTCCTCCCCGATGTAAGCGGGGGCGTCCTCCCGCGTACGCAGGGACACCGGGACGAAGGAGCCCCGCCCCTCGCGCGAATCCTTGAGGTACTGGAGCGCGGAGAGCCCCTCGCTGTGTCCACGGACGACGATGGACTGCATCCGCTCGCCGAGAACCGCCTCGACGGCCTTCTCGTACGTGGAGTCCGTCTCCACGAGGTCCCCGATCACGCCGAAGACCCCTTTCTCCCCGTTCCCCTGGCCGTTGTAATGCCGCAAAACGGCGCGGACGCCGGAGGTGGTCCAGTCCTTCTGTTCGTACAAACGGGAAAGCGTCGCCAGCCGCGAGGCGGACGCCTGCAGCACCCCCTCCGTTTTCCGTTGTTCCTCCACCACCGCGTCGAGGCGGACCGACGCGTCCGCCAGCTGCGCGCAGGCCTCCTCCCACGACCGACCGGCTTCCGCGAACGTGTTCCTTTCGGACGCCTCCACCCGGCAGGCATCCGCAAGCTCCGTCCCGGCCTTCTCCAGCGCGGCCCCGGCTTCGCGGATCCTGTCGTCGAGGCGCGCGAGGGCCCGCTCGTTCTCCTCGATCGACCTCTGGTACGACTCCGCGCCCGACCGGGCGGTCGAGTGAAGGTTCACGCGTACGATGAGGTCGGACTGGGCCCGCTCGTGGAGCTCCTGGTGACGCTGGAAATCCTCGCGCGTCGACTCGGCGACCGCGGCGAGCCCCACCACCATGGCCTCGGCCGCGGCGACGCTTTCGATCCGTACCTTCGCGGCCTCGTCGGACTCTTCCAGGCGGCGGCCGAGTTCGGCGATCTCGCATTCGATGGCGTTGATCTCGCCGTTCACTTCGTCGATCATCGTGCGCAGCTGCGAAGCCTCGCGGGCGTAGCCGTTCCAGTCCGCCTCGCGGCGTGCGGCCGATTCCTTTAGGGCCGCGTGGGCCGCACCCAGCTCCCGTGCCGCGCTTTCGGCTTCCGCAAGACGCAGCCTGGTGGTTTCGCGTTCCGCTTCCAGGCGGGAAATGCCGGCCCGGACCGAGACGAGCGCCTCTTCCTGCGCGGAGAGTTCCGCACCCGCGGAATCCCGCTCCCGCGAGAGGTCGCGGAACCTGCAGGCCGCGATGAGCAGGTCGAGGCCGCGCAATTCCTCCCTTAACCGCTTGTACCTTTCCGCCTTGCGGACCTGGCGGTCGAGATTGCCCAGTTGCCGCTTCACCTCGTCCAGGACGTCCTTCACGCGCGCCAGGTTCTGGCGGGTGTTCTCCATCTTCCGCTCCGCCTCTTTCCTGCGGACACGGAACTTGGCCACCCCCGCCGCCTCCTCGATGATCAGCCGCTTCTCGTCGGGCCGGGCGTTCACGATCGTCATGATCTTGCCCTGCTCGATAATCGCGTAGCCGCGGGCGCCCGCCCCGGTGTCGAGAAAGAGTTCCGCGATGTCCTTGAGCCGGCAGGGGACCTTGTTGATGGAGAATTCGCTCTCGCCGTTCCGGAAGGTCCGCCTGGTCACCTGGATTTCCGCGTAGGATTCGTATCCAGGCGGCCCCCCGCCTTCCTCGTTGCAGAAGGTCAGGGTCACCTCGGCCATGCCAAGCGGCCCGGCGGCGTCGGACCCGGCGAAAATCACGTCCTCCAGCGCCTTGCTCCGGATATAGGACGGCGCGTGCTCGCCGAGCACCCACCGGATCGCGTCCACGATGTTGGATTTTCCGCACCCGTTGGGGCCGACGATGGCGGTGATCCCGTCGGAAAAATCGAAAATCGTCTTGTCGTAGAAGGATTTAAAGCCGAAAAGTTCCAGTTTCTTTAGCTTCATCTCTTCCTTGCTGCCCGCGGCACGGGATTCTTCAAAGAAATCCTCAACATGATGTATACACAACCCCTGTTGAACGCAATATATGGTGTTTTCGGGGGAATGTAAAGCTAAAAAACGGCGACCCCCGCCAGGGGGCCGCCGCATCGACACGTAATGGATTCCTGTTACTTTTTAGCCGGTTTTGCCGTCGCTCTCTCTCTCAAGACCGCCTGCGCCGCCGCCAGCCGCGCGATCGGCACCCGGTACGGAGAACAGGAGACGTAGTCCAGCCCTACCCGGTGGCAGAACTCCACCGACCTGGGGTCCCCTCCATGCTCGCCGCAGATACCCACCTTCAGGCCGGGGCGCGAGGCGCGGCCCTTTTCGACCCCCATCCTGACGAGCTGCCCGACCCCTGTCTGGTCAAGCGTCGCGAACACGTCGGCCTCGAGTATGTTCTCGGAGCGCTTCTGGTACGTCACCTTGCAGGGTGCGCATGAGAGGTTTTTCTCCAGCTTCGATCCGCACTGGGGGCACAGCTCGGAGCGGGCCATGTAGTACTGGATGAACTTGCCCGAATCGTCGCGCGAGAAGCCGAAGGTCGTCTGCGTGAGGTCGTTCGTCCCGAAGGAGAAGAACTCCGCCTCCCGGGCGATCTCGTCGGCGGTCACGGCCGCGCGCGGCAGCTCGATCATGGTCCCCACGGTGTAAGGGAACTTCTTCTTGTGCCGCTTCATCGTCTCCTCGGCGACCGCCACGATGAGCTGCTTCTGCGCCCTCATCTCCTGGACCATGCTGACGAGGGGGACCATCACCTCGGGCTGGACCCGGATCCCCTCGCGTGTGACCTCGCAGGCCGCCTCGAAGATCGCTGCCGCCTGCATCCGGCTGATCTCCGGGTAGAGGATCCCGAGGCGGCAACCCCGAAGACCAAGCATCGGGTTGAACTCGTGGAGCTCCTCCACCCGCTCCAGCAGCCTCTTCTTCTCCTCGATGATGGAGCGGTCCGCGCGGACGAGCTCCATCTTGGTGACCTCGACCATGAGATCTTCCCGCCTGGGGAGAAACTCGTGGAGCGGCGGGTCCAGGAGCCGGATCGTCACCGGGTAACCCTTCATCTCGCGGTAGAGACCCTTGAAATCATCCTTCTGAAGCGGGAGCAGCCGGAGAAGGGCCGCTTCGCGTTCCTCGCGCGTCCGGGCCAGGATCATCTCGCGCATCAGAGGGATCCGGTCCTCCGCGAAGAACATGTGCTCGGTGCGGCAAAGCCCGATCCCCTGCGCCCCGAAGTCCCTCGCCACGCGGGCGTCCCGCGGCGTGTCCGCGTTGGCGCGGACCTTCAGACGGCGAATCCCGTCCGCCCAGGACATGAGCGTCCCGAACGCCCCCGTCATCTTCGGGGCTATGAGGGGCACCTGCCCCAGTATGACCTCGCCGGTGCTCCCGTTAAGGGATATGAAGTCCCCTTCCCTGAATACGCGGCCTCCCACCAGGAAGCGGTTGGTCGCCTCGTCAACCTCGATCGATTCGCACCCCGCCACGCAGGTCTTCCCCATCTGGCGCGCGACCACCGCAGCGTGGGAAGTCATCCCGCCCTTGGCGGTGAGAATCCCGCGCGAGACGTCCATCCCGTGGATGTCGTCGGGGCTGGTCTCCTTGCGGACCAGGATCACGGCCTTGCCCGCGGTCGCCCACTCCACCGCCCGCTCCGCGTGGAAGACCACGGCGCCCGTCGCCGCCCCCGGGGACGCAGGCAGCCCCTTCGCGATGACCTCGAGCTTCGCCTTGGGGTCTATGACCGGGTGAAGGAGCTGGTCGATCTGCTGCGGCTCGAGGCGCATCAGCGCCTCTTCCCTCGTGAGGAGCTTCTCGCTGACCATGTCCACGGCGATCTTCACGGCGGCCGTCGCGGTCCTCTTCCCGTTCCGCGTCTGGAGCATGTAGAGCGTGTTGCTCTCGACGGTGAACTCGAAGTCCTGGACGTCCTTGTAGTGCTTCTCCAGCTTCGTCGTGATCCGCATCAGCTGGTCGAACACCCTGGGCATATCCTTCTTCAGGCGCGCGATGGGATTCGGGGTGCGGATGCCGGCGACCACGTCCTCGCCCTGCGCGTTTATGAGGTACTCCCCGTAGAACTCCTTCGCCCCCGTGGCCGGGTTCCTCGTGAACCCGACGCCCGTCGCGCAGTCTTCTCCCATGTTTCCGAACACCATCGCCTGGACGTTGACCGCCGTGCCGATGTCGTCCGGGATGTTGTTCGACTTGCGGTAGTACTTGGCGCGGTCGTTGTTCCAGGACCGGAAGACCGCGTCGCGCGAAAGCTCCAGCTGCACCAGGGGGTCCTGGGGGAACTCCTTCCGGAGCCGCTGCTTGACGAGCGCCTTGAACTTGCCGCAGACGTCCTTGAGATCCCCGGAGGTGAGCTCCACGTCCGTGGACACTCCGCGCTCCCCCTTCTTCGCGTCGAAGATCTCCTCGAAGTGCTCCTTGTCTATGCCCAAAACCACATCTGAGAACATCATCAGGAACCGGCGGTAGGAGTCGTAGGCGAAACGCTCGTTCTTCGTCCCCTGCGCGATTCCCTGTACGCTTCGGTCGTTAAGCCCCAGGTTCAGGATGGTGTCCATCATCCCGGGCATGGAGAACTTGGCGCCCGAGCGGACCGAGACGAGGAGAGGGTTCTTCGGGTCCCCCAGCTTCTTCCCGGCCAGCCTCTCGAGGCGGACGAGATTCCCCGCGATCTCCTTCCTGACGTCGGCGGGGATCTTTCCCCGGTTCTTGTAAAAGAGGTTGCACACCTCCGTGCCGATCGTGAACCCGGGGGGCACCGGGATGCCGAGGTTCGTCATCTCCGCGATCCCGGCCCCCTTCCCGCCGAGGATGTCCTTCATCCCGCCGTGTCCCTCGGCCTTTCCTCCCCCGAAGAAGTAGACGCGTTTGGTGGCCATCCGTTTTTCCTCCCGCTTTCCTTTATTTAGGCTGGGCCGCGCTGACCTTGGAGAAATCGGCCACCCCGGCAAACAGGTTGGAAAGGTTCTTAAGGAGCGCCAGCCGGTTGTTCCTCACCTTCTCGTCCTTGGCCATCACCAGCACCTTGTCGAAGAAAGCCGACACCAGGGGCTGGAGCCGGGCCATCTCCCCGAACGCCTCCGCGTACTTCCCGCTCTTCGCGGCCGAGGTCACCCTGCCGGACACCTCGCCGGCCGCGTTGGCGAGCGCCCTTTCCTCGTCGTGCTCGAAGAGCGACTCCGAGACGTCGAGAGGTCCCGCGTACGCTTTCGTGATGTTGATCGCCCGCTTGAACACCTCGGCGAGAGGATCGAACGCGGGTTCAGACCGGAAGGCGACGAGCGCGGAAAGCTTCGCGCCGAGGTCCACCATATCGGTCAGTCCCGCGGATATGACGGCGTCGGCCAGGTCCCCGGGCGTCCCCCTGGAGGTCCAGAGGTTGACGAGCCGCCCGGCGATGAACTCCATGACTTTCCGCTTCACCTCGGCCGGCGGGGACTTCAGCTTTCCGGCCAGTGTCGCGAGCGACCGGTCGACCAGACCCTCGATCGGGACGCGCAATCCCCTCGACTCGAGGATCGACAGGATCCCGAGGGTGTGGCGGCGCAGGCCGTACGGATCGGCCGTCCCTGTCGGGATCAACCCCACCCCGAAACAGCCGCACACCATGTCGATCTTGTCGGCGATCGCGACCGAAACCCCGACGTCGGTCCCGGGGAGATCGTCCGACTGTCCCTTGGGGAGGTAGTGCTCGAACACGGCCTGGGCGACTTCCTCCTTCTCCCCTGTCTTGACGGCGTAGTGCCGTCCCATGACCCCCTGCAGCTCGGGGAACTCCTTGATCACGCCCGTGGTCAGGTCGGCCTTGGTCAGGAACGCCGCCCGCCGGCAGTCCTTCTCCTTCGCCGGGAACCCGACGGAAGCGACGTAGCCGGCGATCTCGGCCATCCGCTCGACCTTCTCCCAGTACATCCCGAGGTCGGCCTGGAAAAGGACGTTCTTCAGCGCCTGGGCGCGGTCGAACAGGGACTTCTTCAGGTCGTCCCCGTAGTAGAACTCGGCGTCCGAGAGGCGCGCGCGGATGACGCGCTCGTTGCCAGCGATCACCACGCGGTCGTCCGGGACGCGCATGTTGGACACGAAGGCGAACCCGGGGAACAGGCTTCCCTTGTCGTCCTCGAACACGAAATACTTCTGGTTGACGCGCATCGAGGTGATGAGGACCTCGCGCGGGAGGGACAGGTACTTCTCCTCGAAGCGTCCCACCAGCACCACGGGATATTCCACGAGGTTCGCGACCGTCTCCACGAGCGGTTCGTCCTCGATCCACTTCCTGCCGATCTTCGCTTCCGCCTCCCGGATCCCCGCGCGTATCTTCTCCTTGCGGACCTCCAGGTCCACGAACACGTCCGCCGCCGCCAGCCGGTCGAAGTATTCCCCGGGTGATTCCAGGGTGATGGGGCCCGGCGACAGGAACCGGTGGCCGTACGTAGTCTTCCCGGTGGTCACGTTCCCGAACGAAAAAGGGATCACCTCGTCCCCGTAGAGGGAAACGATCCAGTGGACGGGGCGGGCGAACCGGATGTCGAGGTCGGCCCAGCGCATCGATTTCTTGAACGGTATGGTGGGTATCCAGCCGGAAACCAGCTCCGGAAGGACCTCGCTCACGGGCCTTGCGGCCTGCACCCGCAGGAGTCCCAGGTACTCCCCGCGGTCGGTGGGGAACACCTTGAGCGCGGAAAGCTCCACTCCCTGCGCCCTGGCGAAGCCCGTCGCGGCCTTGGTGGGCTTCCCCTCCTTGTCGTAGGCGACGCTTTTCGGGGGCCCCAGCACCGTCTCCTCGGAGGCCTCCTGGCGGTCCGAAAGGTTCCGGACGACGTAGGCGAGCCTTCTCGGGGTACCGTAGATGTCCACCCGGTCGAAGACGAGCCGCGCCTTCTTCAGCACCTCGGCGAACTGCTGCCCGCCGAACCATAGTGCCGGGCCGACGAACCCGGCCGGGATTTCCTCGCATCCGATCTCCAACAGGTAATCGCGTTCCATATCCCCTCTTCTTCGATGCGGATTGTCAGGCGGAGAACTTTTTCATAAGGGGGAAGCCCATCTCTTCCCGGGATTTCAGGAACCCTTCAGCGCAGAACCTGGCCAGGTTGCGGACCCTGCCGATGTAGGACGTGCGCTCCGTGACGGAGATGGCCCCGCGGGCGTCGAGCATGTTGAACGTGTGCGAGCACTTGAGGCAATAATCGTACGCGGGAAGCACGAGCTTCCTGTCGATCAGCTGGAGGCACTCCTTCTCGTACATGGTGAACAGCGAGAAGAGCATCGGGATGTCGGCCGCCTCGAAATTGTATTTCGAGAACTCCACCTCGCCGCGGTGGTGGACGTCGCCGTATGTGACGTTCCCCACCCACTTCAGGTCGAACACGTTCTCGACGTTCTGGAGGTACATCGCGATCCGCTCGATGCCGTAGGTGATTTCCCCGGACACCGGCTTGAGGTCGATCCCTCCGCACTGCTGGAAGTAGGTGAACTGGGTGATTTCCATCCCGTCCAGCCATACCTCCCAGCCGAGTCCCCACGCGCCGAGCGTCGGGGATTCCCAGTCGTCCTCCACGAACCGTATGTCGTGCTTGAGCGGGTCGATACCGACCGCTTTCAGGGAGTCCAGGTACAACTCCACGTAGTCGTAGGGGCAGGGCTTCATGATCACCTGGTACTGGTAGTAGTGCTGGAGGCGGTTCGGGTTCTCTCCGTAACGGCCGTCCGTGGGGCGGCGCGAAGGTTCCACGTAGGCCGTGTTCCACGGCTCCGGCCCGAGGGCCCGAAGGAACGTCGCGGGGTTGAAGGTCCCGGCGCCGACCTCGATATCGTAGGGCTGGTGGATGACACACCCTTTGTCCGCCCAGAAGCGCTGCAGGGCAAGGACCAGGTCCTGGAATAGCACAACGTCCTCCCGGATGGAAAAGTGATAAAGTTACATATCACTCCGCCGAACGGGGTGTCAAGATAAATTGCTATAAATACAGGGGGTTTACGACTTTCAGAAGGAGGGGGGGCCTCCCAGGCTGCGCAGTGTCCTCCCCAGGTATAACTCTACATATTGCGGCATAACTTGTTGTAATTCCTCAAGTATACCATCTGAAATGCGGACCCTGCCGAGGAGCGGCGGGGAGGAGGCCTGGATCGCTTTCCAGGTCTTCACCGCACCCAGGGACAAAGGGATCCCGCCCTTGGATGAACAGGTCCCGCATAGAAACCCTCCCTCGTCCGGGAAAAACCTGACCGTCCCCCCCGACCCTTTCCTCAAGGCTTCCGTGTGACGGCCGCAGCGGCGGCATGCGCCAAGGTCGGGTCCCCACCCTCCCACGGAAAGGAGGACCGCCTCCGTTTTCCTTCCCACGGCGGCGGGGGAAACCCCGAGCGCCAGCGACCGGATCCCCCACAGGAGAATGCCGAACGCCCTGGGCTTGGGCCCCGGCTGCGGAAAGAGCGTCGCCGTAAGCTCCAGCAGGTAGTCCGCGTGCCGGACCTTCTCCCAGTCCGCCGCGATCTCCCAGAAGCTCTCCACGAGAGCGGTCGAATCCAGGACCGCCATCCTCCCCGGCGACTCGGTCCAGGACACGTCCAGGAGAAAGTATTTCTGAAGGGTTCCCCCGAACCGTTTCCGGCTCCTGCGCGCGGCCTTCGCCACCATCGTGACCAGGCCGTCGGACTCCGTGAGAAAGGAGATCCGCCGATCGGTCTCCCCGGCGTCCACCGACCGTATGAGGAATGCGTGAGAAGACCGGAAGGAGCGCGGCCCCGCTGAAATGCCCCGTTTCATAAGTCCGGCGACGTATCAGAAAGACAGCACGGAAGGCGCACGCAATGGGTGGGTCCGGCGAAGCAGCCGCAGGAGGGGGGGCGCAGTGAGGTAAAGCGCAGCCGTGCAGGTCCACCGCACGGCGAGCCACGAACGGAGTCCCCCCTCCGAGGCAGCGCAGCCGAAGGGAGCTCCCCGAGGCGCAGCGACTTCCGGGATCGGTTTGGATACGTTGCCGGATTTATGAATTTGACCACCTGGCCCTGGCCCGCTACCTGCCGTCGGGGGGCGGTTCCAGGTGGATGTCGCGGACCCGGTCCCGCAGCCTCAGGCAGGTGCGGATGAGGTTGGCGACGATCGTGATGTAACTGATCTCGGATGGCGTGAAGCTCCTGGAGCGCACGGTCTGCACGTTGATCACGCCGACGACACGGCCTTCGTCCAATATCGGGTTGGAGAGCATCGCCTTGTACTTTTCCTCGCGGGCCGCCGCGAAATACCGGTAGCGCGGGTCCGCCGCGGCGTCCTGGACGGCCACCAGCCTGCCTGACTTCGCCGCCGCCCCCGTGATCCCCTCGCCGATCGCGAGGCGGATCTTGCCCACCGCGTCTTTCGCAAGGCCGTGCGTGGCGGAAAGCACGAGCTGCCCTCCACGGTTGAGGTAGATGGAGCACACCTCGACCTTCATGCGGCGCGCGATCTTCCCGGTTATCTCGTCGAGAATCTCCGACAGTGAAATATCCGCGCTTACCAGTCGGCTGATCTCGTCCAGGGACAGGAGCTCGTACTGGTCGCGGTCCGTCCTGGAGACCTCCAGCATCACGTCCCCGCCTTCCTTGAAGCGAATGCGGGCGAAGATGTCTTCCGCCTGGCGGGATTTGGCGGCGGCCTTCGGGACGAAGTGGAGCCTTTCCCGGAATCCGCAGGCGCACACCCAATGGGTGTGGTCGAAATCGGTCCTCTCCTTCTTCATTTTCTTGCCGCACTTGTGGCAAGATATCGCGGTCCGCTGCAACTACCCCCCCCCCAGGCGGATTTAAAAACAGGGACGGTCCGGGCGTCCCTACTCGCCGATGCTGAACTCCTTCACCTGTCCCCTTTCCCCGAAGGGCGGCAACGGTTTACCGTTCAGGGTCCCCACCACGCCTCCCGCGTTCCCCATCTTCAGGAGTATCTTGCGCTTCGCCTGGATGCTGATCTTGTCCCCGGGGTAAAGCATTACGTCCATGGGTTGCCCGTCGTCCATCGTGTACATCAACCATGTCAATTCGACGGACTCGATGAATAGCTGGTAGGGCGATTTCACGGGGCCCACGCCCCCCACGGACGCCACGGAACCCTGTGGATCGGCCGCCTGCGGCGCAACCTGGGCGGCCGACCCGTTGTCGGAGCCGCTCCCGGGAGGCGTTGTCGCGGCGTTCTCGGCAGGGCTGGAAGCCGGCGCGGCAGGCGGAACCGCAACGACCTGCGGAGCGGGAACCGGACGCGAGGCGATCCTCCGGCTGTACCATGCGAGCGCCAGCCCCACGAGCAGGACGACTGCCGCGGCAATCGCATAAGAGGCCCTCCTGCTTCCCCGCCGGCGCTCCCTCTCCAGCCACTCGGGCCTGACCTGCGTTTCCGGCTCCTTCACCTCCTGCGTCTGGATGTGACGGTAATACTCGGAGAGAAGGGGCTCCGGATCCTGCGACAGGTGCTTCGCATACGCCCGGATGTAGCCCGAGGAAAACACCCGTTCCGGCCATCCCGTGAAGTCCCCCTCCTCGATCCCGCGGAGGTATTTCGTGCTGACGTGGAGGACGGCGGAGGCATCGTCCAGGGTCATCCCCCTGGCCTCGCGTTCCTTCTTCCACGCCTCGCCCGTGCCCATCGCCTCCCCCGTCACCTTTTTGCCTGCCCCAGGATATCGATGTACTCGGCCGCCTGCTTCCGCAAGGCCGGGTCCGTCGAGTTGGCAAGAGCACCCTGGAAAGCGTCGTGGGCTTCGCCTTTCCTGCCCAGGAAAAGATAAATACGCCCAAGGTCCATCCACGCCGGGCCGTGGGCAGGGACCAACGAGACGCAGGCCTCCAGCGTCCTGGCCGCGTCCGCCGACCGCCCGCCGTCCCCCTGGAGGAGCGCGAGGCGAAGGTAGGCGTCCACATACCTGTCGTTCAACGAAATCGCCATCCGGTACGACTCTTCGGCCTTCGCGAAGTTCTTCCGGCGGCGGTGCTCCTCGCCCATGTTGTAGTAAGCCCTTTCCGGCGTCGGATACATGACGTTGGACACCGCGGCCTCGAACTCCCGGATCGCCTCTTCCCCCCGCCCGAGGTTGGAGAGGACGATCCCCAGGTTGTTGTGCGCCTCGGCGTAGTCGGGCTTCTTGCGGATCGCGGTGCGGAAGTGCTCCTCGGATTTCCCCTGGTCGCCGCGTGCCTGGTAGGCCAGCCCCAGCGCCATGTCGATCTCCGGGTTGCCCGGGTCGAGTTCCGATGCCTTGGCCAGCTCACGCATCGCGGACGGCAGATTCCGCTGCTCCAGGTAGGTGACGCCCATCTGCATGCGGGCCGCGGCTTCCTTTTTCATGTCCGGGGAAGGCGACGCGCAGCCGACGAGGGCCACGCAGGCGATGGAAACCAGGATCCTGCGGCTGCTCACAGGTACTTCCCGATCAGCAGTGAGAGCCGTTTCCCGGCGGCCGCCGGGATCCGCTTCCTGTCGGTGATGACGGCGTACTTGAGGGATTCGCCGCATCCGCACGGCGCCTTGCCGGGAAGGCGGCGGGCCACCCCCCGGATGATCCCCTTCGAGTTCTCGACGTTTTTACGGATGATGGCGAGGATCGCCTCGATCGAGACGTCTTCTTCCGTTTCGTGCCAGCAGTCGTAATCGGTCGCGAGAGCCAGTGTCGCGTAGCAGAGCTCGGCCTCCCGGGCAAGCTTCGCCTCGGGCATGTTCGTCATCCCGATCACGTCCACTCCCCACTTCCGGTAGATCCGGGATTCGGCGCGGGTGGAGAACGCGGGGCCCTCCATGCAGAGATAGGTCCCGCCGCGGTGGGTCCGCCTCACGACTTTCTTCGACTCCGCGAAGGCGATGCCGGCCAGGTTCGGGCAGACCGGGTCGGCGAAGGGGATGTGGCCGACGACGCCGTCACCGAAAAACGTGTTCGGGCGGAACTTCGTGTGGTCGTAGAACTGGTCGACCACCACGATGTCCCCCGGCCGGATGCCATTCTTCATGCTCCCGACGGCGGAGATGGAAAGAATCCACTTCACGCCGACTTTTTTCAGGGCGTAGATGTTCGCGCGGTAGTTTATCTGCGAGGGGATGATCCGGTGGCCCTTGCCGTGCCGTGGGAGGAAAGCCAGGGTCCGCCCCTCGATCTCGCCCACCACCAGGGCGTCGGACGGGTCCCCGAAGGGCGTCCTCACGGACACGTTCCGGACGTTTTTCAGCCCCTCCATCTCGTAGAGGCCCGAACCGCCGATGATCCCGAGGATACCCGTCATGATTCCCTTTCTTTGCTTGAGAGTGCGGTCCCGTTCCGGACGACCATTTCAATATATGGAGAACCTTCGCGTCGCTCAAGGTGTTTTTGCTTGCGCCGCGCCCCGGAGTTGCCCGCAAGCGGCCCGGATGTCTCCCCCACGGCGTTCCCGCGTGATCGCCTGGATGCCGGCGGCCAGCAGGACATCGCGGAACCGGTTCACCGTTTCCCCGGACGGCGAAGTGAAATCCCCGTGCTCGTGCGCGTTGTACGGGATGAGGTTGACCTTGACCCGCGCCCCCTTGAGCAGGCGCGCGAGGCCGCAGGCGTCCTTCTCCGAGTCGTTCACCCCTCCAAGCAGCACGTACTCCGCGGTCACCTTCCGGTCGCTCCGCAGGGGGATACTTTTCATCACGGTGACCAGCTCCTTCAGGGGGTATTTCCGGTTCACCGGCATCAGCGCCGACCGGAGCGCGTCGGTCGGCGCGTTGATCGACACGGCGAAGCTCACGGGGAATTCCTCCGCCAGCGCCAGCATCGCCGGCACAACGCCCGCCGTGGAGACCGTCACCCGTTTCCCCGAAATGCCGAAGCCGAACTGGGACAGCAGGATCGCTATCGTCTTCGAGACCTCCCGCGCATTCTCCAGCGGCTCCCCCATCCCCATGAAAACGACGTTGGTCAGGCGCTCCCTTTTCTCCGCAAGCCGTTTCAGGGCGAAGCAGACCTGGTGGACGATCTCGGCCGACGTCATGTTCCGGCGAAAACCCATCGCGCCGGTCGCGCAGAAACCGCAGCGGAGCGCGCACCCGACCTGGGAGGAGATGCACAGGGTCCGTCGGTCCTCCTCCGGTATGAGAACGCTCTCGACCGTTTCCCCGTCCTCCAGCCGGAACAGGAATTTCTCCGTGCCGTCCGAAGAGGTCTCGACACGTTCGGCGGGCGGAGACGAAATGAGGCACTCCCGCGAAAGTTCCTCGCGGAAGGATTTCGAGAGGTCCGTCATGGCCATGAAGTCTTCGGCGAACCGCTGGTAGATCCATCGGGAGACCTGCCTCGCCCGGTACCGCTCCTTCCCCCAGCGGGAAAGGAAGTTCTCCAGTTCCGCCAGGGTCATACCCTTCAGGTCTGTACGAAGATCCTGTTCGCCGGTTCGCATCGCTACATCATAGCAGGAGAGCCAAAGACGGAACACGACGGGGGGAGTCCTGGAGGCGTAGCGACATCCGGAATGGCCGGGTAAAAAAAAACCCGGGAAATCGTTCTTCCCGGGGTTTTTTCAATGTGACGTGGACCGGAAAACGACTTTACTAAACGACCTCCATATCACTGAAAAAATAACGTATTTCCGTTGCGGCCGTTTCGGGGGCGTCGGAACCGTGGACGATGTTCCGCTCGATGTTCCCGGCGAAGTCGGCCCGGATCGTACCCTTGTCCGCCTTCGCGGGGTCGGTCGCCCCCATGATCTTACGATTGCGGGCTATCACGTCGTCCCCCTCGAGCACCATCACGACGATGGGCCCCGAGGACATGAAATCCGTGAGCGACGCGAAGAACGGGCGCTCCCGGTGGACGGCGTAGAACCCCTCCGCCTGGCTCTTCGTGAGGTGGAGCATCTTCATCGCGACGATGCGGATGCCCTCCTTCTCGAACCGCCGGACCACCTCGCCGATCACGCCCTTTGCGACCCCGTCGGGCTTCACGATCGACAGGGTTCGCTGCTTCTTTCCGGTCATGTGGTGCATGGGCGCTAATTCATCTTGGTCTTGGCCATGTCGTACCCGGCCTTGAGCGCCTTCTTGTTCAGCTCTTCCGTCCCCTTCGGAACCCTGGAAAGGACGGCTTTTTCCACCGACGCGATCGTCACCTTGCCGGTCAGGGCAGTGATGGCCCCCAGGGCGACTATGTTGGCGACGAACGCCTTCCCTATCTCCTCGGAAGCCGTCCGGATGATCGGCATGCTGATCACCTTGAATTTCCCCTTGGGGATATCCTTTACGAAGTCCTCGTCCACCAGCAGCGTGCCGGTATCCTTGATGTCCTTGTAATACTTCGTGCACGATTCCTGCGTCAGCGAGAGCTGCAGGTCGATCGCCCGGGCCTTGGGAAAATCGATGGGCCTGTCGGATATGATGACTTCAGACTTGGAGGCGCCGCCGCGCGCCTCCGGGCCGTAGGACTGGCTCTGGACCGCGTTTATCTTGTCGAATATCGTAGCCGCCTCGGCGAAGATGACTCCCGCCAGGATCAGCCCCTGTCCGCCGGATCCTGAAAAACGCACCTCGTAGCGTTCGCTCATCTTCTCAGGCCCTCCCCTCTTTCGGTTTCCTGACGCGCTCCACCATGGCGTAATACGTATCGCAGTACTCCGGCGCCTCTTTCTTGAACAGGACGCCCGTCGGGAACTTGCCCGCGGTCTTCTCCGGGGGGAGCTTGTCGAACGCCGTGATGGGAAGCGAGTTGTCCTTCATCCAGAGCAGCTGGTCGGTCGCGCTCTTGAACTTGTTCCGCCTGCCGTAGGTCGTCGGGCAGGCGTTTATGATCTCGAGCACCGACATGCCCTTGTGCTGTATCGCCTCGATTATCAGCTTGTCGAGAGCCGGGACGTGGTAAGCCGTCCCCCGGCCCACCCAGGACGCCCCCGCGCCCTTTGCGAGATCGGGGATGTTGAAGTTCGGGTCCACGTTGCCGTAAGGCATCGTGCTCGCCAGGTGCCCGACCGGCGTGGTCGGGGAGTGCTGGCCCCCGGTCATGCCGTATATGAAGTTGTTGAGCACTATGGTCGTGATGTCTATGTTGCGTCGGCAGGCGTGTATGAAGTGGTTCCCGCCGATGGCCGTCGCGTCGCCGTCGCCGCTGATCACCATCACCTTTTTGTCGGGACATGACAGCTTGAGACCCGTCGCGAACGGAAGGGCGCGGCCGTGAGTCGTGTGGAGCGTGTTCCAGTCGACGTATCCCGGCAGGCGGGACGCGCAGCCGATCCCGGAGACGAGCGCGATGTCGTCCTTCTGGATCTTCAGGAAATCGACGGCGCGCAGGAGCGACTTGAATACGATCCCGTAGGTGCACCCGGGGCACCAGATGTGGGGGAGCTTTCCCCCACGGATGTATTGATCGTAGTTGAAGGACATCTACTTCACCTCCTTGATCTTGTCGAAGATCTGTTCGGGCGTGATCGGGTCCCCGTCGACGCGGTAGATCCCCTCGACCCTGCACTTCCCCTTGGCGCACCGTTCCACCTCGAAGATTATCTGCCCGAGGGACAGTTCCGGGACGACGATCGCGCGAACGCGGGAAGCCAGCGCCGCCACCTCATCCTCCGGAAACGGCCAGATCGTCAGCGGGCGGAAGAGCCCGGCCTTTATGCCGGCCGCGCGGGCCTGCTCCACGGCGTTCTTGCCGGACCGCCCGGAGACGCCGTACGCGAATATCGCCACTTCCGCGTCTTCAAGCATGAACGTTTCGTAACGAATGATGTCCTTCCTGTTGCCTTCCACCTTTCGGATGAGCCTCTGCTCGTCGGTGTGGATCCGCGGGTGCGCGTTCACCGGGAACCCGTCCGAGTGGTGGTTGAGGCCCGTTATGTGCTGACGGTACCCGCTGAAGAAATCGGCCACCGGCGGCACGTCCCCCTTCGTCTCGTCGAACGGCTTGTATTCCGCCGGCGAACAGGTCGGCCGTTTACGGTTTTCGACCTCGAGCACCCCCTTGTCGGGGATCTCTATCTTCTCGCGCATGTGCCCGATGATCTCGTCGAAGGCCACTATCACCGGCGTGCGGTACCTCTCCGACAGGTTGAACGCGCGAACCGTCTCGGAGAAGATCTCCTGGACGTACCCGGGCGTCAGGCAGATGACCGGGTGGTCGCCGTGCGTCCCCCACTTGCACTGCATGATGTCGCTCTGGCTGGGTCCGGTAGGAACGCCGGTCGAGGGGCCGCCTCGCATGACGTCCACGATCACGCAGGGAACCTCGCAGAGCATGCCGAAACCCATGTTCTCCTGCTTGAGCGAAAAACCCGGGCCGGACGTGGCCGTGAGGGATTTCTTCCCGGCAAGGGAGGCGCCGATGACGGCTCCCATGGCCGCTATCTCGTCCTCCATCTGGATGAAGGCCCCCCCGATCAGCGGGAGCCGCCTCGAAAGGTATTCCGCCACCTCCGTCGAGGGGGTGATCGGGTACCCGGCGAAGAAGGTGCATCCCGCGTAGAGGGCCCCTTCCGCGCACGCCTCGTTACCCTGGAGCAGTTTTAACGTGCCCACCTGTTTTCTCCTTTTGGGGTTTCTTTTGTAAACGCTATTTCTTGTCGACGAAGATGGCGAAGTCGGGACACCGCAGCTCGCACGCCATGCAGACGGTGCACTTGTCGATGTCGACCACCTTGACCAGGAACATCTCCATGCCCAGCACCTGCGTGGGGCAGAGCTTCACGCAGATCTCGCACCCCTTGCAGTAGCGGGGGATGATGCTGATCTTGACCTTCGCGTTCTCGGTTGCCTCGATCTTTTCCGCCGTATTCACCTGCACGTTTGCCATCGCCTCCGTCCTTCCTTGATATTAGTGGACTTTCTTTCCAAGCCGTTTCGCCAGCGTGATCCCCAGGTCGGAGGGCGCCTCCGACACCGAAATCCCCGCCGCCTTGAACGCCTCTATCTTCTCCGCCGCCGTTCCCTTTCCTCCGGAAATTATAGCACCGGCGTGTCCCATCCGCTTTCCCTTGGGGGCGGTCTGGCCTGCGACGAAGCCGACGACGGGCTTGTTCATCTTCGACTTCACGAAGGCGGCGGCCTCTTCCTCGGCGGTCCCGCCGATCTCCCCGATAAGGATGACCGACTCGGTCTTCGGGTCGTTCTGGAAGGCCGAAAGGACGTCGATGAAGTTCGTCCCGTTGACCGGGTCGCCGCCGATGCCGACGCACGTCGACTGCCCCATCCCCAGCATCGTCACCTGGTGCACCGCCTCGTACGTGAGCGTTCCGGAGCGGGATACGATCCCGACCGTCCCCGGCTTGTGGATGTAGCCGGGCATGATCCCGATCTTGCATTCGCCGGGCGTGATGACGCCGGGGCAGTTGGGGCCGATCAGGCGTGTCTTCTTGCCTTCCATATACCGCTTTACCTTCACCATGTCGAGGATGGGGACCCCTTCGGTGATGCACACCGTGATGCCTATCCCCGCGTCGACCGCCTCGCAGATCGCGTCCGCGGCGAACGCCGGCGGGACGTAGATGACCGTCGCGTTCGCGCCGGTCGCCTTGACGGCGTCGGCCACCGTGTTGAACACGGGGACGCCCTCCACCCTGGATCCGGCTTTCCCCGGGGTGACCCCGCCGACTATCTTCGTGCCGTATTCCAGCATCTGCTTGGTGTGGAAAGCACCCACCGCGCCGGTGATGCCCTGGACGAGAACCTTGGTGTTTTTATCGATCCAGATGCTCATGATCGCCCCCCCTACTTCGCCTGGCCGGCAGCGGCCACGCTTTTTATTGCCGCGTCCTTCATGTCGGACGCCGCGATGATGTTGAGCTTCGACGCTGCAAGGATCTCCTTGCCCCTCTCCACGTTGGTCCCTTCGAGCCGGACGACCAGCGGGACTTTAAGGCCGAGCGTTTTGACCGCCAAAACGACGCCCTCGGCGATCACGTCGCACCGCATGATGCCGCCGAAGATATTGACCAGGATCGCCTTGACCTTTGGGTCGGAGAGGATCAGCCGGAAGGCGTTGGTCACCTGCTCCGTGCTGGCCCCGCCGCCGACGTCGAGGAAGTTGGCCGGCGAGCCGCCCGACATCTTGATCATGTCCATGGCCGCCATCGCGAGCCCGGCGCCGTTTACCATGCAGCCGATGTTGCCGTCGAGGCTTATGTAGGTGATGTCGTATTTCGACGCCTCCGTTTCCGTCGGGTCCTCCTCGTCGAAGTCCCGCATCGCCTGGATGTCCTTGTGGCGGAAGAGGCCGTTGCCGTCGAAGTTCATCTTGGCGTCCAGCGCCATGACGTCGCCGCCCTCGGTGATCACGAGCGGGTTGATCTCGGCCAGCGAGCAGTCGGTGTCGACGAACGCGTTATAGAGCCCCGTCATCAACTTCACCGCCTTGCCGACCAGCTCCGGAGGGATGTTCAGGCCGAACGCCAGTTTCCGGGCCTGGAACGGCATGAGCCCGACCGCCGGATCCACGTGCTCCTTGAGGATCTTTTCCGGCGTCCGGGCGGCGACCGTTTCGATCTCCATCCCGCCCTCGGTCGATGCCATCATGACCACCCGGGAGACCGCCCGGTCTATGACCATTCCCAGGTAAAGCTCCTTCTTGATCTGGCCCGCCTGCTCGACGATAACGCGCTTGACCCGTTTCCCCTTGGGCCCGGTCTGGTGGGTCACAAGGTTCATGCCGATGATCTGTTTCGCGAACTCCCTCGCCTCGTCCGGGGTCCTGGCCAGCTTGACCCCGCCGCCCTTGCCCCGGCCGCCCGCGTGGATCTGGGCCTTGATCACGACCGCCGTCCCTATCTCCTTGGCGATCGCTTCCGCCTCTGCCGGGGTGTCCGCGACCTTCGCCTTCGGAACGGCGACACCGTACTTCGCCAGCACTGCCTTGGCCTGGTACTCGTGGATGTTCATGTCCCTTGGACTCCTCCCGAATAAAGTTTTTTGCGGATGGGTGCCGCAGTATGAGACATCGGACCTTTCGCTGGAAAACCGCCTTTTCCCTCTTCCGACTTTTTACTAGAAACCGAGCCGGTCCACCGCCTCGCAAAGCATCCTGACCTCCCCGGCGGACTTCGAAAGCGCCGCGGACTCGTCCTCCGAGAGCCGGAACTTCACCACTTCCTCGACGCCGCCCTCGCCGATCTTGGCGGGCAGGCCGACGAACAGTCCGTCGCAGCCGTCGTACTTGCCGGAAGACAGCACGGCGCACGGAAGGATCATCTTCTTGTCGAGGACGATGGATTCGCACATCTGGACCGCCGCCGCCGCGGGGGCATAGTAGGCCGAGCCGGTCTTCAGCAGCGCAACGATCTCGCCGCCGCCCTTGCGGGTCCGCTCCACGATCGATTCGAGCTTGGGCCCGGGGATGAGGTCCTCCACCGGGATCCCCGCCACGGTGGTGTACCTGGTGGACGGGACCATCGTGTCCCCGTGGCCGCCGAGAACGAACGCGGTGACGTCCGTCACGGATACCTCGAGTTCCATGGCGATAAAGCAGCGGAAACGGGCGGAGTCGAGAATCCCCGCCATCCCCATCACCTTGTTCGCAGGGAGCCCGCTGTGCTTGTGCGCGACGTAGGTCATGGCGTCGAGGGGGTTCGAGATGACAATGATAATGCAGTCGGGCGACTTGGCTATCGCCTTGAGGGTCACGTCCTTCACTATCCCCGCGTTCACTTTGAGGAGGTCGTCGCGGCTCATCCCCGGCTTCCGGGGCAGTCCCGAGGTGATTACGACGATATGGGATCCCGCCGTCTCCTCGTAGCCGTTGGTCCCGGTGACCATGCTGTCGTACCCGCAGATAGGTCCCGACTGCATCAGGTCGAGCGCCTTGCCCTGCGGCATCCCCTCGAGGATGTCCACCAGGACCACGTCGCAGAAGTCCTTCTCGGCCAGCCGCTGCGCGGTAGTCGCCCCGACGTTGCCGGCGCCGATCACGGATATCTTCTTGCGGCTCATCGGCTTTTGGGCGGAACCAAGGTCTTGAACAGGGCTTTCTCGTCCTCCGTCGGCAATAAATTAAGGGATTTTTTGGGGCTGGATTGGGAGCGTCACCCCCCAAACCGAGCATACAGTATACAAAGGTCCCGGGGATGTCAAGGAAAAACCGGGGGATTTCCAATCACCCCCTTTTCCGTATCGACGCGAATATGCCGGCCACGTCGACGCTGGCGGCCACGAGGGCCACGCCGCGCTCGATCTTTTCCTTCTCCCGGATGCGCAGCCTGCCCAGCAGGTTTTCGAACATCTCCACCGCGAACAAAGTGTCCTCCTGGATGACGAGGATCGGAACCCCCTTTTCCCGCGCGCGGGAAAGGATGAGCTCGTTGGGGGCGACACCCCCCGTCAACACGAGGCAACGCGTGTCGGTTTCCAGCGCCGCAAGCTGGATGTCGGCCCGGTGGCCTCCGGTGATCACCGCCTTGCGCGGGATGCGCCGGAAGACGCGCAGGGTGCTGTCCACGTCCATCGCCCCGACGCAGAACCGCTCGATCATCGCGTCCATTCCATCGTCCCCGCAGACCATCATGGCGGAAAGGCTCGCCGCCAGCACTCCCACGGTGACGCTGTCCAGCAGGGGGTCCGACGGGATGGCGCCGAACACGGCGATATTCCTCGCGGCCAGGTACGGCCGGACCGTGTCCCGAAGGAACGCTTCCTGCGACTGATGAACGCGGTTGAAGACCACGCCCGCGAGCCTCTCCTTGAGCGCCCCCGCCGCCCAGAGGACCTGGTCCATGGACTTCTCTCCGGAAAACCTGTCCACCAGGAGGACCCGGCAATCCAGGTCGGAAATCAGCGCGAGCGGAGAGATCCCCAGGAACACCCCGTCCCGAAGATTGGCGGCCCCCCCAAGGAGAAGGACTTCGACGCATGAGGCGGCCTCCTCGACCGCGCACACGATTTTTTCCCGCAGCCGAAGCGGCTCTCCGCGGTATGCGGCCATGACGAGGTCCTGCGTGACGACCACCGGGCAGACGGAATCGGGTGATCCGGGCAGGCATAGTTCCTTCGCCAGGAAGGACGCGTCCTCGTCTACCACCATGCCTTTCTCCACCACCGGAATCTTTCCGAGCGGCTTGACGTACCCGACCGAGAGGCCTTCCTTCGCCCAGATCTTCGCCAGCGAGAGAGCCACGAGGGTCTTGCCCGTGTACTCCGAAGTGGAAGCCACATAGAGTTTCATCTTACCGCCTCCGCGATGGTCATCCGGCAGTCGATCGCACGGATTCCCCGCCCTTTCGGCATCACCATCACCGGGTTGACATCGAGTTCCTGGATCTCCGGGAAATCCAGGGACAGCCTGGAGATTCTAAGCAGCGCGTCCACGATCCCGCCCTCGTCCGAGGGCGCGCTCCCGCGGAACGAAGCCAGGAGCGGGTAGGCGCGGATTTCCCGCACCATCCCCACGGCTTCCCTCCGCGATACCGGGGCCACCCGGAACGAGACGTCCTTCAACACCTCCACGTATATCCCCCCGAGCCCGAACATCAGCAAAGGGCCGAACTGGGGGTCGCGGCTCATCCCGAGGATCAGCTCCCTTCCACCCTTGACCATCTCCTGGACCGACACCCCCGCGATCCAGGCGTCGGGGTCCATGCGCCGGACGCAGGAGGTGATCTCCACGAACGCCCCGGCCACAGCGTCCGCGTCCGCAAGACCCAGCCGGACCCCGCCGACGTCCGTCTTGTGGAGGATGTCCGGGGAAACGATCTTCATCGCGACCGGTCCCCTCATCCCCTGGAACGCCTGTACCGCCTCGGCGCTTGTCCGGGCGGTCGCATGCCGCGGGAAGAGGAACCCGTAGGCCTCCAGGATGGCCCTGCTCTCCTCCTCGCCGAGCGCCCTCTTTCCTTCCGCCAGGGCCGCGCGTATCGCCGTCTCCGCGGCTTCGCGCCGGATTCCCGCGACCTCTTCCCTCTCCATGGGCGGGATCTCCCGGATGCGGCGGTAGCGGAGCATCCCGTGAAGGGAGCGGACGGCCCGTTCCGGGACCGGGTACTGCGGGATCCCGCCCGCCGACAGGATTTTGCGGGCATCCCTCACCGACGCTTCCCCGAGAAAGGAGGCCATTGCGGTCTTTCCCGATCCCGAAAGCTCCGCAACGGCGGCCCGTGCGGTCTTTTCCGGCTCGGTCATCGCCTGCGGCGTCAACAGGACAAGGACGGCGTCGATCGAAGGGTCCTCGCGGACGACGGAGAATACCTCGCGATAGCGGTCCGCCCGGGCGTCCCCGATTATATCCACGGGGTTACCCAGGCTCGCCGTCGGGGGAAGTTTCCCGGACAGCAGCCCTCTCAGCGCCGGGTTGATCTCCGCAAGGGGGATGCCGAGCTTCTCGGCCGTGTCCGCCGCGAGTATCCCCGGCCCCCCGGCGTTCGTGACTATCAGCAGCCGGTCGCCGCCGGGGATCGGCTGCATCGCGAATCCGAGAGCGAGGTCGAACAGGTCCTCGATGGTTTCGGCCCGCAGGATCCCGGCCTGCCGGAACGCCGCGTCGTACGCCCTGTCGGAGCCGGCCAGGCTCCCGGTGTGGGAGGACGCGGCCCGCGCGCCGGCCGCGGTGGACCCGGCCTTGACCAGGATAACGGGCTTTCTTGCCGTCACCTCCCGGGACGCGTCGAGGAAGCGGAGACCGTCGTCGACGCTCTCGACGTACCCCAGGATCACCCTCGTCTCTTCGTCCTTCGAGAGGTACTCCATGACGTCCGATTCCGAGATGTCGGCCTTGTTTCCGAGGCTTATGAACTTGGAGAACCCTACGTTCTCGCCGATCGCCCAGTCCAGGATGGCCGTGCACAGGGCGCCGGACTGCGAGAAAAAGGCGATCGAGCCCGCGGGGGGGGTCCCGGCGGCGAAGGAGGCGTTGAGGCGTGCGTGCGTGTTGATGAGCCCGAGGCAGTTCGGGCCCAGGACGCGCACCGATGCCTTCCCGGCGGCCTCGCGGAGCGCGCGCTCGAAAACCGCCCCGTCCCCGCCGGTTTCCTTGAACCCGGCGGAGATAACGACCGCGGCCTTCATCCCCTTCTCCGCAAGCCGGGGTATGCCCTCGATTATGGCGGGGGGCGGTACGACGAAGACACCGAGATCCACCGGACCCGGTATCTCCCCTATAGATGAATAAACGCGCCTTCCGAGAAGTTCTCCCCCACCAGGGTTGACCCCGCTGATTTCCCCCGGGAACCCGCCGCCGACAAGGTTGGAGAACACCCCGTAGCCGACTTTTTCCCGCTTCCCGGAGGCGCCGATGACGGCTACGGATTTCGGGTGGAACAGCTCGACGGGGATCATCCGCCGGTGATATTCCTTTCGAGGCCTCCCTCTTTTTTCGTTTACGGCTTCTTTTCCGGCGCGATGGTCCGGATGTGCAGGTCCCTTAGCTGCTTGTTGTCCACGGGCGACGGGGCGTCGGTCATGAGGCACGTCGCCTTCTGGGTCTTGGGGAAGGCGATCACGTCGCGGAGCGACCTGGCGCCGGAGAGGATCATCGACAGGCGGTCAAGTCCGAAGGCGATCCCGCCGTGTGGAGGCGCGCCGAACTCAAGCGCCTCGAGCAGGAACCCGAACTTCACCCGGGCCTCGTCAGGCCCGATGTTCAGCAGCCGGAACATTTTCGACTGGACGTCCTGCCGGTGGATACGGATGCTCCCGCCCCCGATCTCGGACCCGTTCAGCACGAGGTCGTACGCCTTCGCGCGCACCTTTCCCGGGTCGGTGTCCAGCATCGCGAGATCCTCGTCGAGCGGCGCGGTGAACGGGTGATGCATCGCCCCCCAGCGCTTTTCTTCCTTGTCCCATTCCAGGAGCGGGAAATCGACGACCCACAGGAAGCTGTAGCGGGACTTGTCGACGAGATCCAGTTTCTCCCCCAGGTGAAGACGCACCCTGCCGAGGGAGTCGCAGGCGGTGAGGAACTCGTCCGCCACCATGACGACGAGGTCCCCCGGCCGCGCGCCGCTGCGCGCCAGGAACGCCTTGAGCTGGTCTTCCTTGTAGTGCTTGGCGATCGAGGAGGATATCCCCTGCGCGGTCACTTTCCAGGAAATCATCCCGCGGGCCCCTCCGATCCTGGCCACGTCCTCCAGCGCGGAGAGCTCCGACCGGCTGGATTCGCCGAGACCGGGCACAGTGATCCCCCGGATGACGCCCCCCTTGCCCGCGATCTCGGCGAACACGCGGAACCCGGTGTCCTTGAGCAGGTCGGTGTAATCGGTGATCTCGAGCCCGAACCGGGTGTCCGGCTTGTCGACGCCGAAACGGTTCATCGCCTCCACGTAGCCCATCCTGGGGAAGGGAAGGGAAACCTCCTGGTTGACGACGTCCTTCATGACCCTGGCCATCAGGCCTTCCATCATGCGGAACAGATCGTCCCGGTCGATGAAGGACATCTCCACGTCGATCTGGGTGAATTCCGGCTGGCGGTCGGCGCGCAGGTCCTCGTCCCTGAAGCACTTCACTATCTGCGCGTACCGGTCGTAGCCCGCGATCATCAGGATCTGCTTGAAGAGCTGCGGGGATTGGGGGAGTGCGAAGAACATCCCCGGGTTGACGCGCGACGGGACCAGGTAGTCCCTCGCGCCTTCCGGCGTGCTCTTCGTCAGGACGGGCGTCTCGATCTCGAGGAAGCCGTTCTCGAAGAAATATTCCCGGACGGCCCGCGCCAGGACGGCGCGCGACCGGAACATCTGCTGGATGGACGGCCGCCGCAGGTCGAGGTACCGGTATTTGAGCCGGACGTTCTCGGCCACGTCCGAGTCGTCGTCGAGCGCGAACGGGATCGGCTTCGACTCGTTCAGGATCGCCAGCGAGGACGCGGCAATCTCGACCTCTCCGGTCGGCAGGTTCCGGTTCTCGGTGCCCTCGGGCCTTTTCCGCACGGTCCCGCGGACGGACAGCACGTATTCCACGCGGAGCACGTCGGCCTTCGCGTGCGCCTCCCCGGACTCGCCGGGGTTGATCACCACCTGGACCAGGCCCTCGCGGTCCCTCAGGTCGACGAACACGAGACCGCCGTGGTCCCTTCGCCGGTGCACCCATCCGCAGACGACGACTTCCTCCCCTATTTGGTCGGGCCGCACCCGCCCGCAGTAGATCGTCCTTTTGTGCTCCGGAAGAAACGCGTCCACTTTCACTCCTCCTTCCTGATTGTCGCAAGCCTGAGAAACGCCTCGTCCCTGGGGATCTCTTCCTGTTTCCCCGACGCCATGTCGCGGAGCACGACGGCCCCGCGGCTGTCTTCCGCGTCCCCGAAGACGACGACGACTCCCGCTCCCGATCTGTCCGCCCGCCGGAACTGCGCCTTGACGCTGCGGCCTTCGTAGTCCATGTCCGCCCGAACGCCCTTTTCGATCAGACCCATCTTCCACCGGAACGCCTCGTCGAGGAACCGCTTCCCGGATGTGACCAGGAACACGTCCGCGGCGGCACCCGGTTCCCCGGATTCCTCCATCAGCATCAGGAGGCGTTCGACGCCGATCGCGAACCCGATGGCGGGCACGCGCTCCTTCCCCCCGACCATCTCCGCGAGCCCGTCGTATCTTCCGCCCGCCGCCACCGTGTTCTGCGCCCCCATCCCGGGTATGACGAATTCGAAGGTTGTACGGCGGTAATAGTCGAGCCCCCGGACCATCCGCGGGTTGCGGGAAAACGGGATCCCGAGGGCGCGAAGCGCCGCCTCGACCGTCCCGAAGTGGTCCTTGCACGCGTCGCAGAGCGTGGACAGGACCGGCGGGGCGTCGACGGTGGCCTGCACGCAGCCCTCCGACTTGCAGTCCAGAACGCGCAGGGGATTCTGCAACCGGCGGCGGCGGCAGTCGTCGCACAGGCGATCCTCGCGGGACGCCAGGAAACCGGACAGTTCCCTTTGATACAGCGGGCGGCAGGCCGGGTCCCCCAGGGAGTTTATCTCCAGGGAAACGCCCGAGAGGCCGACTTCCCGGAGGAAGCCGTGAAGGAGGGCCACGATTTCCGCGTCCGCATAGGGCGAGTCGGTCCCGAACAGCTCGGCGCCCATCTGGTGGAACTGTCGAAGCCGCCCCTTCTGCGGCCGTTCGTGGCGGAACATCGGGCCCGAGTAGCAAAGCCGGGCCGGAAACTCGTCGAACGTTTTACGGTTCGCGAGGAGCGCGCGCACAACCGGGGCGGTCCCCTCCGGGCGCATCGTCAGACTTTCCCCCGACCGGTCCGTGAAGGTGTACATCTCCTTTTCGACGATGTCGGTGGTCTCCCCCACCGCCCGCGCGAACAACTCGGTCTTTTCAAGGATCGGGGTCCGGATCTCCCGGTAGCCGAACCTCGCCGCGTACGCGAGGTAGGCGGATTCGAGGGCGGCCCATTTTCCCGATTCGGGGGGAAGGATGTCCTTCATCCCCCTCACGGAGCCGATGTTCATGGCACGTTTTGCGGATTCGCGAGGTAGACGACGTTACGGGTGGTGTCCTTGCCCCTGTACATCGCCTGGTCGGCCATGTTGAGGAGGTTCTGCTTGGTGGACGCGTGCTCGGGAAAAGCGGCGATCCCGATGGAAATGGTAAGGCGAAGAGATAGCCCGAAATCCGCCCCGAACATTTTCCCTTCGATCATCTTGCGCATGCGCTCCGCGACGTTCAGGGCCTCCTGGGCGTTCGTCTCGACCAGGACGACGACGAACTCGTCCCCCCCGTAGCGGACCACGGTGTCCGTCTCGCGGACGCACGTTCGCAGGACTTCCCCCACCTCGACAAGCATCCTGCTGCCCACCAGGTGTCCGTGGGAATCGTTCACCCGCTTGAAGAAATCGACGTCCATGAAGAGAATCGAGAAGAAGTTCCTGTATCGCTCGGAGCGCTTCAGTTCCCGGTCGATCACGACGTTCAGGTAGCGGCTGTTGTACAGCTTGGTGAGATCGTCGATGTAGATGAGGTTCTGGGTCTGTATGCCGCGCTCGGCGTTCAGCAGGGAGAACCGTGCCTGGCGGTAGAAGAAGTTGAGGAACGGGCTTTCGAGGACGTCGACGCCTGGAATCCCCCGCATGCTCAGCACCGCGAACATCCGGGAGCCGGGGGAAAGGTCGAACCGTATCGTGAAGAAGGTGCGGTTCTCCCCCAGAATCGCCTCGTCGTCCGGAAGGAGTTTCGCCACCTTCTCGGCGGGCATCACCGCAGGGATCGGGCCGCTGCTGCCTACCAGGTCCGCCCCGAAGCGCAGGAGGAAAATCCCCGCCAGGGAGTCGTCGGCGAAGCCCGTCGACGCCATTATGGTATATCCGGACCCTCTTCCTTCCTGTTCGCGGAAGAGTATGCCGAAAGAGGCCCCCAGGGACTCCTTGAACATCTCGATGACGGTCAGGGACAGGAGGTCCATGTCGGTGGTGGTAATGACAGGGAAGCAGAAGTCGAAAAGGTCGTCCAGGGACATCTTCCTCAGGAGACCGTACCCCATGAAAAGGTATTTCTCGAGGGTGGGGATAAGTTCCCCGTCCAGGTTTTCCTCGAACAGGATTTCCGAGGCGCCGCCCCGCATCCCGCCCAGGACGGAAGGCCCGCCCTTCTTGGGGAGGATAAGGATGAGCGGGGTCTTCGGAGCGAGGCGCAGGATGTCCCGGACGAACTCTTCCGCGCTCTGCCGCTTGGAAAATTTACGCGCGACGATGACCGAAAAATTTTCCTTGGCGAGGACGGCGGCGCCGGTGTCCCAGTCCGAATGAATCGCCAGGTGCACGTCCGCGGCGGCGGATCGCTTCACCTTCGAAACGATATCCCCGGGATCGTGTGAGAGGATCAGTACCCGTTGTTTCGACATTCCTGTAACCGGCCGGAATTCCTGGAGATATTATCGCACCCGAGCATCACGGAAGACGCCATATATGTTTCCACGCCCGGAATGCCCCCTCCTGCATGCAGGATACAGCATACCCGTCCGACCGTACAGCGAACATACCGTTTTCCAAGAGGAAACATTCAGCAGAAAATAACAGATTTTTTTCGAGGAAACAATTTCTATTTTGGGAAACGGTTGCGGCCGGCCTTGCGGCGCGCACCCAGGAAGACGGATCGGCTCCCTTCGATCCGTGATGCGGCAGGAAGAGAATCCTTTTACCGCCTCCATTTCCGGCCGATCTTCCCCAGGCCGCCGGACCTTTTTCCACATCCCCCGGGAGCCACACGGACAGGGAGCCGTACCTGGCCTCGAGGAGGAGACTGCGCTCGTTCGCGCCCGCGGTCTCGCCAGGCGCCCCGATTCCGCGCACGACCACCTCGGCGCCTCCTGCGGAGAAAACCTCCCCGCCGCATTTCGGACGCACGATGGAGCCCTTTCGCGAAACCGCTTCCCCGAACGCGGAGGGCGGCACACCCGCCGGGATCCAGATCTCTCCGACCGGGAATTCCTCCAGGATAGCGTCCGCCCCGCCGTAATGGTCCTCGTGGGGGTGAGTGAGGACCAGGACGTCCACCCGGCGGATCCCGCGCCCCCTCAGAAAGGGTGCCACGACGTTTCCGCCTGCATCCCCGCGCAACGCGCTGCCGCAATCGATCACCATGTGGCGTCCCCCCGGGAAGGAGACGACGTGGGCGGCGCCTTTCCCCACGTTGACCGCCGCGACGGTCAGTCGATCGTCGGGAAGCGCGGCGTACGGAAGGTGGACCCACAGCAGAAACGCGACGGCGGCGATCAGCGCGGCGGGCCACGGGGCCTTGCCGCGCCTCCGCAGGGCGACCGTCCCCCAGATCGCACCCCCCGCGCAGAACAGCGGCGCGGCGGCGCCCGAAGGAGGAAGAGGAACATATCCCCACCCGTCGCCGGAAAATCGCGCAAGAAGCGAAAGGGCGGCCGTAAGGGCTTGAGATGCAAGCCGGACCGGGGGGCCGAGAAAGTCGAGCGAGAACGACCCGCCCACGGCGGCGAAAAACGCTCCCAGGACCCCGGCCGTGCCGAGCACCGGTCCGAATACGAGGTTCCAGAGGATCGCGCCCGCGGGAAGGTGCCCGAAGAATGCCCCGCTCACGGGCAACGTGCCGAGAAAGGCGACCGCCGAGGCGATCAGCGCGTCTTTCCCCCACCCGGACGCCCTTCCTGCGAACCCGATCTTCCCGGGCCTCGCGGGCCGGGCGGCGAAGGCCGCGATAAGGAAAAAGCTCGCCAGGTAGGACAGCAGGAACGAGGGGGAAAACACCTGGAAAGGTGAAACGACGATCGTAAGGAAAAAGAGGGCCGTCCAGGCAAGGTCCGCCTTCCGGACTCCACGGATGTTCCAGAACAGGACCGCCAGTGAAATCATCCCTGCCGATCGTACGGCGGGCACCGGCGCTCCGGCCATGAAGGCGTACGCCCAGCACACCGGGACCGAGAGAAGGGCGGCGGCCCGGTTGAGGTCCGGCGTCCCCCTCCGGCAGCGGATCGCCCATAGCACGCACCGGGCCATGAAGGAATGGACGGCGAAAAAGATCGCCACGTTGATGCCCGAGATCGCCAGCAGGTGGGCAAGCCCGGTTTTCCTTAGCAGGACGACCATCGGGTGCGAGGAAGGCGGGACCTCGCCCGTCGTCAGCGAACGGAGATAGAGTGCGCCGTCGCCCAGGCCGGCATGTCTTTCGATCCACCGGGACGTCCTCTCGCGGGCGCGGCGGAAAACGCCCGCCGGACCGCCGCCCCCCTCCTCCGGTGCGAGGAACACCGAACGGAAGGCGTCCGTCGAAAAGACGTACTGGACTCCTTTCGACATTGCGCACCATTCGCGCGGGATCTCGCCCGGGTTCCCCCGGCTCGTCAGCGGGTGCAGGCGGCCGGTGGCACGAACCCCGGTCCGGGAAGGGTCAAAGGCGTCCGGCGTCCGTACCGACAGCAGTACTTGACCCAGGCGGACCTTTGCCAAGCCGTCGAAAGTGGAAACCACGGCGCCCGACGCCACTCCGCTCCACCCGAAATCGTTCGGTTTCGCCTCCAGGAGGGTCGCGCGTAGGACGACCTCGTTGTCGAGAAAACCGCCGACCCGCCCCGGTTCGACAAGCGTCTCCCTCCCCGCCGTGAGCAGCCCGCAAAGAACCGCGACCGCGGCGGCGACGGCGAACGGAATCCTTCCGCGACAGGCAAGCACCAGGGAGACCAGGAGGGCGGCCGCGGCAAGACCCGCCCAGGCGGGACCCGCGGCGAGCCCGAGGAAGACGCCCGCGAGAAAGAACAGGAGGAGCACGATAATCGGTCCGTGGCCGCGGAACGGGTAGTCCATGCCGCGGTCCCGTGCAACCCCCGTTCCTTACGGGCTACGGAACGCCGCTTTCGAGCGGCGGGCGCGGTGGAACGACAGCGCGAACCGGTGGGCCTCGTCGCGGACCCGCATGAGGAGGTGAAGCACGGGGTCGTTCGGCGGGAGGACGACCGGGTTCTTTCTACCCGGGAGGAAGATCCTTTCCCGGAAGAGCGTCTCCCCTCCGCGGACCTTCTCCTTGGCCAGGGCGACCACGGGGATGGAATCCACCCCGGCCGCCTTCATCGCCGCCATCGCCGAGGAGAGCTGCCCCTTCCCCCCGTCGACGAGGACAAGGTCGGGCGCCCCACCGAAATCCTCGTCGTGCCCGAACCGCCGCCGGACCACCTGCTCCATCATCGCGAAGTCGTCCTGCCCTTCCACCCCGCGAATTGCGAACTTCCGGTACCACTTCTTCGCGGGCTTCCCGCCGACGAAGGAGACCATGGAGCCGACCGGCTCCGTCCCGGAGAGGTTCGAAACGTCGAATCCCTCGATCCGCGCCGGCGGCGACGTGACGCGGCACAGGGCCGCCAGGCGGGAGGACACCCCCTCGTAGGCGGCTTCCTTTTCCCTCCGCATGCGGTCCGCCTCCGCCGCGTTCGTGTTCGCCATGACGACGAGCCGGAAGCGCTCTCCGGAACGGGGGGTCCTGATCCTCACCGGGCGGCCGGCCCTGTCCGAGAGGAGGGACTCCAGGGGGCCGGGGTCCGGAATCCCCATCGGGAGAAGGATCTCCCCGGGGATGTACGCGCCTTCCGCGTAGTGCTGGATCAGAAAGGACGAGAGGGCCTCGTCCGCGGCGCCTTCCGCGCGGAAGCCCCGGCTGTGTGCGTCGGAGAGCCTCCCGGCCCTGACGTACAGGACCGCCGCCGTCGCCGCAGGTCCCTCCCGGAACCAGCCGACCGCGTCCACGTCGCCGGGTACGGAGCGGACCACCCGCTGTCGCACGAGCGTCCGCGCGACGGTGTCGATCCGGTCGCGGATTTTCGCCGCCTCCTCGAATCTCCTCACCGAGGCGAGCCCGGTCATCTCGGCCTTCCAGGCCTTCACCATGTCCCGGTAGTCCCCCTTGAGGAACCGGACGGCGTCGTCCACCAGGGGCAGGTACTCCTCCCGGCCGATCTTCCCGGCGCACGCGCCGACGCATCGCCCCATCTGGTAATTGAGGCAGGGCCGGGTCCTCGACGAGAACTTCTTCCGCGAACAGGAGCACAGGGGGAATAGCCGGAACAACAGCCGAAGAGTCTCCCGGATTCCCCGGGAGGACGAGTACGGCCCGAAATAGGAAGCGCCGTCCTTCGCGACCCTCCTCACCAGCTCGGGGCGCGGGAACTCCTCCTTGCGGTCGATCCGCAGGAGCAGGTACTCCTTGTCGTCCCGGAGGAATACGTTGAAGCGCGGGCGGTGCTTCTTGATGAGGGTGTTTTCGAGGAGAAGGGCCTCTTTCTCCGTGGTGGTGACGATGCAGCGCACGTCCGACACGCGGCTGACGAGTTGCGGGACCTGCGGGCGGGCGTCGGCCCCCTCCGTCGCGTAATTGCGGAGCCTTGCGCGCAGGTCCCTGGCCTTCCCGACGTACAGCACCTTCCCGCCGTCGTCCGACATCAGGTAGACGCCGGGCGCGCGGGGGAACGTCTTCCATTCGGCGAGGGCCGTCATCCCGCGCTACCTCGCCGCCAGTTCCAGCTTCTCTATCGCGAGCAGGCGGTCCCGGATCTCCGCCGCCCGCTCGAAGTCCAGCTTCTTCGCCGCTCGCTCCATCTCCCTGCGCAGCTTCTTGAGCGTCTTGCCCAATTCCCGGTGGGAGGCGAACTCCCACTTCTCGCCGGCGGGCACGGGAACGTAGTCCGCCTCGCACACCCGTCCGATCGGGTCCGCGATGTTCTTCCTCACCGTCTCGGGCGTGATGCCGTGCAGGTCGTTGTACGCTTTCTGTTTCTCGCGGCGGCGCCCGGTCTCGGCGATGGCCGCCCGCATCGACCCCGTCACATGGTCCGCGTAGAGGATCACCCTCCCCCCCACGTTGCGCGCGGCGCGGCCGAAGGTCTGAACGAGGGAGCGCGCAGACCGGAGAAACCCTTCCTTGTCGGCGTCCAGTATGGCGACCAGCGACACTTCGGGGATGTCCAGCCCCTCCCGGAGAAGGTTGATCCCGACAAGGACGTCGAACTTCCCGAGCCGGAGGTTCCGGAGGATGTCGACCCGCTCCACCGTGTCGATGTCGGAGTGGAGGTACCGGACGCGGATCCCCTGCCCCTCGTAGTGCTCGGCGAGGTCCTCGGCCATCCGCTTGGTGAGCGTCGTCACCAGGACCCGCTCCCCCGCCGCGGCCCTCGCCCGTATCTCCCCGAGCAGGTCGTCCACCTGCCCGCCCGCGGGACGGACCTCGACCTCGGGGTCGACGAGCCCCGTCGGGCGGATGATCTGCTCGGCGACCGCCCCTCCGCTCTCGCGGAGTTCGTACTCGGCGGGGGTCGCGGATACGAAGATCGCCTGGCCCGTCCGCGCGTGGAACTCCTCGAACCGCAAGGGGCGGTTGTCCAGCGCGGAGGGCAGGCGGAACCCGAACTCCACGAGCGTCTCCTTGCGGGACCGGTCGCCGTTGTACATGCCGGAAACCTGTGGAACCGTGATGTGGGACTCGTCGATGAAGGTGAGGTGATCGGCCGGGAAGTAGTCGACGAGGGTGTGGGGCGGCTCGCCGGGCTTCCGGCCGTCCAGGTGACGCGAATAGTTCTCGATGCCGCTGCAGAACCCCATTTGCCTTATCATCTCCAGGTCGTAGGAGGTCCTCTGCCTCAGACGCTCCGCCTCGAGCGGTTTTCCCTCCGCCGCAAGGGCCTCGAGCCGGTCGTCCAGCTCCTTTTCGATCCCCGCGACCGCGCGCTCCAGGTGATCCGGCGGCGTCACATAATGGCTCGCAGGGAAGATCACCGTCTCGCGGACGTCGTGCAGCCGCGTCCCCCGGAGCGGGTCCGCGTAGCGTATCCTTGAGATCGTGTCCTCCTCGTACTCGATCCGCAGCACACGGTCCTCCTCCCAGGCCGGGAAGAGCTCCACGGCGTCGCCCCGCACCCGGAAGGTTCCCCGGTGGAAATCGACGTCGTTGCGCTCGTACTGTATGTCGACCAGCCGCCGCAGCAGACGGTTCCTCGGGAAGGACGCCCCCTCCGTCACACGCACCGTCATCCGGCCGTAGAACTCCGGGGAGCCAAGCCCGTAGATGCAGGAGACCGAGGCGACAACCACGACGTCGCGCCGGGTCATCACCGACCGCGTGGCGCCGTGGCGCATCTTGTCGATCTGCTCGTTGATCGACGAGTCCTTCTCGATGTAGGTGTCCGTCCGGGGGATGTACGCTTCGGGCTGGTAGTAGTCGTAATATGAAACGAAGTACTCGACCGCGTTCTCCGGGAACAGCTCCCGGAACTCGGCGTAGAGCTGCGCGGCGAGCGTCTTGTTGGGGGCGATCACCAGAGCCGGGCGGTTCGTCTCCGCGATGACGTTCGCCATGGTGAACGTCTTGCCGGACCCGGTGACGCCGAGAAGGACCTGGCGCGGTAGCCCCTGCGACAGGCCGGCCACCAGGCCCCGGATCGCCTCGGGCTGGTCCCCGGACGGCTCGAACGGCGACTTCAGGCGGAACCGGCTCTCCAACTCAATCCTTGTACTTCCAGGTCGTGCCGGCCCTGGAGTCCTCGAGAAGGACGCCGAGCGACTCGAGCTCCTTCCGGATCCGGTCGGCCTCAGCGAAGTCCTTGCGTGCGCGGGCCGCCTTGCGCGCCTCGATCCGCCGGTCTATTTCTTCGGCCGGAAGGCGTCCCGGGCCGTCGGTAACTCCTCCCGGGTCCGCCTCGTCGCCGCGGAAAAACTCCTTCGCGGGCGCCTGCAACAGTCCGAGCGTCCCGAACAGCGGTTCGAGGAGTTCATACCCCGCGAGGAACTGCGCCGCCTTCCCGCGTTCCGTCGCCGGGTCGGCCGGGGCCAGCCGGTTGAGCGCCCGCACGGCGTCGAACAGATGCCCAAGCGCGGCGGCCGTGTTGAAGTCGTCGTCCATGGCCTCGACGAACTTCGCGGGGGCGTCGCGCAAGGGGGAGAAATCCACGCCGGCCGGAATGGAGGCGGCCATGACGCCCGCGGCGACACAGCCTTCCGCCTTCTCCTTGGCACGGTAGAGCCGGTCGAGGCCCGCCTTCGCCTCTGAAAGGCTCCTGTCGGAATAGTCGATCGGCGAGCGGTAGTGGCTGGACGCGAAGAAGAACCGGAGCACGTCCGGCTTGACCTTCGCCAGCACCTCGCGCAGGGTGAAGAAATTCCCGAGCGACTTGCTCATCTTCTCGTTGTCGACGTTGACGAAGCCGTTGTGCACCCAGTACCGGGCGAACGGCTTTCCCGTCAACCCCTCCGACTGGGCGATCTCGTTCTCGTGGTGGGGAAAGACCAGGTCCTTCCCGCCTCCGTGGATGTCGAGCGTCTCCCCGAGGTGCTTCATCGCCATCGCGGAGCACTCGATGTGCCACCCCGGGCGGCCCGGCCCCCATGGGCTGTCCCAGGCGGGCTCCCCCGGCTTCGACGACTTCCACAGGGCGAAATCGAGCGGGTCCCTCTTCCGCTCGTCCACGTCGACGCGCGCGCCGGAAAGGAGGTCGTCCGTGTTCTTCCCCGAGAGCTTGCCGTAGCCGTGGAACCCCTTGACGGCGTAATAGACGTCCCCGTCGACGGCGTAAGCATTCCCGGCGGCGACCAGCCTCGCCACGAGGTCTATGATCTCCGGGATATGCCCGGTCGCCCTGGGCTCCACATCGGGTCGCAGTAGCCCCATCCGGTCGAAGTCCCGGTAGAAAGCCTCTATGTACCGACCGGAAATCGTCAGGTAATCGGTGCCCTCGCTCGCGGCGCGCCTGATTATCTTGTCGTCGATGTCGGTGAAGTTGCGCACGAAGGCGACTTCGTACCCGCGGTAGCGCAGGTAGCGCACGATGGTGTCGAAAACCACGTTCGCCCGGGCGTGGCCTATGTGGCAGAGATCGTAGACCGTCACCCCGCAGACGTACATCCCGACCTTCCCGGCAACGACCGGGTTGAAGGGCTCCTTGCGGTTCCCCATGGTGTTGAAGACGGTCAACGCCATCTACGCGGCCCCCTTTGCGGTCGGGTCCGCGGGAAGGCCCCCCCGAAGCAGCGCCACGGCCCACGCGGAGATACCCTCCCCGCGCCCCTCGAACCCCATCCCCTCGGTCGTCTTTCCCTTAAGGTTCACACGCGCCTCCGGGACGCAGAGGATGCCGGCGATCGACGAGCGGAGGCGCCCGGCGATCGGCGCGATCTTGGGGTGCTCGCAGACCACCACCGCGTCGAGCCCCACCAGGCCGAATCCCGACTCCGCCATCCGCGCACGTGCGTGCGCGAGGATCTTGCGGCTGGACAGATCCTTCGTTTCCTCGACCCCGGGCGGGAAATGATGCCCGATGTCCCTGTCCCCTATCGCGCCGTAGATCGCGTCGGCTATCGCGTGCAGGAGCACGTCGCCGTCGGAGTGGCCCAGGAGCCCCTTCTCGTTCTCTATAAGGACTCCCCCCAGCCACAGGTCCCTGCCCTCGAGCAGCCGGTGCGCGTCCCCCCCGATCCCGACCCGGAAATCCGGCTGCTCCCGGAGCAGCCCTTCCGCCATCCGGAGATCCTCCGGGATGGTGATCTTGATGTTGCCTTCCTCGCCCGGGATCGGCGCGACCGGGGTTCCCGCCGCCTCCACGAGGGCGGCGTCGTCGGTTCCCCGCAGACCCTCTTCCCCCGCCTTCCGATAGGCCGCCCGGAGGACGCCTGCGAGAAAACCCTGCGGGGTCTGGGCACGGAAAAGGCGTGAACGATCCACGGTCGAGAGGGTCTTCCCGTCCCGGTCCCACTCCTTGACGGTCTCCCGGACGGGAACCACCGGCACCACGGCGCCGTGCTTCCTGGCCATGCTCACGCAGCGCGCCAGCAGCTCCCCGGAGACGAAGGGGCGCACCGCGTCGTGGACGAGGATCACCTCGGTTTCTTCCGGGACTGTTGCAAGGGCGTTGCGGACGGTATCCTGCCGCTCGGCTCCCCCGTCGACCACACCCAGGACTTTCGGCATGGCCCGGAACAGGTCTTTTATTTCCACGGGAATTCCGGGGGGAAGTGCGAGCAGAATGCCGTCGATCCCGGGGGAAGCCGCCAGCGCCGAAATCGTCCGGTCGAGGATCGGCCGTCCTCCCAGGGGGAGGAACTGCTTCGGAACCTCCCCTCCCATCCGTTTCCCGGCGCCACCGGCGACCACGATCGCGACGACCTTAGCCCGGTTCACTTGTCGCTCCACGTCATAATTACGGCAACCTACCCGTATAACCAGGATGGAACGCGACGGGAAGCACTTCGGAACCGGGCGGAGCTAAAGGTTCAGGAATCGGCGCAGGTCCGCCTCGACGGCTTCCTCCGAGGTGGCCTTGGCGAGAGAGATCTCCTTGACCAGGAGGGTACGCGCCGTGTCCAGCATCTTCCGCTCCCCGAAGGAGAGGGCCTTATCCACCTTCAACAGGAGCAGGTTGCGCAGCACCTCCGCGATTTCGAAGGGGGATCCGGACTTGAGCTTGTCCATGTACTGGCGATAGCGGCGGTTCCAGGGCTTGGGCTCGACGTCGATTTCCCGCGCCCGGAGGATCTTGTAGACCGAGGTAACGGCCCGGCTGTCCATGATCCGTCGCAGCCCAACCTGGTCCGTGTTGTTGACGGGAACCATGATGGTGATCCCCGTGTCGAGAATGCGCAAAACGAAAAAGGATTCCCGTTTCCCGCCGGATATCGACCTGGTTTCGATCGACTGGATGACTCCGACTCCGTGGGCCGGATAAACGGCCATATCCCCCACCTTGAAGCTCATTGCGCGCAGACCTCCGAGGAATATTAGGGAAGTTTCTTGGAGCCTTTGTGAATGCCGTATTATAATCGAACCTCTTTCATCCGTCAATGCGAGGTTTCGGTATGCAGTCGACAGTCTGGTTCACCGACCTGTCATCCAGGCCCGGAAAGAGCCTGCTGGACAAGACCGGGGAGATCCTCCGCGCCGCGGGGCTCGCCGGAAAGATCGGGCAGGGCGACCTGACCGCCGTAAAGCTCCACTTCGGGGAAAAGGGCAATACCGCGTTTCTCCGGCCCGTATTCGTCCGGAAGGCCGTCGAGGAAATCGTCGCGGCCGGGGGACGGCCCTTTCTCACCGACACCAACACCCTTTACCTGGGGGGGAGGAGCAACGCCGTGGATCACCTCCGGACGGCCATCACGAACGGCTTCGCGTTCCCGGTTGCGGACGCACCGATCGTCATAGCCGACGGCCTGCGGGGTGAAAGCGCCGTCAAGGTACCCATCGGGGGAACGATTTTCAGCGAAGTGTCCATCGGGGCCGAGATCGCAAACGCCGACGCCATGGTCGTGCTCACGCATTTCAAGGGGCACGAACTTTCCGGTTTCGGGGGGGCCATCAAGAACCTGGGGATGGGGTGCGCCGCCAGGGCGGGGAAGCTCGCCCAGCACTCGACCGTCTCGCCTTACGTGGACCCCGCGAATTGCACGGCCTGCGGCACATGCGTCGCCCACTGCCCCTCGGGGGCCATCTCGATCGTCACCGCGTCGGCGCTCATCGACCCGAAGACGTGCATCGGGTGCGCGGACTGCATCGTGGTCTGCCCGGAGCACACCGTGAAGATCGACTGGAACGAGGCGGCTCCGATGGTCCAGAAGAAAATGGTGGAACACGCGCTAGGCGCCCTCCGGGGGAAGCGGGACTCCGTACTGTTCCTCAGCTTCGTGACGCAGGTCTCGCCGTTCTGCGACTGCTACGGCAACAACGACCTCCCGATCGCGCCGGACGTGGGGATTCTCGCTTCGGACGACCCCGTCGCGATAGACCAGGCGTGCGCGGACCTCGTGATCAAGGCGGCCGGCAGGGACCCCTTCCGCGCGACCCACCCATCCATAGACTGGTCGATCCAGCTGGCCCACGGAGAGGAAACGGGGCTCGGCACGCGAAACTACGAGATCCGGCCACTTTGACGCCGCGTCGCGTGCTCTTCGCCGGGATCGACGTCGGGTCCCTCTCCACCGACGTGGTCCTTCTCGACGGCGGCGGGAAAGTCGTCGGTCACGCGATCACCGCGACGGGCGCATCCACGCTCAAGGCCTGCCGGGAGGCCCTCGACCGCGCGCTTTCCGTCGCCAGGGGCAGGCCGTCGGACATCGCCTTCACCGTCTCGACGGGCTACGGGCGGGAAGCGGTGCCCTCCGCCGACCTCAAGGTCACCGAGATCACCTGTCACGCGCGGGGCGCCCGAAGCCTGTTCCCGGACGCGGCCACGGTGCTGGACATCGGGGGGCAGGACAGCAAGGTCATCCGGCTCTCCCCGGACGGCAAGGTATCGGACTTCGCCATGAACGACAAGTGCGCCGCGGGAACGGGGCGGTTCCTGGAGGTTATGGCCCGGACGCTGGAGATGGACCTGGAACTGATGGCCCGCCGCTCCCTGGCCTCGCGCAGGTCCCTTTCCGTAAGCTCGATGTGCACAGTGTTCGCCGAGTCGGAGGTGATCTCGCTCATCGCCTCGGGGGCGTCCCCGGAAGACATCGCGTGGGGGGTGCACCTCGCCATCGCGAACCGGATCGCCGCCCTCGCGGAGCGTGTAGGGTGCGTCCCGCCCGCCGTCATGACGGGGGGGGTCGCGAAAAACCCCGCCGCCCGCAAGGCCCTGGAGAACCGCTTCGGGATCCCGCTCCTGGTCCCCGGGGAGCCGCAGCTCGCCGGGGCGCTGGGAGCGGCCCTCATCGCGGCGGAGAAGAGCGGGCCCCCGGGGCGCCGCCGCCCTACCAGGACTGGTGGGTCTCGTAGACCGCCCGGAACTCCTCCGAGCATTCCCTGAATATCTGCAGGATCCTGGGGTCGAAGTGGTCCGGGGACGTGCGGTGCCCCCCCTCGAGAAGGATCGATACCGACCGCTCGTGCTCGTACGGGGGCTTGTAGGGCCGCTTGCTCCGGAGTGCGTCGTACTGGTCGATGAGGTTCATGATCCGGCCCTCGATCGGTATCGCCTCGCCCTTTAGCCCCTGCGGGTACCCTTTCCCGTCCCACCGTTCGTGGTGGTACAGCGCGAACCGTTCCGCGGACTTCAGGTAGGGGCTGCTGGACCCGCGAAGGATCCTTGCCCCGATCGTGGTGTGCGTCTTCATGATCTCGAACTCGTCTTCCGTCAGGACCCCCGGCTTCAGCAGGATGGCGTCCGGGATGCCGACCTTGCCGATGTCGTGCATCGGGCTCGCGTAGTACATGATGTGGGCCGCGTCCCCGGTGATGTCCAGCTTTCTCAGGATGATCTCGCTGTAGTAGCTGATCCGCTTGACGTGGACGTATGAGTCCACGTCCCGGTATTCCGAGGCGAGCGTCAACCGCTGCACGGTGTCCAGCAGCGACTCCTTGAGCTGCCTGGTCCTTTCCTCGACCTGGATCTCGAGCACCCGGCTATGCTCCTCGATGGAGTCCTGGTACCGCTTCGCCTTGAGTATGTTGCCCACCCGGACCACCATCTCCGTGCCGTCGACCGGCTTCGCCAGGAAGTCGCTGGCTCCCGCCTCGAGCGCCTTGATGCGCGATTCCCTGTCCGCGTGGGCCGTGAGCATGACCACCGGTATCCGCAGCGTCACCGGGTCCTCCTTGAGCTTCCTGCACGTCTGGAAGCCGTCCAGCCCGGGCATCGAAATGTCGAGGAAGATAAGGTCCGGCTGCAGGTCCCTGGCCTTCCGCAACCCCTCGGCGCCGTCGCCCGCCCATTCGAACCGGAAGCCCTGGTTACGAAGTATCGCTCCGACGACATCGGAGACCAGGGCGTCGTCGTCGACCATGAGGATCTTTTCATTGCGTTCGCTGGGCATATCCGACGCTGTCCTCCTCATCCCGGACTTGAGCTCGAAAGGCGGACGATCTCTTCCTCAAGGATCCCGAAGAACCGCTCGATTTCCCCGGGGGTGTTGTAGAAGTGCGGCGAGACCCGGATGCCGCCGGCCCGGGGGGAGCATACCACGTTCCTGCCGAGCAGCGCCTTCCACAGGGCGTTGGGATCGGCGCCCGGGACCCGGAAGGTCACTATCCCGGACCGGTCCTCCGGGTTCCCCGGGGAGAGGACTTCGTAACCGTTCCGTCGGGCCGTCTCGATAACGCCCTCCGTCAGCCGCCGGACACGCTCCCAGATCCGGTCCGCGCCGATCGACAGCAGCAGATCGAGGGACGCGTTGAAAGCGGCGAGTCCCACCGTGTTCAGGCTTCCCGGCTCGAAGCGCCGCGCGTCGGTAGAAAGGCGGAAATCGTAGTTTTCGAAGTCGAAGCGGTTTTCGACGGAGTGCCACCCCAGGATCACCGGCTCGACCATCTCCATCACGTCCCGGGAAATGTAGAACGCCCCTATCCCCTCCGGGGAGAGCAGCCATTTGTGGCCGTCGGCGGACAAGGAGTCGATCCCGTACGACCGGACGTCCATAGGCAGGACCCCAAGGCTCTGGATCGCGTCCACGCAGAAGAAGATCCCCTTCTTCTGGCAGTACTCCCCGATGCCCGGGAGGTCGTTCCGGTAACCGTTGGCGAACTCCACCGAGGACAGCGCGATGAGCCGCGTCTTCCCGTCGCACGCCGCGAAGAGGTCCTCCTTCCGGACCCGCCCGTCGCGCGCCGCCACCAGCCGCGTCTCGACGTTGCGGGAACGAAGCCGCATCCACGGGTAGATGTTCGCGGGGAATTCCACGTTCGCGGTGACGAGGTTGTCTCCCTCCCTCCACGGGAAACCCGCGGCGATGAAGGAAAGCCCCTCGGAGGTGTTTTTTATGAAGGCGATCTCGCCGGGCGACGCCCCGATCATCCTCGCGAAGCGGCCCCGGGCCCCATCCGATATCTCCGCCCACTTCCGAAGCCGGAACGCCCCCTCGTCACGGCACTCGCGGAGCAGGCGCGCGCCGGCCTCCGCTGCGGACGCGGGTACAGGGGATACTCCGGCATGGTTCAAATACAGGAAACGTTCCGTTACGGGAAACTCGGCAAGCCGTATCGGTCCGACATCTATGGGCAACTAACCTCCCGCGGGCGTCGCTTTTCCCCAGGCTGTCGGGAACGCCCCGGTCTTCCTGGGGTATAATAACCCGATGCGCTTCACAGACCAAGACATCCTGAGGTACAGCCGCAACATTCTGCTGGGCGAGATCGGGCCCCACGGGCAGGAGAAGCTCTTCGCATCGTCCGCACTGGTCGTCGGGGCGGGCGGCCTCGGATCTCCGGCCCTCCTCTACCTCGCGGCCGCGGGGGTCGGCCGGATCGGGGTAATCGACGGGGACCGCGTCGACCTGTCCAACCTGAACCGGCAGCTGATCCACCCGGAAGCGTCGGTTGGACGCTGGAAGGCGGAATCCGCGCGCGACACGCTCAGGGCTTTCCGGTCGGACCTGGAGCCGGAGGCCCACCCGACGGCGCTCACTGCGGACAACGCCATGGACCTCTTCAGCCGATACGACGTCGTCATCGACGGGAGCGACAACTTCCCCACGAAATACCTGTGCAGCGACGCGTCGGTGGTCACGGGCGTGCCCCTGGTCCACGCGGGCGCCCTGCGGTTCGGGGGGCAGATCCTCACGGTGGTTCCCGGGCAGGGGCCGTGCCTGCGGTGCCTCATCCCCGAGATACCCCCACGCAAGGATGCCCCGACCTGCGCCGAGGCGGGCATTCTCGGGGCGGCGGCCGGCGTCCTGGGCTCGTGGCAGGCGGTCGAGGCGGTGAAGATCCTTCTGGGCATCGGCGTGCCGCTTCACGGCAGGCTTACGATGATCGACACCCTGAGCGGGACCGTCTCCGCGCTCTCCGTCCCGAAAGACCCGCAGTGCCCGGCATGCGGGGAGTCCCCGAGGATCCGAACCCCGCTCTCCCCCGGCGAATATTGCCTGGAGCGGAGCTGCGCGCTTTGAAAACGCACGCCGGGGAGCGCGTACGCGCCGTGATTCTCCTGTCGGGTGGCCTGGACAGCACGCTCGCCGCCAGGATGATTGCCGACCAGGGGATCGATCTCTTCGCCCTTCATTTCACGTCACCGTTCTGCACCTGCTCCCGCCCGGCGGGGACCGCCTCCGGGGAAGCGCCCGGGGCAGGCTGCCACTCCCAGGCACAGATCGTCTCCGGGCGGATGGGCATCCCGATCCGTACCGTATCCAAGGGCAAGGAATACATCGACATCGTCCGGAACCCCCGGCACGGCCGGGGCTCGGCGATGAACCCCTGCATCGACTGCCGGATATTCACGCTGCGCAAGGCGAAGGAGTACATGGAGGAGATCGGGGCGAGGTTCCTGGTGACGGGCGAGGTCGTCGGGCAGCGCCCGATGTCCCAGCGCGTCGACGCCCTGCGGGTGATCGAGAAGCACAGCGGGTGCGCGGGTCTTGTCCTGCGACCGCTTTCGGCCCGCCATCTCGAACCGACGATCCCCGAGCGCGAAGGTTGGGTCGACCGTGAGAAGATGCTGGACATAGTGGGGCGCTCCCGCAAGGAGCAGATCCGGCTCGCGGAAGACTGGAGCATCGGCGACTACCCGTGCCCCGCGGGCGGCTGCCTCCTCACGGACAAGACGTTCTCCGTCAAGGTGAGGGACCTTCTCGACCACTGCCCGTCGCCGGACATGGCGGACCTCCGTCTCCTGAAGGTCGGGAGGCACTTCCGGATGCCGGACGGGCGCAAGGTCATCGTGGGCAGGGACGAAGCGGAGAACCGGAGGCTGGAGGCGCTCGGGCGCGGTAAGCTGCGCGTCTACGTCGCGGAAGGGTTCCCGGGCCCTTCGATCGGGATCAACGGCACGGGCGGCGAGGCGCCGGCGGAACTGCTTTCCCGCTTTTTCACCCGCTACAGCAAGCCCGGCACGCAGCCGCCCTTCCGCGTGCGCGAGGTTGACGGGGCGACCGAGCGGGAGCTTTTCCTCCCGGCCGACCCGGACTTCTCCGAGGTGGAACGTGCACTCCTCTGCTGACCTCGGGGGGGGAAACGCCTTGACCGGGCAGCTCGCGGAAAAGTGGGAGGCGCTGCTCGCGTCCCTGCGGGGGATGGGACCGTCGGTGATCGCATACAGCGGCGGCGTCGACAGCACTTTCCTTCTCCACGCCGCCCGGGTGGCGCTGGGGGAAAACGTCCTCGCGGTCACGGCCACCTCCCCCACCTACCCCAGGTCGGAGCGCGACGAGGCGGAGAGGATCGCCCGGGAATGGGGGGTGCGGCACAGGTTCATCGAGTCCAACGAGCTCCTGATCCCCGGCTTCTCCTCCAACCCGCCCGACCGGTGCTACCACTGCAAGAAGGAGCTTTTCGGGCGGATCGAAGCGATCGCCCGTGAAGAAGGATACGCCGCGGTCTGCGACGGGTCGAACGCGGACGACCTGAACGACTACCGCCCCGGCCGCCGCGCAGCGAAGGAGCTGGGCGTGCGCAGCCCCCTGCTTGAGAACGGGATCGCGAAGGAGGAGATCCGGGCGCTGAGCCGGCGTTTCGGCCTGCCAACCGCGGAGAAGGGCGCTTTCGCCTGCCTCTCCTCCCGGTTTCCCTACGGGACGGAGATCACCGCGGAGGCGCTCTCCCGCGTCGAGGCCTGCGAGGAGATCCTCCGGGGGTTCGGGTTCCGGCAGTTCCGCGTCCGTGTGCACGGCGGCGTGGCGCGCATAGAGGTGGGGCGGGAGGAAATCCCGCGCCTCTTCGAGGCGGGGGTCTCCGAGGCCGTACACGAGGGATTCCGCCGGAACGGATTCCTCTACGTCTCCGTCGACCTCAACGGGTACCGCACCGGCTCGATGAACGAGGGCGGGCTCGTCGGGGGGCCGCCCCCGGACCTCTGAACATGCCAGTGGTCAGAACCGGTGGTAGCCCACGAGTGTGAACGTCAGGTAGCGGTTCCCGCCCTCTCTTTCCTGCCACTCGAAGTTTCCTTCGGCTCCCCACCGCGGAACGGGGAAGATCCTGCCCCCGAGGCCGTAGGTGTTCGAAGTGACGTTCCCGATCTGGTCCGCCGTACCCGTGGCGTACCCTTCCTTCCCGTGCGAGTAGTAGGCCCATGCCCTGTCGGCGTCGGTGAAAAAGTGCGTCGCCTTGGCCATCCAGGTGCCGTCGTCGCTGTCGCCGCCGCCGTCGAACCGTGCGTTGGAGAACACGTACCTCGCCAGCAGGGCATCCTTGGGAAGAACGTAGCATTCCACCGCGACGATGGCGTTCCAGACCTCCGCCGTCGCGTAGTCTGCGTATTTCGCTCCAAGGTAGGCCGCCAGCCCCTTTTGGAGCGGCAACCCCGCTTCCGCCTCGAGTGCATAACGGGAAAAGATGTCCGCGTGCGGGGAGAATCCCGCCTCGCCCCGAAGAGACAGCCCCCCCTCCCACTTCCGCACGGCTCCGGCGGTCCCCCGGACCTCGTCCTGCCCGAACCGGTGGAGGTAGTCTACCCTCGCCTGCAGTTCCAGGTCCCGCGAGGATGCGTCGCGGACGGCCGACCAGACCTGGGTCCCCGGGTTGGCCCTCCGGATCCGGAGGAGCGACACCCCGCCCTCCGCCACCCGGGTGAATTTCGTCCCGGCGCCGGACTTCGCCTGCTCCAGTCCCCTTGCCGCCTCCGTGTTGCCGGGGGCAAGCAGGACCGCCGCCTCGAAATGCTTCCTCGCCCCTTCGCGGTCTCCGGACCACAAGGCCACCTTCCCGCGCCGCACGAGGACTTCGGGGTCGTTCGGCCTCTCCCTGTCCAGCCCGGAGAGGACCTCGTCGGCCTCCCCGTAACGCTTCCGCCATGCCAGCACGTCGGAGAGCCCGAGGCGCGCCTCCACGTCGCCCGGGGCGGCGGCCAGCACAGCCCGGAACTCCCTCTCCCCCCCGGCGTGATCCCCCGAGAAACCGAGGGCGCGGGCCAGGCCGATCCGCGCATCCCGGTTCGCAGGCTCCTTCTCCAGCACCGACGAAAACACTCCCGCGGCGGCCCGGAACTCCCCCTTCCCGATCAGCGCGTTGCCCTCGTCGAGGGAGGCCGGATCCGCGGCCGTCGCCGGCCCCGCCGACGCGTGAAGAACCGCAAGGAACAACGCACATCCGACCATCCGCCATATCGTCTTCGCGTTCATTCAGCCCCTCCGCCGGCTTCGGGCGTGCCGCCGAACCCGATCCTGTCGAATTTATCCCAGCCTTTTTTTCCGAAATAATAATCCCATATGCCCCGCGTCCTCCAGAAGAGGTTCAACTGCCTGTATCCGAAGTTTTCGAGCAGGGCGTACAAGAGCAGGATCGCCAGGTCCCCGGTCCTGCCGTATTGCAGCAGGGAACTCCCGCCCGGACGCAGGGGACTCGCACGCTCGGACCACGCCCCCGTGATCACCGCGGAGACCGATACGAGGGTCCCGTAGGCGACGGAGACGAGGAAGAACAGGAACAGGTATTCCACGCTCAGAAGCCCGACAGAGAACAGCAGGGGTATGCCCAAATAGCCGAGAAGCTCTATGGGCGCCCCCAGGAATTCGAAGAAGAAGAAGAACGGGAAGGCGAAGCAGCCGATCCGGCCATACCGGCGGCTGAAGAACATTTTACGGTGATACTTCAGCGTCTCGACGAGGCCGCGCGTCCAGCGGTTGCGCTGCTTGGCGAGGCTTGCGAACGACTCGGGGGCCTCGGTCCAGCAAAGCGGGTGCGGTGTGTAGCCGACCCGCATGTTCAGCCGCTTTTCCCGGATGTACCGCTGGATGCGGACGACGATCTCCATGTCCTCGCACACGGTCTCCCGCCAGGCGCCCACGTATTCCCCCGCGATCTTCCCCGTCAACGATTTGGTCAGGTACCCGCCGACCTTCATGACGACGTCCTTCCGGAAGATGCCGAACACACCCGAGATGATCAGGATGGAATCGAGGTAGCCTAGCGCCGTGCGGCCGATGGAAAACGACCGGATGTACTCCACGACCTGGAACCGGGCGAGGTGGGAAGAGGGGATGCCGACCGCCTGGACACGCCCGTCCCGAACCAGGCACCCGTTGGCCAGCGCCACCTGGCCGCCGATCGCCACCACGCGCTCGTCCACCAGCATCACGCGGAACGCCTGGAGGAGAGCCTGCTCGTCTATGATGGAGTCGGCGTCCATCGAAAGGAAGAAGGGGCAGGTGGAGGCGTTGATGCCGGTGTTCAGCGCGTCGGCCTTGCCCCCGTTCTCCTTGTCGACGACCACCCAGCGGACGACTCCCGGCGGCAGGTCGCCCCTCTTTTCATAGAAACCCCGTACGGGCGCCGTCGTGATCCGGTCCTCGTAGGTGATCTCCATTCGC
>JAKALO010000219.1 GCA_021824125.1 Deltaproteobacteria bacterium | reverse complement strand
CGACACGAGTAAAGATCCTTCAGGCCCTTTCCGTTGAGGAACTTTGCGTATGCGACCTGTCCAAACTTCTGGGGATCAGCGAGTCGGGGACCTCCCACCAACTCCGAGTCTTGAGGAGCCAGAAACTTGTCCGATACAGAAAGGAAGGAAAGATGGCTTTCTACTCGCTCGACGACGCCCATATCGACAGCCTGCTGAAGGAGGCGTTGCGCCATGTCCGCGAGGGGGCAGGTCAAGTCCGGGAGGCAACGGAGCGGGTCCGCGAAAGCGCGGGGTAACAGGGCATTTTTTTATTCATACGCATGAATGTATGTTCATGCGTTAATTCGATGCGGGACGAGGAGAAGGCATGGAAAACGTGAAGGAGCGCGCAGTGACGAACTGTTCCTGCGGAGACATCTGTACGCTGGCATCGCGACGGATCTTCCGGGTGGAGGGGATGGATTGTGCCCATGAATCGACGCCGATTCTGGCCGCGCTTTCGACCCTTCCGGGAGTGGGTCGGGCGGTTCCTTCCTATACTGATTCCACACTCACGGTCGAGTTCGATCCCCACGCCGTAACGCCCGAACGGATCGCACAGGCAATCTCCGAGGCGGGATTCAAGGCCCGCATCGACGACCGCGAGGCGGAGGCGCTCTCCTATTGGGAGCGATACGGCCGCCTGACGGCGACCTCCATTTCGGGCGTTGCGTTGGCGACTGGACTGATCCTCCATTTCACGGGGGTTCAGCCGCGCGTTGTGAAGCCGCTCCTTCTGTTGGCGACGGTCTCCGGAGGCTGGTACGTCGTTCGCCGCGCTTGGCAGGCCCTTCGCCACCGCCAGCTTGAAATGAACACACTAATGGCCACTGCCGCCGTCGGTGCCCTTCTCATCGGAGAGTGGGCGGAGGCGGCTTCGGCGATGTTCCTCTTCTCCCTCGCGCAACTCCTGGAGGCCCGCAGCATGGACCGGGCCCGCAACGCCATCCGGCGGCTCCTCGACCTCTCCCCGAAGGAGGCGACGGTTCTTCGAGGGGGGGAAGAAATCCGGCTACCTGTCGATCGGATCGTCGTCGGGGACACCGTCCTGTTGCGCCCCGGCGAGCGCGTTCCAGTCGACGGACTGGTGGTCGAGGGGGTTTCCTCCGTGAACCAGGCCCCCATCACGGGAGAGTCCATCCCGGTGGAGAAGGCTCCCGGCTCCCGGGTCCTTGCGGGAAGCCTCAACGGTCGGGGCGTCCTGGACATCCGGGTGGAGAGACCCGCGTCGGACAGTTCGCTCGCCCGGATCATCCATCTCGTCGAGAACGCCCAGGCGCAGCGCGCCCGGAGCCAGACCTTTATCGACGGGTTCGCTCGCTACTACACGCCCGCGATGATCGCCTTTGCTCTTGGCCTGGTCCTCGTTCCTCCGCTTCTTTTCGGACAACCGTTCTCCACCTGGGTGTACCGCGGGCTCGTGGTCCTGGTGATTGCCTGCCCGTGCGCGTTGGTGATCTCGACGCCCGTCTCCATCGTTTGCGGGCTCACACGGGCTGCCCGTGAGGGAATCCTGTTCAAAGGCGGGGTATACCTCGAAGAAATTGGCAGGATCCGTGCTTTCTTTTTCGACAAGACAGGGACGCTCACGCGGGGGAAGCCCGAGGTGGTCCACGTCCGGTCCTTCTGCGATCTCCCTGAAGACCAGCTTCTTCGCCTGGCCGCGGCCTTGGAATCCAGGTCCGAACACCCGCTGGCCGCCGCAATCCTGGAAGCCGCCGGGAGCGAAGGCGACTCCGACCCGCTGCCCGCGCCGACGTTCGTCCAGGCCGTTCCCGGCATGGGAATCCGGGGGAAGGTGAACGGGGGGACCTACCTCCTTGGCAACCCCTCTTTCTTCGATAACGGATCGGGGTTGAGCGGTCCCCAGCGGGCGGCCGTGGAGGAGTGGGAACGAAAAGGGGCGACCGTGGTGCTGGTCGGAATCGAGAAGATGCCGCTCGGGATGATTGCCATCCGGGACACCGTGCGGGAAGAGGCACGTGCCGGACTGGCCGAGCTGCGCGACCTGGGAGCGAGCGAGTTGACGATGCTGACGGGGGACAACCCGGAGACGGGGAAGGCCATCGCGTCGCAGCTTCCCATCGATGCGGTTCATGCGGGGCTCCTGCCGGAGGACAAGGTGAGGCTGGTCCGGGAGGCCGTGGAAAAAGGAAACAGGGTGGCGATGGTCGGCGACGGGATCAACGACGCACCGGCCTTGGCCTCGGCCACCGTAGGTGTGGTCATGGGGGTGGCGGGGACGGGCGTGGCGCTGGAGGCGGGGGATGTGGCGCTCATGGGGGACGACCTGCGGAAACTCCCCTTCGCCGTCCGCCTGGGACGCCGGACGCTGCGGATCATCCGGTTCAACGTCGCCTTCGCCCTGGGGACCAAGGCCGTGTTTCTCGTCCTGGCCACCCTAGGGATGGTCACCCTCTGGATGGGGGTCGCCGCGGACATGGGGGCGTCGCTGCTCGTCATCGGCAACAGCATGCGGCTCCTTTGGGGGTCGAACGGATCCAGGAGCATTACCAATATTGCCAAAGAGGAGGGTTCTCCCGCGTGAAATCCGAAGCCGTCAATTCAAATTGCTGCCGCCAGGCTTCCGAGGCCGTGCTGGAGGGGCTTCCGAAGGTGGCCCTGGTGGGCAGCCCGAACGTCGGGAAAAGCCTTCTGTTCAACTGCCTGACCGGCGCGTACGTCTCGGTCTCCAACTACCCCGGGACCACGGTCGAGGTCAGTCGGGGGAAGGCCCGGTGGGACGAACAGGAGTTCGAGGTCATCGACACCCCGGGGATGTACTCTCTTCGCCCCCTGACAGAGGAGGAACGGGTCAGCCGCTCGATCCTGCTCCAGGAAAGGGCCGACGCCGTCCTCCACGTGGTCGACGCCAAAAATCTGGCCCGAATGCTCCCCTTGACTTTGCAGCTTATCGAAGGGGAGCTCCCCGTCGTGCTCGTCCTCAACATGATCGACGAGTCGGATCGGCTGGGCGTGCGCATCGACTATGAGAAGCTCGGC
>JAKALO010000058.1 GCA_021824125.1 Deltaproteobacteria bacterium | reverse complement strand
GCCTGATCGCTTTGCCGTTTGCCCGTTCGCGGAGGGGCGGGGATCGTCGCTCCTCCGCATCGGGATGAGCGGAAGCTCCGGTATCCATTGACGCCCATGACCCGCCTATGGTGTCGGTAAGGCGTCGGGCAGATTCTGCTTGACGGCTTATCGACGTCCAGATAGGATTAAGACCGGTCGGTATCTTGGGGGGCGGGAACGATACCGACAGGAGGATAAGATGAGCATTCGCGACAAGGTGTGGGACGTGGCCAAATGGAAACTGATGAAGAGCCATCTCGGTTACAGCGATGAGGAAATGAGGATATTCCGTGAGAACCCCAGAAACGAGGATGTCCTTTCGAAAGCCCCGGCATTACTCGACAAGACGATCGTCCTGACGGTCGTGGAATCCCACGGCTGCAACAGCCAACACAAGACGGGGGACAGGTTCTGCCTCGACGGTGCGGGGAATCTCCTGACGAAACAATGCCCGGCGAAGGTTTGCGTATACGCGATGAGCGCGGCTACACCTTTGATTTACGCGGCCAACGAGCTTTTCTACGCTGGTGTCGATCCAAACGAAATGAGATTCAGGCGAGCTGCCTGCATGGACGTCGGCGTGCAATGCGGCGGCTGGGGCCGAATCGTCCTTGAACTCAGCGTGCAGAATCGCAAGGGGGCTCAATGAGGAAGGACGGCAGGGAGACGCGCCACAACGTCATCGAAAAGTCGCTTCAGATCTTCTCGGTCAAGGGGTATTACAACGCCTCCATCAGCGACATCATGTCCGCGACCGGGTTGACGAAGGGAGGGCTCTACTCCCACTTCGACAGCAAGGAGGCGCTCTGGAACGCCGCGTACGAGAGAGCGGTCGAGATCTGGAAAGGGATCGTCTTCAAAGGGGTGCGGAAGATCTCCGATCCGCTGGACCGGATCGTTAAGACGATCGAGAACGACCTGCGCGACTACTGCTGCGGAGAGGTGTTCGAGGGCGGCTGCTTCTTCTTCAACAGTCTCGTCGAACTTTCCGGCCAGTCCCCCGAGATGAGCGGCCGGATCGTCGAGGGGTTCATGCGGTTCTCGGACCTCCTGGCCTCCTGGCTGGACGAGGCGAAATCCGCTGGGATGCTCAAACCGGGCGTCCGGACCAAGGAGGTTTCCGATTTCATCGTGATCTCCATCAACGGGGCCGCCGCCCTGTACGTCGCGACCCGGGACCGGCGGTTCCCGAGGGCGACCGAGCGGCAGCTTCAATCCTACATCGACCTGTTGAGAGCGTAGGGGGGAATGGCCGCGTGGTTCCGCCGGATGACGAGGCATTAACTTCAAGATACCGACCGGTCGCCAATATTTACCGTTTAACGGCGGCCCGGATCTCAAGGGGAGGTATGGGGGGATGAGGGAGAGGATCCGCAGCTTCGTGTCCGGACTTGAAATCGACGACGTGGGATTCGCGGCCGTATCGGACTATCGCAGCCCGATGTCGCCTTCAATCGAATCGATATTTCCCGGGGCAAGGTCGATCGTCGTCCTTGCCTACAAGGAACTGGACAGCTGCGGCAGTCCGGACATGAACATCGCGATGGGCGGGCGCATGGACCTGGCTGCTTTCTCGCGGTCGTGCGGGTACAAGCTGGCCCGCCACCTGGAAAGAAGTTACGGGGCCCGTGTCATGACCGTTCCCCTTTCATACCCAATGGCCCAGAACGAGGATACCAGGGGGGCGGTCGGACAGGTATCCCTGCGGCACGCCGCGGTCGCCGCGGGCCTTGGGGCGTTCGGCAGCAACAACCTCGTTGTCCATCCCCGCTTCGGATGCCGGACCATCTTCTCGGCCATCCTCACGGATCTCGATATCCCGTCGGACCCTCCCGTAAAGGAAAATCCCTGCACGGCGTGCGGGCTATGCGTGCAGGGTTGCCCGGGAAAAGCGCTGGACGAACCGGGGCGGACCGACGTGATGAAGTGTGTAAAGAACGCAATGCCGTACGGACTGAACGGGGCTGTACGTTTCTGGAGCAGGTACGGGGAGGCTCCGGCGGCCGAGCGGAAAGCAATGCTTCGGGACCCGAATTTCTGGCGCCTCCACCAGGCCGGCTTCATAGGCCCGCAGTACTTCTGTTTCGCCTGCATGAACGTCTGCCCCGTGGGACGGAAAGCGACGGCCTGAGCGTTAGTCGGGAACGGGAAACGCAGGGGGGGAAGACATGGAAGGGACAGTGGGCAAGGTGTTTTACGAAAAGCGGGACCGTATCGGGTACGTCACACTGAACAGGCCGGAAGCGCTCAACGCCCTTGACGACGGATTGAACGACGCCCTGTGGGATGTGTGGGCCGATTTCAGCGCGGACGATTCGGTCGACGTCGCCATCGTGACCGGAGCCGGGAAGGCGTTCTGCTCGGGGGCGGACCTCAAATCCTTCATCCCGAAGTGGGAACACGCGAACATGCTGGATGCCCGGAAAAACGCGGCGAGGGGGATCGGGGGCGGGATCACCAGGGGGCAGCACCGAATCACGAAACCGATCATCGCGGCCGTCAACGGTTTCGCGATCGGCGGCGGGTTCGAGCTTGCGCTTGCCTGCGACATCCGCATTGCCTCGGAAAAGGCGAAGTTCGGGGTGTTCGAGGTGAGGCATGGTTTGCACCAGGGAGACGGGGGGATCGTCCGCCTGGTCGCCATCGCGGGCGTGGGAACCGCCCTCGACCTTACCCTGACGGGGCGCGAGGTTTCCGCGGAAGAGGCGTACCGGCTGGGCCTGGTGAGCAAGGTCGTGCCGCACGAGGAACTGCTGCCTACGGCCGAAAGCTGGGCGCGGATGATCCTCGCCAACGGCCAGCAGGCTATCCGGTCCGCCAAGGAGACGATCCTCGAAGTCGTCGGCCGCCCGCTGGACGACGCGTTGAGGCTGGAAGCGGTCAACGGGTATTCGAGCGCCGGGGATTTCAGGGAAGTTGCGGAGAGGCTCAGGAAATATTTCGGGAGGTGAAAAGATGACCGGTCTGCCGATCACTTACCGCGGCGTCGTCTACCCGTGGCAATGCGATCACATGAACCATTTGAACGTGATGTGGTACGTCGGGAAGTTCGACGAGGCGACGTGGCAGTATTTCGCTTTGCTTGGCCTTTCCCCCTCGTTCCTTCGCGAACAGAAAAGGGGGATGGCGGCCGTCCGGCAGGAAATCACTTACCGGCGCGAGCTTCTCCCCGGAGATGTCGTGTCCGTCCGATCCGGCGTGCTGGAAATCAAAGAGAAGGCGATCCGCTTTTTCCACGAAATGCGGAACGAGGAGACGGGGGAGATCTCGGCGATTTCCGAAATGACCGCGGTGCACCTGGACACGGTGCTGCGGAAGTCGTGCCCGTTCCCGGGGCAATTCGTGGAAAACGCCCGGAAGGCTGTCGTTTCGAGTCCACCGGGGTCGGGGGAGTAATCTTTCTCCCGATATTTCCCCGTACACTTTTTCGTGCGCTGGATGTAGTCTGGTTCCCCTCGACATGGAAACGTATCTCGACGGGCTCGACGCGGACCAGCGCCGGGCCGTTCAGCATAAATCCGGTCCGCTCCTCGTCGTTGCGGGAGCGGGGTCCGGGAAGACGCGCGCGATCGTGGCCAGGATCGTGCGCCTTGTCCTGGACGGCGTTCCTTCCCGCCGGATCGTGGGGATCACTTTCACGAACCGGGCCGCCGAGGAGATGCGCGACCGGGTCGCGCGGCAATTCCCGGACGGCGCCGACCTGCCGTGGCTGGGGACGTTCCACGCCTTCGGGGCCATCCTGCTGCGCAGGTTCGGCAGCCGGATCGGCCTTCCCCCCGGCTTCGTCATCTACGACGCCCGCGACCAGCACGAAGTTGTCCGGCAGGCGGTCAGGGACAACAACCTCGACGAGAAGAAGTTTCCTCCCGCCATGTTCGCGGGACTCGTCGAGCGCGCCAAGCGCGACGGGGTCACCGTGGCGGCGGCCGCCGCGGCCTCCGGGTATTATTTCGCGGACAAGGCGGCCGCGGTCGGCGCCGCTTACGACGCCGCGCTGGCCGCCGCCGGTGCGGTGGACTTCGCCGACCTGATCAGGCTGCCCGTACGCCTCTTCAGCGAGGTTCCCGAGGCGCTCTCGGCCGTGCGCGCGGAGGTGAGGCACCTGCTCGTGGACGAGTTCCAGGACGTGGACCGCGGCCAGGCCGAGCTCTCCCGGCTTCTCGCCGAGGGTGCGGACTCGTTCTGCGCGGTCGGGGACGAGGACCAGTCGATCTACGGCTGGCGCGGCGGGTCGGCCGGCCCGATGCTGTCGTTCGAGCGGGACCACCCGGGGGCGACGGTGTTCCACCTTGGGACGAACTACCGGTCGAAATCGGCGATCCTCCTTGCCGCCGGGGAGGTGATCGGGAAAAACCGCCTCCGGCGCGAAAAACGGATCGTTCCCGCCCGCCAGGGGGGGGAGCCGCCGGCCGTCCTCGTGCATGCGGACGGCGAAGCGGAGGCCGACGCGGTCGCAGCGGCCGTCGCGGCGGAAATCCGCCGCGCTGTTTCCCCCTCGGAGATCGCCGTCTTCTACCGGGTAAACGCGCAGTCGCGCGCGATCGAGGACGCGCTGCGCCGCCTCGACGTCCCGTACGTCCTGCGCGGGGCGCTCTCGTTCTACGACCGGGCGTCGGTCCGCGACGGGATGGCGTACCTCAAGTGGTTCCTAAACCCCGACGACCCGGTCTCGCTGAAGCGGCTGCTGCGGGCGCCCCGGCGCGGGGTGGGGGAAGTGGCGCTCTCCCGGGCGCGGGAAACGGCTAACCTCTCCGGTGTTCCTCTCTCCGGGGCGCTCGCGAAGATTCCCGGAATGTCGCCGCTCTTTTCGCTGCGCGGCCGATGGCTGTCGACACTGCCGACGGCCGGCCCCGGGGAGGCGCTGCGGGCGCTGCTGGAAGGGTCCGGGTACATCGCCTGGCTCGAGGAAAGGTCCCGGGAGAAAGGTGAGGGACAGGAGATCCGCCGGGACGATCTGGAAAACGTCCGGGAGCTGATCGGCCTTGCCGGCGCCTTCAAGGGCAAGGGCGAGGAGGCCGTGCGGGATTTTCTCGAGAAGGTCTCCCTTTCCCCGAAGGACGAGGGGGGGGATGCGGACAACGCCGTCCGCCTGATGACGCTCCACACCGCAAAGGGGCTGGAATTCGACGTCGTGTTCCTCGTCGGGCTCGAAGAGGGTCTTCTTCCCCACTCCCGGTCCGCGGATTCGGGCTCCGGGCTCGAGGAGGAGCGGCGGCTCTTCTACGTTGGGCTCACGCGCGCCCGGGAGAAGGCGTGTCTCTCCTTCGCGCGCCGGCGGATGCTCTTCGGTTCGCACCGCGACGCGATCCCGTCGCGGTTCCTGCACGAGATCCCCCCCGCTCTCGTGCGTTGGGAAGAGGCGGGAAGCCCGCAAGGCAAACCGTTCCGGGGAGCGACATTCGCCGGTTCACCGTCATGCCGCGTAACAGCGGCGCCGGGACCGCCGCGCAAATCCCGGCGCGTTCGCCACCCGCTGTTCGGGGAAGGTAAGGTGGAGACGGAGGAGGGGGAGGGCGCGGAAAGGAAGATAATCGCCCGGTTCCCCGGTTACGGTTTAAAGAAGATCCTCGTTCGTGCGGTTCGGATGGAGCTCCTGGATTGACGCTTCCGGCCGGGCTTCACGAACCGATAAACAGCTCGAATTCCCCTTCTCTCTCGCCTCCTTCCGGAGGTGGATAGGGGAACGGAGTGACGATCCGGCGACGTTTGAGAAGAACGGTGAGAAGGAAGGCCACCGTCCCCGCGCCCAGCAGCGCGGAAAGGAAGTAATATCTCTTCTTCAAGGCTGCGGAAACCCCCCTTGTCCCGGTATTGCGTTGCGCGCGGCTCCAATTTTAAAGGATTCCCGTCGCTCCGACAAGGGCAAACCGGTCCGGCCTTGCGCAGCCCGATACAAAATGGTACTCCTTGATTCACGGGCAAAACGCTTTGAAACCCGGAAACGGCGATTGAATCTAAAGCGGGGAGGGAAATGGCCTCCGAGAGGCTGTTGGACGATAACGTCCTTCTCGAGGAACTTCGGGTGGGCAATCCCGAGGCGGTCGAGGCGCTGTTCGACCGGTTTCACGGGAAGATCTACGGCCTGGCGATGTCCATCGTGAAAAACGAGAGCGACGCCGAGGAGGCGGTCCAGGACGTGTTCATGACGGTGGTGCGGAAGGCGCACACCTTCAAGGGAAACTCGGCGCTCTATTCCTGGATTTACCGGATCTGCGTGAACACGTGCCTGATGCGGCTCCGCGGGAAGAGGAGACACGAGACCGTCTCGATCGAGGAGTTCATGCCGATGTTCACCGAGGACGGGATGCACGCCAGCCCGATCGACGACTGGAGCAAGGAAGTCGAACGGAAAGCGCTGGACAAGGAACTTGGCCGGATGATCAGGAAGTCCACGGAGAATCTCTCGGAGAAATACCGCGTGGTTTTCGTATTGAGCGATGTGGAAGGATTGTCGAACGAGGAAACCGCCAAAATACTGGGACTGACGGTCCCCGCGGTAAAGTCGCGCCTTCACAGGGCGAGGCTTTACATGCGGGAACAGCTGTCGAGGTACCTGAGCGAAGGGAAGAGCCACTAGCAATGAACTGCAAGGAACTGGTGTACCTCCTCGAGGATTATCTCGAGGGAACCATGGAAGAACACCTGATGCGGGATTTCTCAGCGCACATCGAGAAGTGCGAACCCTGCAAGAACTTCCTCAAGACCTACGACACGACTCGGATCCTGTGCCGGAAGATGAAGCCGGAGGAGATCCCCGCCGAGGTACGGACCCGGCTCAAGGAATTCGTGATGGAGAAGGGGCGTGAGTACCGGAAGGACATCGAAAAGTACCGCGAGCGCGCGGTGTGCGAACGCCGCGAGCAGGTGGCCGCGCTCATCGGGGCGTACGTCTCCCACCGTCTTTCTCCAAACACGTCGGCACTTTTCGAGGCGCATCGCGACCGGTGCCCGAAGTGTGGGGCCTTCCTGAGGAGCATCAACGGGGGAGAGGCTCCCTCGCCGGTGCCCCTCGAGGTCGAGGAACACCTCGCCGAGTTCCTCGAAACGCTTCCCCTTGGCGAAAGCCCCGCGAGCGGGTAGCCGGATCCCCTTCGAGGAACCCTCTTTTTCCCGGTCAACCGCCTTGAACCCTTCTCTTCGCAGCTGAAGCAGCCACCGGAAGGCTTGTCCGCCAGGAGGCGGTGTCTTCTCCGGGGATGCCGAAAGCGGCGGGAAGGAGAGCATTTGGCGGATGCTTCCCGATTTGATGTTGAATTTTTAAAAAGGCGTATTAAAATGGTTTCACTGCCTTTGGAAGAGCAGGTACCGCATGTGGGAGCCCCCCGGCCGCCTCACCCCCTTGCCGGCCGATCAGCGGGTCCACGGCTTCTTCCTCTAATACCAGCCATTACAAAGAGAGAAAAGGTTATGCGTTCCTTCCCGTTCAGCGCGATCGTTGGTCAGGAGTTGCTGAAGAAGGGTTTGCTGGCGAACGCGGTGGACCCTTCGATCGGCGGTGTATTGATTCGCGGGGAGAAGGGGACCGGGAAGACGACGGCGGTGCGCGCGTTCGCGGCGGTTCTTCCGTCGAAGGAATCGGTTTCGGGTTGCCGTTTCGGCTGCATGAAAGGGTCGTCGTTGTGCGGTGAGTGCCGCGCCCGGGAATCGGGTGGGGAGCGTCTTGCCTACGAGAGCCGCGCGGTGGAGGTCGTGGACCTTCCGCTGAACGCGTCGGAGGACCGTGTTGTGGGTAGCCTGGACCTTTCCGCGGCCCTTCGTGACGGGGAGAAGAGGTTCGAGCCCGGGGTATTGGGCAAATCGAACGGGAATATCCTGTACATAGACGAGGTGAACCTTCTTGACGACCACGTCGTGGACGTATTGCTGGACGTCGCGGTCTCCGGCGTGAACGTGGTGATGCGCGAGGGGGTGACTTACACGCACCCGTCGCGGTTCATTCTGGTCGGTACGATGAACCCCGAGGAAGGGGAATTGCGGCCGCAGCTGCTGGACCGTTTCGGGTTGTGCGTCGAGGTGACGGGCGAGCGCGACCTGTCGCTTCGCCGGCAGATCGTGGAACGGGTACTGGAATTCGAGCGGGACGACCCGGAATTCCACAGGAAATGGGAGCGCGAGGACAAGGCTCTGCGAGAACGGCTCGTCGCGGCGAGGGGGATGCTGTCCTCCGTCGAGCTCTCCGTTCAGGTACTCGACGCGGTCGTGGAGGTCGTCGCCGACCTGGGGGTCGCCGGCCACCGGGGGGACATCACCATCATCAAGTGCGCCAAGGCGCTGGCCGCGGTGAAGGGGATCGCGCTGCCCGACGAGGAGTGCCTCGCCGACGCCTTCCGATTATCGCTTCCGCATCGACTGAAGGAGGATCCGTTCGAGGAGACCGCCTCGGGCCGTCGCCGCCTGGACGCCGTGCTCTCCCGCTTCGGCGCGCAGAAGCCGGCGAAGCAGTATTAGGCTACCCGTCCAGTTCCGGGGAGTGCGGCTTGATGTCGATGACGGGCGTGCCGTCGACCGCGTCCATCCCGCGGACGCGCAGTACGTTTCCGCGGACTTCCAGCAATTCCACCGTGTGAAGCGAGATCGGGTTCGGGCGGTGCGGGGAGCGTGTCGAGAAGACGCCGCGCTCGGGGCGGTCCTCCTGCCCGCGCGGGTGAACCTTCAGGCGGGCGCGGTCGGCCCGGTCCATCCAGCACAGCACGATGATCTTTCCGGCCCGCCGGGCCAGACCCTCGAGAGCCTCGGCGTACTCCGGGTCCACGACAATCTCGGCTTCCGTCCCCGACAGCGCCCCCTGTTTCGGCGCCTCTTCGAGCGACCTGACCGCCGAGCGGACGAATCCGACCGGGAGAAGCCGGAACGATCGCCTCATCTTCCCCGCACCTCGTGGCGGTGTCTTTCGTTCATGATGGCACGGTTTGCCGCGAAGAGGAAAGATACGGCGGAGGGCCTCAGTAATCCGAAAGCCGGAACGGGATCCCGTGGTCCTTGAGATAGCTCACCAGGAGTTCGGGGTGGATCGCCACACCCAGGTTCAGCGACAGGAATTCGTCGCTGGTCCGTGTCTTGCCCGGTGTCCGGGTGAGGATGCGGAAGGAGTGCATATCCGTCCGGCTCTGGACCCCCCAGAGGGTCCCGCGCGAGTCGAAGAGGGGGCCCCCGCTCTGGCCCGTGAGGCCGGGAGAAGAGGTTTCCAGGAACTTGATCTCGTACCGGCCGTCGGAGGACTTGCCCGCGGACAACGTCCTCGTGTAGATTCCCTCCATCGGGAATCCCGTGAGCGGTTGGGCGCCGGTCGACAGGCGGAATCCGCCGCCGGATTCGTCGTACGAAGCCTTTATTTGCTGAAACGGGTATCCCAGCTTGCACAGTGGGGTCCCCACGTCGAGGCTGGCGGGGTCCTTGACGACGGGGAACGGCCGGAACCTCTCGGGGTCGAACGGCGTAAGGCGGCCGACGGCCAGGTCCGCCTCGGGAAGCACCCGGACCTCCCGCAGGCGCATCCCGTCGCTTCCCCACCGGAACGTTACGTTCGTGACCCACTTCGGGTTGGTCTTGAGCCGGGAGATCCTGAGGCGCTTTTTCTGACCGGACAGCCGCGGATCCTGCCGGATGTCGAGGATCTTCGCTTGATGGTCGGATATCTCCCGGCTGCTTCGCTGGAGCGCCTCGTCTGCGGCGAGCAGGTGGGCGGCCGTCGCGATCCACCCCTGCTCGTTGAGAACCACGAAGGCGGCGCACCCGGACTTGGTCGTCCCGTCGAAATGCCGGCGCGCGTAGACCACGGGATAGGTGTAGCGGGCAGCGAGCTTGCAGGCGTCTGCGAACATCGGAAGCACCGCCTTGCGCGTCTTGCGCCTGTGCCTGTGTCGGAAGGTTGGGAATGGGGTTGCCGGACTGTCTACAGATAAATACTAATAGATGTAGCGCCCCCGGTGCAAGCTTTCCGTAGTGAGGACGGGAAGGCAATATCCGTTGGCGCAGGACATGAGATACCGGCTGCGCCTTCCCGGAGGAGTCAGTACAGCTCGTACCGGAGCAGCCGACAGTCGATCGGGCCGTTCATGAGCGGGAACCTGCGGGAGGCCTTGAGCCCGATGTGGCGCGTGGCGTCGGGGTTCCCGGACAGGATGTAGGCGGACCACCCCCTGCTGCGCTTTTTCAGCGCTTCGCCCAGTCCCGTGTAGAACGAGGCGATCTCTTCCCTCTCTCCCGTCATGCGGACCCCGTAGGGCGGGTTGCAAAGCAGGATTCCCGGGGGGGGGCCGGGAGAGAAATCCCGGATGTCGCAGGCGCGGAACGAGACGAAATCCGAAACGCCCGCCTTCCGCGCGTTGCGCTGGGCGCCGCGGACCGCCTCGGCGGATGCGTCGCTCCCCTCGATCCGGACGACGCCGGATTTCCGGACAGCGTCCCTTGCCTCTTCCACCGTTTGCGCCCAAAGCTTCTGCCGGTGCCCGGCGAGGTTTTGAAAGCCGAACGAGGTGCGCAGCAGTCCGGGAGCGGTGTTCGTGGCGATTAGCGCGGCTTCGATGAGGAGCGTTCCCGCCCCGCACGCCGGGTCGGCGAGCGGAACGCGGCCGTCCCAACCCGAGAGCAGGACGATCCCCGCCGCCAGCGTCTCACGCAGCGAAGCCTCTCCGGGGTCGGCCCGGTACCCCCGTCGATTGAGGCTCTCCCCCGAGGTGTCCAGGGAAACGGTGCAGGCGTCCCGCAGGATCCGCAGGTGGATCCGGACATCGGGAGCGACGAGGTCGACGTCGGGCCGGACGCCGAGCTTGTCGCGGAACCGGTCCACGATCGCGTCCTTTGCCTTCTGCGCCGCGAAGCGGGAATTGGAAATCGAAGAGTCGCGGACCGCGGCCTCGACTGCGATCTTTTTCCTTACGTCGAACAGGTCGGGCCACGGGACGGCCTTCACCCCTTCGTAGAGCGCCTCCGGGGTGGGGGCGACAAACTCCGAAAGTCGAAGCAGGACGCGGTTGGCGGTCCGCAGCCACAGGTTCGCGCGGTAGAAAAACGCTGGGTCCGCGAGAAAAGAGACTCCGCCCGCCGCGACCGCCGTATCCCGTCCCCCGAGCGCCTCGATCTCCCCCGCCAGGACCCCCTCGAGCCCCTTCGAAGTCGTCGCGAAATAAGCGGATCGCGCCATCCGCCAATCATACCCCAAGGTGTCGTCCCTGCGCGGAATCTGTGGTAGATTTGAGCATCTATTCCCGATCCGTGCGTACCGGGGGTGTTTCCGATGGCGATCACGCGGGAAGAGGTGTTGCACGTGGCCCGTCTGGCACGTCTGGCCCTCTCGGACGCGGAGGCGGACCTTCTCCGGGGCCAGCTCGCCGGAATCCTCGATTACATCCGCCAGCTCGACACGCTCGATACCGGCGACGTCGTCCCGACTTCCCACGCCGTGGAGATGGGAACCCCGTTCCGCGACGATTCCGTCCGACCGTTCGGGGACAAGGAAGCGCTGCTGGCCAACGCCCCCGACCGGGAAGGCGACTTCTTCCGCGTCCCGCGGATCATCGAGGATTAGGATGCACGGGTGGACGCTCATCGAAGCGGCGGAGAAGGTCCGGAAAAAGGAGATATCCTCCAGGGAGCTGACCCGCGCGATCCTCGACCGGATCGATCGGCACAATCCCAAGGTCAACGCCTACGTCACCGTCCTCCCGGAAAAGGCGATGAAGGACGCTCTCGCCTGCGACGAGGCGCTTCACAAGGGGCGGACGTTGGGGCCCCTGCACGGCGTCCCCGTGGGGCTGAAGGACATCTTCTGCACCCGCGGGATCCGGACCACCTGCGGCAGCCGGATCCTTCGCGACTTTATCCCTCCCTACGACGCAACCGTGACGGATAAGGTCCTTTCCTCCGGGGCGGTTCTTCTTGGAAAGCAGAACATGGACGAGTTCGCGATGGGCTCATCCACGGAGACCTCGCACTTCGGCCCTGCCCGCAACCCGTGGGCGTTCGACCGGATCCCGGGCGGCTCCTCCGGCGGGACGGCGGCGGCCGTGGCCGCGGGCCTCTGCTTCGCGGGCGTGGGGACCGACACCGGCGGCTCGATACGGCAACCGGCGTCCGTGTGCGGCGTCGTGGGGATGAAACCCACCTACGGGCGCGTCTCCCGGTACGGGATGATCGCTTTCGCCTCCTCGCTGGACCAGGGCGGGCCGGTAACCAGGAGCGTCCCGGACGCGGCGATGGTGCTGTCGATCATCGCGGGGCACGATCGCAGGGACTCAACCTCGGTCGATCTCCCGGTGCCGGACTACCTCGTTGCCACCCGGGAGAGCGTAAAGGGACTGAAGGTGGGCCTCCCCCGGGAGTACTTCGAGGGCGAGGGGCTCGACCCGGGCGTGAGGGAGGCCGTCGAGAAGGCGCTCGCGGTCCTGACCTCGCAAGGGGCGCAGGCCCTTGAGATCTCCCTTCCGCACACGCGGTACGCCCTGTCGGCCTACTACATCATCGCGCCGGCCGAGGCCTCGTCCAACCTCGCCCGCTACGACGGGGTCCGCTACGGGCACCGCGCCCGGTGCGACGGCGGACTGATCGAGATGATGTCCCGGACGCGCGCCGAGGGGTTCGGCGCGGAGGTCAAGCGCCGGATCATGATCGGGACCTACGCGCTGTCCGCCGGCTACTACGACGCCTACTACGGGAAGGCGCAGAAGGTCCGGACGCTCATCTGGCGCGACTTCGAGGAGGCGTTCTCCAAGGTTGACGTTATCCTGACGCCCACGTCGCCCACGCCGGCCTTCCGGATCGGTGAGAAGACGGGCGATCCGCTGACGATGTACCTCTCCGACATCTTCACCATTCCGTGCAACCTTGCCGGCATCCCGGGGATCTCGGTGCCGTGCGGGATGTCGAAGGAGGGGCTGCCGATCGGCGCGCAGTTCCTGGGCAGGCATTTCCGGGAGGAGGATCTCTTCAGGGCGGCCGCCGCGGTCGAGCGGGAGATCCCGCTTCCAAGGGTGGCCCCGATGGGGGGGGCGTAGCCGGCATGGAATTCGAAGCGGTCATCGGACTGGAGGTCCACGCACAGCTGTCCACCGGCAGCAAGATCTTCTGCGCCTGCTCCGCCGCCTTCGGGGCGACGCCCAACGAGAACACATGCCCGGTCTGCACCGGGATGCCGGGAGTCCTGCCGGTCCTCAACCGCAGGGTGGTCGAGTTCGCGATCCGCACGGCGCTCGCCACCTCCTGCTCGGTGCAGAGGAGAAGCGTCTTCGCCAGGAAGAACTACTTCTACCCCGACCTCCCGAAGGCCTACCAGATCTCCCAGTACGAACTTCCGCTGGCGCTGGCGGGGCACATCGACATAGAGCTCGACGGAGCGGCGAAGCGGATCGGGATCACGCGGATCCACCTGGAGGAGGACGCCGGGAAACTCGTCCACGAGGGGGAATTCGCGGGGGCGCAGTCTTCCCTTGCGGACCTCAACCGCTGCTCGGTCCCGCTCATGGAAATCGTCTCGGAGCCTGATATCCGGACGCCGGAGGAGGCGGGGGCGTACCTGCGACGGCTGCACGAC
>JAKALO010000057.1 GCA_021824125.1 Deltaproteobacteria bacterium | reverse complement strand
ACCCAGGATCTCCCGGATTTCGCGGGATCCCCTTCCCAGGGGGAGCGTGAACCGCCGGCGCCGGCCGTCCGTTGCCCCGTGCGGCAAAGCGGCCTTTACGGCGGTCGCCGCCGGGCCCTCCCCCGCGGAGTGGCTGCCCGCCTCCCCCGGACCGGTCATGAGGAGCAGGCGCCCCCCGGGCTGCAGGTAGGGGACAAGGAGCTTCGCGGCCTCCCCGGGCGGGAGGGTCGCGCGCGTCACGATCTGCTCGAACCGCCCGAGCGGGAGGGGGTTCCGACCCGTGAGCCGCCCCTCGACCACCTCCGCGTTTCGGAGATCCAGCATCGACCGGACGTGGGAGAGGAAGGCGCACTTTTTCCCCGAGGACTCCAGGAGGACGACACGTCCCTCCGGGATGGCGATCGCCAGCGGAATCCCGGGGTACCCTGCTCCCGATCCGAAATCGAGCGTCCTTCCGGGAAAGGGAGCGAAGTCAAGGAGGAGCAGGGAATCGATGATGTGCTTTATCGCCACGTCCTCCGGAGACGTTATCGCGGTAAGGCGGATGGCGCGGTTCCAGCGGAGCATCTCACAGGCATGGAGCAAGAGCTTTTCCGGGGCCCCGGGAGGGAGGGAATGGCCGGTCCCGGCCATGAGGTCGGAAAGGAGGGCCACGGGGATCACGGATTCGGGAGAGCCGCTCATGGAAAGCATTATACCGGCGGACGGGAACCCCGGGTGATGTGTTTCACGTGGAACATGAGGGTTAACCACCCGATACCGCACATGTTTTCCCCGACGACGAAAGGACGTACCCTGCCGGTTGCCCGGGGACACGCCGGGCCAGGCCGGACCTTTTCGCTAATTTACCTGCAATTTCTGCAATTCACGGCGCCCTTTTCGATCAGGGTCCCGCAAATTTCGCAGGTATCGAAATCTTCGACCCGGGGCTTGTAATGGTCGGAGTAATGGAACTCGCATTTCAGGCAATGATGGAGCTTGAGATCCAGGGACTCCGGCGGGTTCGGCCCGCACTTGGTATCCAGCAACCGGGCGCACTGCTCTCCATTATCGGGGTACGCCGGGCATACGCCGAACTCCCCGACCCGGTCCCCGCCCGGAACCCTTCCGCATTTCATGACTTCCCAGCAGTTCATCTTTCCTTGGCCCGCATTTCTCACCACTCTCCGCCTGAGGGATGTTCACGGCACGAATCCGCACACCATTCTTATCGGACGGCGAAACAGGAACCTTTAGAAAAACCGTTGGGCCCTACTCCTCGGCAGGAGGGGGCTCCACCCTCCCTCGCTTCAGGGCCACCAGGAGCAGGGCGACCGCTGCCGGGGTCACCCCCGGGACGCGCTGCGCCTGCCCGATCGAGATGGGGCGCACCCGGACCAGCTTGTCGCGGACTTCGGTGGACAGCCCGTACACCGACTCGAAGGGAAAGTCCGGCGGGAACCGCATCTCTTCGTATTTCTTGAGTTTCTTCGCCTCTTCCTCCTGCCGGCGGATGTACCCCTCGTACTTGACGGTCAGCTCGGCGAGCAGGGCCACCCCGTCGGCTCCTTCCCCCAGGCTCGCGTCGCAGGAAAGGAGCAGGGCCATCGTGACCTCCGGCCGCCGCAGGAGTTCCGCGTAGGTGATGCCGGTCCGGACCGGTCCTCCCCCCGCCTCCTCCACGGCCCGGCACGCCGGGTGTCCCGGGACTACGCGCGTCTCCGAGAGGCGGCGCAGCAGGGCGGAGAGGCTTTCCCTTTTCCGCCGGAACGCCAGGTAGCGCTCCCCGGGCAGGAGCCCCACGCGGTGCCCGGTCTCGGAGAGCCGCAGGTCGGCGTTGTCCTCGCGCAGGAGGAGCCGGTATTCGGCCCGTGAAGTGAACATCCGGTACGGCTCCTGCGCCCCCTTGGTTACCAGGTCGTCGATCAGCACGCCGATGTAGGCGTCGGCCCTTCCCAGTATGACCGGGGGCTCCCCCCTGACCTTGCGCGCCGCGTTGATCCCGGCGACGATCCCCTGCGCGGCCGCCTCCTCGTACCCGCTGGTGCCGTTGATCTGCCCGGCGTGGAACAGGTTTTCCACGATCCTGGTCTCGAGGGAGGGCGTAAGCTGGACCGGGTCGACGAAGTCGTACTCGATGGCATACCCCGGCCGGACGATCTCCACGGCCTCCAGCCCGGGGATCGTCCGCAGCATCCTCACCTGGATGTCGTATGGCAGGCTTGTCGACACCCCGTTGGGGTAATACTCCGACGTGCGCAGCCCTTCCGGTTCGAGGAAGACCTGGTGCCGCTCCCTCCCTTCGAAGCGGACCACCTTGTCCTCGATGGAGGGGCAATACCGGGGGCCGATCCCCTTGATCACGCCGGAATAGAGCGGGGAGCGGGAGAGGCCCGACCGGATCGCCTCGTGGGTCGCCGCGTTGGTGTACGTCATGTAGCAAGGGAGCTGGGGGCGGGTTATCCTTTCGTTTCCAAAGGAGAACGGAACCGGATCGGCGTCGCCGTCCTGGCGGATCGTCCGGGAGAAATCGATCGTCTTGGCGTCCAGCCGCGGGGTGGTCCCGGTCTTCAGCCTGCCCACGGAGAACCCCAGCGACCGCAGGGAGTCGGAGAGCTCCATCGCGGGGAACTCGCCCGCGCGGCCCGCAGGGAAGTTGACCTGGCCGATGTGGACGAGTCCCTTCAGGAAGGTGCCCGTGCAAAGGACGACCGTCTTCCCCCGGAACCGAACCCCCAGGTTCGTCTCCACCCCGACCGCCCTTCCCCCCTCCGCGAGGATGCCGTCGACCATCGCCTGCTTGACGTCCAGCCCGAAGGCGCTTTCGAGGATCTGCTTCATCCGGAGGCGGTAGAGCTGCTTGTCCGCCTGGGCGCGGGAGGAGCGCACCGCCGGCCCCTTGCTCGTGTTGAGTTGCCGGAACTGGATCCCGGTGGCGTCGATGTTTTTCGCCATCTCGCCGCCCAGCGCGTCGATCTCGCGGACCAGGTGCCCCTTCGCCAGCCCGCCGATCGCCGGGTTGCACGACATCAGGCCGATCGCGTCGGCGTTGATCGTGAGGAGAAGCGTCCTGCACCCCATACGGGCGGCCGCCAGGGCCGCCTCGCAGCCGGCGTGCCCGGCCCCCACGACGACCACTTCGTATTCGGTCGGATATTCGTATGGAGAAACGGTCACTTGTCCCCCATGTTCCACGTGGAACATCTGTCCATATCGGGGACATACATTAACTCGAGTTTCAAAATGAGTGTCCCCGCCCGCTATTTCCCGATGCAGAAGGAGCCGAAGATCGAGTTCAGGACCTCTTCCGGGGCGATCTCGCCGGTCAGCTCCGCCAGCGCCAGCATCGCCTCCCGGACATCGGCCGCCGGAAACTCAAGCGAAAGCCCCTCCCCCACCGCCCGCTCCGCGCGTTCCAGGGCGGAGACCGCTTTCCGCACGGCGTCCGCGTGCCGCAGCCGGGTCATGGGTGCCTCGGCCATCATGGCGCTCCCGCCGGGGACCAGTTCCCGTGCCAGCGCCTCAAGCAGGCCCGCGATTCCTTCCCCGGTCTTCGCCGAAAGGGAAAGGATCCCCCGGCTTCCCCCGCCGTAAAAACCTTTCCCGCTCTCTACGGAGGGCAGGTCAGACTTGTTCAGCAGTAGAAGGTGCGGCCGGCCGGCCACCTCGGCGTATGCGCCCCTGTCCCCGTCGTCCGCGGGACGGCTCGCGTCCAGGAGGAAGAGGGACAGGTCCGCGCCCGCCAGGATCTCGCGGCTCCTGCGCACTCCTTCCCGCTCCACCGGGTCCTCCGTCTCCCGCAGCCCGGCCGTGTCGACCAGCCGGACCGGAATCCCCGAAAGGGTGATCTCCCCGGAAAGATAGTCCCGGGTCGTCCCCGGAACCTCCGTGACGATCGCCCGTTCCTCTCCGAGGAGGCGGTTCAGGAGCCGGGACTTGCCCACGTTCGCGACACCGGCGATGGCAACGGTCGCCCCTTCCCGCAGGCGGTGCCCCAGATCGTAGGATTTAAGGTACGCGAAAAGGCTGGCCCTGATTTCAGATACCCGTTCGCTAATTTGTGCCACCGAAAGGAGGGCGAGATCCTCTTCGTCGGAAAAATCGATTGAGGCCTCCAGCAAAACCAGCAGGGAGAGCATCCGCTCCTTCAGTGGCGCGACGGCGTCCCGGATCCCCCCGTTCAGCTGGCGCAACGCGGCCCGTGCGGAGGCCGCCGTCCTTGCCAGGATCAGGTCGCAAAGCCCTTCCGCCTGCGTAAGGTCCATTTTCCCGTTTTCGAAGGCGCGGCGGGAGAACTCCCCTGCCTCCGCAGGCCGCGCTCCCGACGCGCACGCGGCGGCGGCGACCTCTTCCAGAAGAATCGGGTTGCCGTGGAGGTGGATCTCCGCGACGTCCTCCCCCGTGAAGCTGTTGGGGGCGGGGAAGTAAGCCACGAGACCCGAATCGATCTCCTTCCCGGAGGCGTCGCGGGCCGCGCAGCGGGAGAGCGTGCGAGGGGGGTGGGCGGCGGGGTCCACCCCGGTAAGGCGTCGAGCGATGGGGAACGCACGATCGCCGGAGAGGCGCAGGATGGAAACGGCCCCCGCGCCGGGCGGGGTCACGGGGGCGACGATCGTCGTTGCGGCGGCGTCGTCCACGGTGTCACCTTCGTTTCCAGGAAGCGCGGCGTCCCGCTCTCAGGCAGGAGTCGCCTTCGCCGCCTCCTTGGCGGCCTGCGCGTTGTGGATCAGCTGCTGGCCGATGCTCAAGACGTTGTTCGCGAGCCAGTAGATGACGAGCCCCGTCGGGAATCCCCAGAACATGAAAGTGAAGATGAGGGGCATGAACATCATGATCTTCTGCTGGTTGGGGTCCCCGGCGGCCGGCGTCAACTTCTGCTGGAAGAACATCGAGGCCCCCATCAGGAGAGGAAGGAGGCGGATCGGGATCGTGTATCCCGCCACGGCGATGTCCCAGAGGTGCTCGGGCGCGGAGAGGTCGTTGATCCACAGGAAGAAGGGAGAGTGCCGCAGCTCGATCGTCACCAGCAGCCCCTTGTAAAGCGCGATGAAGACCGGGATCTGGAGCAGCATCGGCAGGCATCCCGAGAGGGGGTTGATCTTGTAGGTCTTGTAGAGGCCCATCGTTTCCTGGTTGAGCCTCGCGACGTCGTCCTTGTACTTCACCTTCAGCTTGGCGATGATCGGCTGGAGTTCCTGCATCTTCTTCATCGAGGCCATCGACTTCTGGGTCAGCGGGTAGAAAAGGATCTTGATGAGGATCGTGAGGAGGATGATGTCGATCCCGTAGTTGCCCGTCACGCGGTTGCTCGTCTTCATGAGCCAGACCAGCGGCTTGGCGACGATGGCGAACCAGCCGTAGTCCACGAGACTTTCCAGGTTCTTGCCGGTGTCCCGCAGCAGGTCGTACAGCTTGGGACCGGCGAACATCCTCGCCTGGAACCGGGCCGTGTCCCCGGAGGCCAGCGTTGATTCCGAATCGGTCACGGACATCCGGATCCCGGTCTCTCCCACCAGGACGATACTGTCCAGCGTCCATGCCTTGTCCGGGAGGAGGGCCAGGCAGAAATATTTGGAGTCGGCGGCGGCCCAGGAAACCGGGTATTTTTCTACCTTCCCTTTTCCGATCTTTTTCAGGTCGATCTGCTCGATCTTCCCCCTGCTCTCCACCACGGCGCCGGTGAAGGTGTAGGAATCCGCGAGCAGTTCCCCCTTGAAATCCTGGGAGATTTCGATCCCCGTGCGCATGCGCAGGGGGTTCTTCGATCCGTTGGAAACCTGCGCGCGGACCTCGAAATCGTACCGGTCCCCCGAGAACACGTATTCCCGCGCTATCCGCACGCCGCCGGTCGACTCCCATGCAAGGTGCACGCTCTTTTTCTCCCCGGCCCGGACGTTCAGGGATTGCGGGGCGTCCGATGCGAAGACCGGAAGCGGGGGGAAGGGCGGATCGCTCCCCTCGAGGGAAAGATCGAGGGGGAGCGGCCTCACGGTTCCCGACCCGATGATCTCCAGCGGCCTCCCGTTCGGGCCGGGGACATCCTTGTGGTCGTGCAGGAGGAAGGACTGGATCCCTCCCCCGCCCGTGGAGATCGTGGCCGTGTACATGGGGGTCGAAACCACGATCTTCCGCAGCGGGTGCAGGGCCTTCGGCGCCAGCCCGCCGGGAAGCCCCCGCGCCGGAGCCGCGGCGGGGATTCGCACCGCCCCAGGGACGGCGTTGTCCTTGCCCGTCTCCCCCGCCGCGCTCCGGGGGTCGGGCGTTCCCGGATCCTTGGGGGGCGGCGGGGCGAACAGGTACTGGTATCCGAGAAGGATGGCGATCGAAAGCGCGACCGCCAGGATCATCCTTTTTTCCATTGCGTCCTCGTTCCGAAAATCCGTATTCTTCGCGGCTCGTCGACCCCACCGGGATGAAAGGGGTGACACCGCAGAATTCTCCACAATCCGTCAAAAACTCCCAAAATAGACCCGTTCTTGCGGATAGAGAGAATCATGTATTCTGAGCAACTGGGGTGGAACCGGCAGCAATCGCCAAGATAGGGGGAGACGGCGCGCTGGTAGATTCCCAGAACGCCGATTAGGAGGTCCCTTGCCCGCACGAAGTCCCTTCCTCCTTCTTCCGCCCCCAGCGCCGTGAAATCGCCGGGAGAAGCTCCGAGGTGACCGCGTCCAGGCCCGGCAGGAAAAGCGCTTTTTTCACGACGATCGCCGTCCGGCTGCCGCCGGGGAAATCGCCCTTGTGGAACCGGTAGAACTCCCTTAACAACCTCTTGAAGCGGTTGCGAGCCACCGCGCCTCCAGCGCGCTTTCCGACGGAGATGCCGACCTTCCTCGACCCTCCCCCCCGAAAATCACGGTACACGGTGAAGTGCTCGGTGGTCGCGCGCTCCCCCTTGCGGACAACCTCGCGGTACTCCCGGTCGGTGCGCATCCGCTCCTCGCGGAGGAACCGGAAATCCCCTCTCCCCCGCTTTCCGCCGATCCCGATCGGGTGGGTCACTTCTTGCCGCTGACCGTCACGGACAGGCGCTTCCGTCCCTTGGCGCGGCGTCGGGAGATAACCGCCCTTCCCGCCGGCGTTTTCATGCGCCTGCGGAACCCGTGGGTTCTTTTCCGCCGCACGTTGTGGGGCTGGTAAGTACGCTTCATACTCGTAAACTCCTTCCTTCGTGGGAACCCGGAACATATGGGAACTATATAACCTATTCCCTTCCATCCTCTCCTGTCAATTCTATTTTCCTTCCCTGTGGTACACTTCTTTCGTTATGGACAGGACCCGCAAGCGGTCGCAGAGGTTCGATCTCCGGCGCCTCCTGGCGTTCCCCGTTCTGCGGGCCGACCGGGAGAAGCCATCTCCGTCCCCGACGGAAGGGGAGCTCCTCTTCGAGTTGACGGGGGAGAACCCCGGGAACCTGCTTTTCGGCCGGTTCGACCCGGGGGAGGTTCTCTCGCGGCTGGCCCGCGCGGGGATCCTGGAGGGAATTTCACGGCGGGGCATCCCGGACCCGCTGCTTCGCCTGGAATGCGAGGATCCGGCGGACCAGCGCGTATCTCTCTACTCGGGTGCGGCCTCCCGCGACCGGCTCCTCTTCGAGGCGAGGATGGAGCTTTGCCGGTTCCACCCCCGGAAAGCGATCGGCCCGTTCACCGAGGAAAACTCCTTTCGCATGCTGATCATCCACTGGCTCGGCCTTTCCCACCCCGACCGGCCTTTCACGGTCGACCGCCCGCGCCTTCCGGGCCAGCAGCGACCTGGGCTGGGCCTGATGCCGCAATGCCTGGAACTTCTCAGGGGGCTGGGGCGGGAGCTTGCCCTTGACGGGGTGCTCGACGTCCCGGACCACTTCCACGCGGCCCTCTTCTACTCCCGCGCCTTCCGGTTCCTGGAGCCCGGGTGCGAAGGGCGCTTCCAGGCGATGGTCCGCACCCTTAAGGGAATCCCGCTGGCGCTGGCCTCGGAAGCCGTCGAGCTGGGGTGCCTGGTGGACCCCGTCACGGGGGAACCTGTCCAATGGGAAGCGGCGGAGCAGGTCCTGCCGGTGCGGGGCCCCTTGCGAAGGCATCTTCTATCGTCCGGATACCGCGTCCTGCGGGACCAGGCTTTTTCCGCCTTCCGCGGGACCGTCGATTGGGACGATTACCGCGAAAAAATCGCCATGAAAAAATCTTCGGGAAATACTCCTTGATTCCCGTTTCTGCCGTGTGGTACCCTTCCTTCGCCTTGCATCCGCGGGGGGGGGAAATGCTGAGAAGGATCCACCAACCCACGGCCCCTTGTTTCTCGTGGGCCACACAGCATATTGTGGGTATAACCAGCCGGTATTAAAGAGGAAAAAAGTTATCCACACCTGTGGACAACCGTGTTAGCAACTTTTCTCGGCGAAGGACCTTAACGTTGCAGGAATGAAAACGTTTTTATCCCATTTTATTTCTTTTTCCTCCCCAAACCCGGTGGTCCGGCGATGACCTCGCAGACATGGGGAAAGATCCTCGAGCACCTGAAGGAATCGGTCAGCGAGCAGGTCTTCGAAACCTGGCTGCGGCCGCTGCGCTACGTTACACGCGAGGGCTCCCTGCTGCTCGTGGCCACCCCCCACCAGTTCTTCAAACAGTGGATCGAGGAAAACTATCTCCCGCAGATCGAGCAGTACGCCCGCAAGGAGCTGGGGGGGAACATCTCCGTGGAGATCGTGGTGGGGGGGGAGGAGGACGGCGAAGCGCCCCGCGAGGCGCCGGAGCCGGATTTCTCCTCGGCCAAGGAGGAAGCCCCGACGCAGAAAAGGGAACGCAACGGCGTACTGAACCCCCGCTACACCTTCGACCGGTTCGTGGTCGGCGTCGGAAACCAGTTCGCCCAGGCGGCTTCGTTCGCCGTCGCCATGGACCCGGCGAGAAGCTACAACCCCCTTTTCATATACGGGGGCGTCGGTCTCGGGAAGACCCACCTTCTCCATGCCATCGGGAACCTGACGCTGGCGCGGAACCATCGGGTCAAGAGCTGCTACATCACCGCGGAGAAGTTCACCAACGAGTTGATCCACTGCCTGCGGACCAACCGCATGCCCGACTTCAAGGAGAAGTACCGCAACGTCGATCTGCTCCTGGTGGACGACGTGCAGTTCATCGCCGGGAAGCAGCGTACCCAGGAGGAGTTTTTCCACACCTTCAACGACCTGTACTCCTCGCGCAAGCAGATCGTGGTGACCAGCGACAAGTTCCCGAAGGAGATCCCCGACCTCGAGGAGCGGATCCAGTCCCGCTTCGAGTGGGGGCTTGTGGCCGACATCCAGCCGCCGGACCTGGAAACCCGGGTGGCCATCCTGAACCGGAAGGCCGAAACGGACCAGATACCTCTTACGCAGGAGGTCGCGCTCTTCCTCGCGACAATGATCAAGAACAACATCCGCGAACTGGAGGGCTCGCTCGTCCGGATCGGGGCGCACGCTTCGCTTACAAAGCGCGAGATAAACCTGGACCTCGCCAAGGAGGTGCTCTCGCACCTGATAGAGAGCGCGGAGCGCGAGATATCTCCCGACGCTATCATCAAGGCCGTCTCCGAACATTTCAACGTCAAGACCTCCGACCTTCGGTCCGACCGCAAACACAAGGTGGTCGCGTTTCCGAGGCAGGTCGCCATGTACCTTATGCGGGGGATGACGCGCTGTTCGCTTCCCGACATCGGGCTGCGGTTCGGAGGCAGGGACCACACGACGGTCATGTACGCCGTAAAAAAGATAGAAAAGAAAGTGCAGGAAGATGTATCTTTGAGGAGCACCATCGAATCCCTCCGCAAGAACCTGGAGGGATAAGCCTGTGGACAGGGAGGGGATGGTTTCTTTCTCCACAGAACGCCGCGGAACGGAGACAGGTTGTCCGCCGGTTGTCCGCCGGGTTCTCTTCCGGCACGCGGCGCAGCACCGGGGACTTCCGGCCGCTTTCCACAATTCCACAGCCTCTACTACGATTACTGACTTTAAATAATTATAAAAAGAAGAGGACCACCATGAACTTCACTGTGGATCGTGACCAGCTCATCGGGTTGCTTACGAGGATTCAGGGCGTGGCGGAACGACGGCATACAATGCCCGTGCTGTCCCACACACTGCTGACCGTCGGGAAATCCGAGGTGACGCTGGTGGCCTCCGACCTTGAGATCGTCGTGCGCTGCGTCCAGCCGGTGGAGACGAGGGAACCAGGATCCATTGCGCTTCCCGCGAGAAAACTGTTCGACATCGCGAAGGTCCTGCCGAAGGGTCCCGTGCTTGTGGCCGGCAAGGAAGGCAACTACGTGGAGATCTCGGCGGGGCAGGGGCACTTCCGGCTGGCGGGGCTCCCCAGCCAGGAGTTCCCGGAGATGCCGGAGAAGCCTAAGTCCAGGCCGGTTTCGGTGGATTCCGAGGTTTTCAGGAAGTTGGTGGACCGGGTAGCTTCCTTCGCTTCCTCGGACGAGACGCGGTACAACCTGGCCGGCATCCTGCTGGAGAAGCAGGCTTCGGAAGGGAAGACCTTCCTCAGAATGGTTGCGACCGACGGGCACCGGCTTGCGATCGCCGACGGGGAGGTCCCGGAACTGGGGGGCCTGCTGGGGGAGAGGCGTGTACTCGCGCCCAGGAAGGGATTGATGGAGATAAAAAAACTCGCGGAAGGCGGGCCAGGCGCCCTGGAGTTGTCCGCGTCGGAGAAGTTCCTTTTCGCGGGGAAGGGCGACACCGAGTTGTGGGTACGGCTGCTCGATGCCGAGTTCCCGGACTACAAGCAGGTCATGCCGAAGGAAAACCAGCTGGTCGCCAGGATTCCCCGGGAAGCCTTTTCGGACGCGCTCCGCCGGGTGAGCGTGATGGCGCCGGAGAAGGTCCACAGCGTGAAACTCTCCCTGTCGGGAAAACAGATGGAGGTCTCCGCCACCAGTCCCGAACTCGGGGAGGCGAGAGACCTGCTCGGGGTGGAATACGGCGGGGCGCCCGTGAAGATCGGCTTCAACGGAAGATACCTTCAGGATGCGGTCGGCGGAATCCAGGAGGATGTTGTGCGGATGGAGATCAAGGATGACGTTTCCCAGGTCATCATCCGGCCGGCCGAGGACGCCACCTACACGGCCATCATCATGCCCATGCGGATCTACTAGGGACGGTCCTGTAGAGAGACTCGGCAGAACCGCAATGGGACCGCAGTCACACGACCGGCGTACATGAATTGAAAAAGGTGGCCAGGACCGTCCCTGTTATTTGCGTCCTGTAGAGAGACTCGGCAGAACCGCAATGGGACCGCAGTCACACGACCGGCGTACATGAATTGAAAGAGGTGGCCAGGACCGTCCCTGTAATTTCCCGTTATAGACAGTCTCCCGCGAGTCTTTCTGTACTATAATAGATCAATTATTCTCCGAAGGACGGGAAGTCCATGTCCAACAGCCCCGACGGCGGTCTCCGCAACGGCAATGGAGCCACCGACTACACCGGCGAAAACATACAGGTTCTCAAGGGTTTGGAGGCCGTCCGAAAGCGCCCGGCGATGTATATCGGGAGCACGGACACCCACGGTCTCCACCACCTGGTGTACGAAGTGGTCGACAATTCCATCGACGAGGCGATGGCGGGTCACTGCGACCAGGTATCCGTGACGATCCACACGGACAACTCCGTAACGATCGAGGACAACGGCCGGGGAATACCGGTCGACCTGATCCCGGAGGAAGGCAAACCCGCCGCGGAAGTGGTGCTGACCGTGCTCCATGCCGGCGGAAAGTTCGACCGTGAGTCGTACAAGGTATCGGGCGGGCTGCACGGGGTCGGGGTCTCGGTCGTGAACGCCCTTTCCGGGTCGCTGTCGGCGGAGATCCGGAGGGATGGAAACGTCCATCGGATCGAATTCGTGCGCGGAGAAACGGTGTCGCCGCTTGCGGTGGTGGGGAAGTCGCGGAAGACCGGGACGAAGATCACGTTCAAGCCCGACAACGAGGTTTTCACCGAGACGGAATTCTCGTTCGACGTGCTCTCCGGGCGGCTCCGGGAGCTGTCATTCCTCAACGCGGGACTCAAGATCTCGATCCTCGACGAGCGCACGGGAAAGACGCACGAGTTCCAGTACAAGGGCGGGATAGTATCCTTCGTCCAGCACCTGAACCGGAACAAGACGCCGCTGCACGGCAAGCCGATCTTCATAGAGGGGGAGAAGGACGGCGTCCAGGTCGAGGTCGCGCTCCAGTACAACGATTCCTACCAGGAGACGCTCTTCTCCTTCGCGAACAACATCAACACCCATGACGGCGGGACGCACCTGATAGGGTTCCGCTCCGCACTGACGCGCGGGGTCAACCAGTACGCCAACCAGGGGAACCTGCTGAAGGGCGCCAAGGAGAACCTGACGGGGGACGACCTGCGCGAGGGGCTGACGGCCGTGGTCTCCGTCAAGGTCCCCGAGCCGCAGTTCGAGGGGCAGACCAAGAACAGGCTCGGCAACAGCGAGATCAAGGGGCTGGTCGATTCCATGGTCTACGAGAAGCTCGCCGCCTTCCTCGAGGAGAACCCGCCGGTGGCGCGCAAGATCATCGAGAAGGCGCTCGAGGCCGCGCGCGCGCGGGATGCAGCGAGAAAGGCGAAAGAGCTCGCGCGCCGGAAGGGGGCGCTCGACTCCGCGGGGCTGCCCGGCAAGCTCGCCGACTGCCAGGAGAGGGACCCGGCCCGCTGCGAGCTTTTCCTCGTTGAAGGGGACTCGGCGGGCGGCTCGGCCAAGCAGGCGCGGGACCGGCGGTTCCAGGCGATCCTTCCGCTGAAGGGGAAGATCCTGAACGTCGAGAAGGCGCGGGTCGACAAGATGCTCTCCTCGCAGGAGATCCGGACGATGATCACGGCGCTGGGAACCGGGATCGGCAGCGAGGACTACGACTCGGCCCGCCTCCGGTACGGCAAGATAATCATCATGACGGACGCCGACGTCGACGGCGCGCACATACGCACGCTCCTGCTCACGTTTTTCTTCCGGAACATGCGCGACCTCTTCGAGAAGGGGAACATATACATCGCGCAGCCCCCGCTCTACGGCGTCCGGAGAGGGAAGGAGACCACGTACCTGAAGGACGACGCGGCGTTCCGGGACCACCTGATCGAAAACGGGATTGCCGGGCGCAAGGTCTCCGGTAAGAACGGGCAGGCGGCGCTCGCCGGCCAGCGACTCGCCGGCTGGCTGAAAAAGATTTCACGGCTGGAAGCGATCGCGTCCCGCGCCGAGCGGCGGGGACTTCCGGCTTTCGTCCTGGTCTCGCTGGGGGCCCGCGCGGTGGAAGGGACGAAGGCGCTTTCGTCCGAGGCTTCCGTGAAACCGTTCTTCGCGTCCCTGGTCAAGGAGTGGAAGATCTCGCGTCCCGAGGTTTCGCAGGTGTCCTTCTCCGTCGAGGCCGACCCGGACGCCGACAGCGACGCGGTGCGGGTCCTCCTGCGGTGGAAGCGCGGCGGACTGCCGATGGAGTGCATGGTGAACCGCCACCTGATGGAGTCGGCGGACCTGCGCGAGGCGAACAACTTGTCCCTGCAGATCCGCGAGACGTTCCCGCCGCCGTACCGGCTGGAGGGGGACGGTGCTTTCCCCGAGGCGGACGGGCCTCTCTGCCTCCTGGGGCAGGTAGATCGG
>JAKALO010000218.1 GCA_021824125.1 Deltaproteobacteria bacterium | reverse complement strand
TGATAATACTACATATCCGGAAATGTTTGTCAAGGGCATTCGGGACATCCACGGAAAAATCGTCGTGAATGGGGGGGATCGAGGTGTTCCCGGGTGGGATCTCCGGGATTCGTGCCGGGATATCAGTCGTCTTCAGTCACTTTGCCTTCCCGATCTCGTCCACCTTCCGTTTCAAGCCCAACCAGTCGACTTTCTTGACATCGAGAATCGTGAACAGCCGAATCCTGCTTTCAAGCTGGCGATACGCAGTCCGGAATGCGTTCCTCCTCGTCCGGGCGTCTCCCTCGACAGCCGCCGGATCGGGCACTCCCCAATGGGACGTGACGGGACTTCCCGGCCAGAAAGGGCAGACTTCGCCGGCGGCGTTATCGCAAACGGTGAAGACGAAATCCATCTCCGGCGCACCGGGTTGGGCGAATTCGTCCCAGCTTTTGCTGCGCAATCCTTCAATCGGCATGTCAATGGATTTCAGCAGGTCGATCGCCAGCGGATGGACCGCCCATTTCGGATGGCTGCCGGCGCTATACCCCCGGAATCGTCCCTTCCCAATGCGATTCAGGATCGACTCGGCGAGGATGCTCCTCGCCGAGTTGCCGGTGCACAGGAACAGGACGTTGTAGACCTTTTCTCCCATTTTCGACCTCACAACAGGAAATTGAACAGGTACCCGACCGCAAGGATACCCACGCCGACAACCCCCGCAAACGTGGCGATCAGGCGAACTTTGAGAACCTTCCGGAGGATGATCATCTCCGGCAGGGACAGTCCGATCACCGACATCATGAACGCCAGCACCGTCCCCAGCGCAGCCCCCTTCCCCAGGAGGGCCTGCACGACCGGGATGATGCCCGCCGCGTTCGAATACATCGGGATGCCGATCGCGACGGCCAACGGTACGGACCACCACGCTCCTGCCCCCATGATCCCCGCCATGAAGTTCTCCGGCACGTAGCCGTGAATTCCGGCTCCGACCGCGATTCCCACCACAACGTAAGGCCACACCTTCCCGACGATGTCCCGGACGGAATCGAGCCCGAAGTGGACGCGATCCCCCCAGGAGAATCCCGGGGACTCGCCCCCTTCGGAAATGCCTGTCGGTGTCGCGTAGACCCACTCCTCTACGTGGGCCTCCATCCCCAAGCGTCCGATGACCCACCCGGAAATCATGGCAATCGCCAGCCCCGTCCCCGCGTAGAGGAGGGCGATTTTCCAGCCAAACAGGCCGTAAAGGAGAACGAGCGCAATCTCGTTGACCATGGGCGCGGAAACGAGGAAGGAGAACGTCACTCCGAGAGGCACGCCGGAAGTGACGAACCCGATGAAAAGGGGCACTGCCGAACAGGAGCAGAAGGGGGTGACGACGCCCAGAAGGGAGGCGAGAACGTTCCCGGCCGACTCCCGCTTCCCGGCGAGGATCCGCCGGGCCCTCTCCGGCGTGAAGAAGGACCGGACGACTCCTACCGCGAAGACGACCAGCGCGAGGAGCATCAGGACCTTCGGCGCCTCGAAGACGAAAAACTCCACGGCCGATGTCAGATGTGACCCTGGCGACAGGGTCAGCAGGGAGAAGGTAAACCATTTCGCGAACGGGGACAGCCCTTGGTACACCAGCCACCATATTCCAAGGGCAAGGAACCCGGCGCCGAAATATCTCGCGGCCGTCCGGGGACCAATCGCCGTCGTACCCGACGCTTCCACAGGTCCCGCTCCTTCGCAGTAGTTCGCCCCCGTCCCTGTTCCTCCGACGGGCTTTCGTTCACAGCACTCGCTCATGTCCTTCCACCGTTCGCCAGGAGCGCCTTGACCTCGTCCACCGTCGGGACCTTGCCGGAGATCCTCACCTGACCGTCGACGGCGACGGCAGGAGTCATCATCACCTTGAACTTCATGATCTCCTGGATGTCCTCGACTTTATGGATCGTGGCGTCGATATCCGCCTGTTCCACGGCCTTGCGGACCACCTCGGCGGTCTGTTTGCACTTGGGACACCCGGTGCCAAGGATTTCTATCTTCATGGATTCCTCCAGATTATTTCGATCCGACCGCTTCTTTCGTGGGGGCCGGGCAGCACGCCGCAGCGCGTCGGGCCGGCAGCGTCATCCCCCGCTCGCAGATCTCCGCCGGCCCGATCTCCCTGGCCAGGGCTTCCCGTTTGCGGTCCCGCACAATCACCGGATCGTCGTTCAGCCAACCTTTCAGGGTGTTCAGCATCTTCCTCGCGTATGGGACTCCCTCCGAACCGTCGAGGGAATAATGGACCCACTTCTTCTCCTGCCTCTCCTTGACCAACCCCGCCATCTTTAACAGGAAGAGATGCTTGGAAATGGTGGACTGGCTCAGTTCGAGGATGGCGACGATCTGGCAGACGCACATCTCCCCGGATTCAAGGAGTTTGAGGATTCTCACTCGAGTCGGATCGGCCACGGATTTCATCACCATCTCGTAATCCCGAAGCGACATGGCCCCTCCTTCAAATTGACAACTGGCGATATGTAAGAGTACCATGAGGTCGTACCGGTTTCAACCCGACATCGTCCGGCGAGGATCCCCGATGACGGCAAGCGCGAATGTGGTACGCATTTCTGCGGTTCGGTCAGGGATCGCACTCCTGCTGTTTCTCCTGCCCCTCGGCCCGTCTGGATCGTTCGCCGCCGGGGAGGACGAGCTCGTGTCTCTGGCCCGGAACAAGAACCGGGTACTGATCGCCGATTTCGGGCTTGGGCTGTGCAGACAGTGCAACGCCCAGTCGGAGATCCTCGAAAAAGTGCGGGCGGCCTACAAGGAGAAGGTGGTCGTCCGGATGGTCCACGTAAACAAGGAGCAGCCCCTCACCGCGCGGTACCAGGTGGAAATGATCCCGCACCTCGTCTTCTTCGATCCCACCGGGAACGTCACGTTCCGGAATACGGGGGTTATGAGTTACGAGGACATTTCGGCCCGACTCTCCCGAATGGGCGTGAAACCGTGACTTTTCGGCGTGTCCTGACCGTTTGCCTCCTGCTGTTCATCGCCGCCAGTGTCATCACGCTCGTGGGAAAGGAATCACGAAGCAAATCTGTCCCCTCC
>JAKALO010000217.1 GCA_021824125.1 Deltaproteobacteria bacterium | reverse complement strand
ACGATCACTTCGTCCCCGGGGCCGACGACGTAGTCCGGGGTTACGGGCATGTTTTCCAGGGTTGCGGCCGCTCCCAGCCTCGGCGCGAAGACATCGTGGCCGAAGTGGGCAAGCGTCCGCGTTTCCGCATCGTGGAGCCGCTTGGAGAACAGGCTCCCGACATAGGTCGACGTCCTCCAGTCGTACGTCGGCAGGATTTCGGGAGGGGTTTCCTGGGCCGGCGGGACGGGCGGCTTCTTCGCGGCCTCCGCCTCCTTCTCCTTCGCCTCCAGCTTCTCCTTGATGTCCGCGGGTAGCTGTTCTTTCAGGTCCGGGCGGGCATCCAGGGCCTTCTGCGCTTCGGGTGGAAGGGGTGCGCCGGATTTGATCGCCTGCTTCGCGGCCTCGGCCTGCTGGGGAGTGACTCCGGGGGGTAGAGCGGGCGGCGCCTGGGCGAAAACCGGCCCGGCGGCCGCAAGAAGCAACGCCAGCCCCACAAAAACAGGGACGTTCTTAAAAACTTTCCACCCCAGGGACGTTCTTAAACTTTTTAATCCCGTTAGAACCGGGGCGTTGCCAAGAACTCGGGAGATAGTTTTCATCCTCACCTGCCGGGGGGAGATTGACCTGAGAAAAATATTACAGTATCCATTCGCGCAACAGGACGACTTTTCCTTTACCGGCACCGACGGTTTTCCGGCAGTACGCCTCGTCCGCCGTGACCAGGGTACCCCGGTGGAGATCCGCCACCGCGTGGTAGACGGCGTCGTAGAAAGTGACCCGGCATGCCTTCATCAGGCGAAATGTCGCGCGGTATAGTTCCGGGGTCGTTTCCGCCTCGGGGAGCCGGTAGCCAAGGAAAATCTCCATCAATTCTTCGGCTTGGGCGGGTTTCTTGAGGGCAAGCACGTTCCCGACCTCGAACGCCCATATGCCAGGGAGGACGATATCGATCCGACCGTCAAGCCACGCCTCCTGCAGGAGAGCGGCCTGTTCCAGGTTATCTTCCTCCAGGGGGTCCAACCCCCACTTCAACAAGACTGACGCGTCGGGGACGACGACGTTTCTCGCGGAAGGGCTCAATGACTCTTCCGGTCCTTGCGCAATGCGGCGACGATGTCCTCCGTGGCGACGGGGGGGCCTTTCTTCCTAAGCGTTCGCAGCCTGTCGGTCAGCTTCCGCCGCCGGATGGCGAGAAGTTCTTTCGCGAGAGCATCGTTGACCGTCCGGCTTCGTTCACCGGCGGGAACCAGCGCCTCGAGTTCCCGGGCTATCTCGTCCCGGATCATGAAGTTCAGCTTTCGTGCGGTGTTGGCCACGGAATCACCTCCCATGGGGTAATAACATTACCCCCAAATCTTACCCCTACATCGCGTGCCTGTCAAGCTCCCTCGGGAGATCGTTTTCATCCGGCGCGTCGGCTACCCCGGCCGGTTACCTTTTTCTTCCGCGCCACCATTATCACTCCGCTTGATCCGAAAGGGAGGTGGCCTGGTACGAAATAGCCAGGAAGGCGGAGAAGTCGGTGCCTTCGGAGCCCGGGATGCCGCCCTGGCCGGTCACGCTGTCGGTCGCGGCGCGCGCCTCGGCTCGCCATGAAGGAGTGAGCCAGCCGGTGAGGCCCGCGGAATAGCGGGTGCGGCGCTCGCCGGGGGACCCGATCGAGGACTGCACTCCCCGGTCGTGCAGGATATTTTCGTAGGAAATCTCCGCGAAGGTCGAGGGGAGGATGTAATACCGCGACCCGACGAACCAGTCGCGGGAGCCGCCGCCCATCGGGTGGCCGAGGACCTGCCCCCGGTACCGGTGGGGATTGTAAGGATGGTCGTACCAGGACGCTTCTTTCGCTTTTCCGCCGTAGGTGTCGGCGTACTCCACCCGAAGGTCCCAATTGGAGGAGCCGAGGAGGGAGGGCAGGTAAACCCCCCACAGGAAGGCCCACTTGCTGGGCGCCGGGATGGAGCCGGCTTCATCTTCCCCCGCGGCATCCAGATAGAATTGAAATGGCTGGACGGAGAGAGGAACGGTCAGTTCGACGTCGAACCCGGCGATCTGGTTTCCCTTGCTTCCCGGATCATTGTCACTGGTCCCCTTGAAGGCGTTCCACCAGTCGGCCAGGCCGTTCCCCTCGCCTTCGCCGCCGTAATGCAACACGCGGGATACGCCCAGTTCCAGGCATCGGCCCGGCCGCGAAGCCAGGCGCATGCCGAAAAGGAGGGAATGAGGAATAGGGCGGTCCTTGTCAAGCCTGGCCAGAAAGAGGTCGTACTGCGCATTGCCGAGAAAGGAGAACCATCCGGTCATCGGGATCGGCTCCGGGTTGTGGACGCGCACGCCGGGGTAGGGGGCGGCGTTGTTGGTGAGGATCAGCGCGCCGTTGCGGCCGGGGCCGTACCAGGTCGATATCCTGCCCGCCTGGACGGATGCGTATCGGTAACCGGCTTCGATGGAGGCGTCGAGGAGCCGGTTCCCGTCGTCGTCCCCTTCTCCCCGGAAGGATGCGGCGCGGAGCTGGGCCGAAAGATAGGGCGTCTTTTCTCCCCGGGCCGCGATGGAACCCTGCGCCGACCATCCCCCGGGCCTCGGGATCCCTTCGTTGTTGGACGGCTCGAGGCGGGCGTCCGAATATGCGGCGGCGGCCGTCACCCGACCCATCGTCTTCGGCGCAGAGTAGGATGCGAGCCAGCGAAGAAGCTCTCCATCCAACCCTTCGGGGTGCGATGTTAGCGAGGCCGCGTCCGCCGCGGCCCGCACGGCCTGCATGGAATACGGCCTCGTGTTGGCGAGGAAGCCGGGCAGGTGGCCGGCGGCGTTCAGCTTGTCTATGGCGACGTAGATTTCGGGCTCGTCGGAAAGGAACAGGTCCGCTGCCCGTGCCGTCGCCGCAGCCCCGGCTGCGACCGTAAGCACCAAAACGACAAGAAAAGGGACGTTCCCGGGAACACCGGGGATCGTTCTCGGAAAAATCAATTTTCCGGTTCCGACCCGGCGAAGGAGGATACCTGGTACGAAACCGCCAGGAAGGCGGAGAAGTCGGTGCCTTCGGAGCCCGGGATGCCGCCCTGGCCGGTCACGCTGTCGGTCGCGGCGCG
>JAKALO010000216.1 GCA_021824125.1 Deltaproteobacteria bacterium | reverse complement strand
GCCGCGTCGCCGACGGTCGACACCAGCCCCGAGGAGAGGAGCTCCTGCAGCGCCTCGACGTCGGAGGTCAGGCGGGTCATCAGCCGCCCCGTGGGCGTACGGTCGAAAAAGGCGACCGGGAGACGCTCCATCCGTGCGAACATCTCCCGCCGGAGGGCGAGGATCACCCGTTGCCCGAGGACCGACACCGCGTACATCTGCGCGTAGAGGAACCCCATCGCGCCGGCCAGGGCGGCGAGGTACGACAGGACCCACCACTCCATTCCGCCGAGCCGGCCGGTGGTCACGTGCCGGTCGATGACGATCTTGATGATGTACGGCCCCGCCAGCTGGCAGAAGGTTCCGCACAGCAGGGCCGCGAGGGCGCCCGCGAGGATCCCGCGGTGGGGGGCGACGTAACGGAGAAGCCGCCCCAGGAGCCGCCAGTCGACCCCCTGCGTCTCCGCCCGGTCCTCGAGGAAGAAGGCATCGGAGGGAGGATTCATGGCGACTCCTCCAGCTCCCGGGCCAGCATCTGGCGGGAGTACAGGTCGAAGTACACCCCCCGGAGGGAGAGAAGCTCGTCCTGCGTCCCCTCCTCGGCGATCCGGCCCCCGGCCAGGACCAGGACCCGGTCGCACCGGGAGAGGGAGGCCATCCGGTGCGTGCTGAACAACACCGTCCTCTCCCCCCGGACCGGAAGGATCCCCTCGAAGATCTCCCGCTCCGTCTCCGCGTCCACGGAGGAGAGCGCGTCGTCCAGGAGGAGGACGGGCGACCCGGCGCACAGCGCCCGGGCGATGGTCGCGCGCTGCTTCTGTCCCCCGGAAAGGGACACCCCCCGCTCCCCCACCACCGTGTCGAATCCCCGCGGCAGCTCCCCGATCTCGTCCAGGAAGCGGGCCAGGCCCGCCGCCTCCCTCGCCGCTTCCAGGTCCGGCGCCTCCCTGCCGAAGCAGACGTTCTCGAGGACGGAGTCGGAAAAGAGGAAGGGGTCCTGTGCGACCAGGGCGAAGCGGCGTCGAAGCTCCGGCAACGGGATCCCCGAGGCGTCCCTCCCCTCCAGGAAAATCGTCCCGGGGGGGATGGGGTACATCCCGAGGAGAAGGGAGAAGAGCGTGCTCTTTCCCCCGCCGGTGGGACCCACCAGCCCCACCACCTCTCCCCGCCGGACGGAGAAGGAGACTCCCCGCAGCGCTTCACCGCGCTCCCCGCGCCCGTGGGAGAAGGCGAGCCCGCGGACCTCGAGGAGAGGGGCCGAAGTCGCCGGCCCCGCCCCGTCGGGCGCGGGCAGGGGCGGTTTCTCCCCGGCGTACCCGTCGGTTCCGGGAAACTCCACGGGAAGCAGGAGAAACTGGTTGATCCGCCCCATCGCGGCGTTTCCCCGCTGGAAGAGGTTGATCACCCACCCCATCGCCATCGTGGGGAAGGAGAGCATGGCGAGGTACGCGTTGAAGGCGACGAACCCCCCGAGGGTCAGCGTGCCATGTACGACGGCCCGCCCCCCGAGGTACAGGACGAGGGACATCCCGACCCCCGCGAGCAGACCGATCACCCCGTGGAACGCCGCGGAGGTCCGCGCGACGGCGAGGTTGTTCCGGAAGTATCCCTCGCAATCCCTTGCGAACCGCTCCTCCTCCCTCGCCTCGAGGGTGAACGCCTTCACGATGCGGATCCCCGACACGTTCTCCTGCAGCGTGCCGTTCATCGACGCCAGCGACTCCTGCACCTTGCGGTGCTGCCGGTGGAAGGTGCGGCCGTATTCCCTGGACAGCAGCACCACCACGGGGGCGATCAGCAGGGACACGAGCGTCAGCGACGGGCTGATCCGGAGCATGAAGGCGACCGCCAGCAGCCAGGCGATGGAGGTGCCGATGAGGGTGAGCAGGCCGGGCCCCAGGAACAGCCATACGGCCGAGAGGTCGTTCGTCAGGCGCGACATCACGTCCCCCGTCGGCGTGGACTGGAAGAAGGGGATCGGCAGCCGGATCACGTGGGAGAAGAGGCGCCGCCGGACCTCCCGTTCCACCTCCCGGGCCGTCACGAGGATGGACCGGCGGGCGAGGAACCGGAACGACGCATGGAGAACGGAGAAGAGGATCATGAACCCCACGGCCCGCGCGAGCGGCCCCTTTCCGGGAAGGGCTCCGGCCCGGGCGGTGGAGACGGCGTCCACCGCTTCCCGGATCATCCAGGGGACGAGGAGGCCGAAGACGCTGGAGACGGCCAGTCCCAGGACGCAAAGAGCGTAGGTCCCCTTGTGACGGGCGAGGTGCGGGCGGAGGGTGAGCAGTTCGCGGATGATTCAAGGCCTCCCGATCGGGAACGGGTCCAGGGTGAAGCAGAGGAGGAACAGGAGGAACGACGCCGCGCCGAACACGCGCCGCATCGGGGAGAGCGGCACGTCCTCGTAGACGGGCCGGGGGTGCGTCGTCCCCATGAGGAACAGGAGCGCCGCCCAGACGAACCATCCGTTGCTGGCAAGGCCCATCAGCAGCAGCGCGTAGGGGATCAGCCGGGCGACCCTCGTGAACCGGTCCCCGAACAGGGCGAAGGCGACGTGCCCGCCGTCGAGCTGGCCGGCGGGAATCAGGTTCATCATGGTGATCAGCAGCCCCAGCCACCCCGCGTACGCGACCGGGTGGAGGACGACGTCGTATCCCGCGGGGACCCCGCCGAGGACGAGCCGCGAGAGGAGCTTGAACAGGAGGGACTCGCCCAGCGGCACCCCGAGCGCACCCGTCGCCCGCCGCACCTCGGAGAGGGCGAGGCCCGCCACGAGCACCGGGATCGCGACCGCCGCCCCGGCGAGCGGACCCGCGGCGCCGATGTCCATCAGGGCGTTCCGGTCGGGAAACGGGGACTTCAGCCGGATGACCGCCCCCATCGTGCCCGGCAGCGGAGGGATCGGAAGAAACGGGATGAAGTACGGGGGGGTCGTCCATACGCGATGCCGCCGCGCCGCCGTGTAATGCCCCATCTCGTGCACCCCCAGGATCGAAAGGAGAGGCACGTTGAACATCAGCCCCATCGGGAGGTCCGACGGCCGGGCGAGCGGATCCCCCCCCGCGAGGAACGTCCCCGCGATCAGGGTGGTGGAAAACGTGGCCAGGAACAGGAGGG
>JAKALO010000215.1 GCA_021824125.1 Deltaproteobacteria bacterium | reverse complement strand
GAATCCCGGAGATCCCACCCGGGAGCACCTCGATCCCCCCCATTCACGACGATTTTTCCGTGGATGTCCCGAATGCCCTTGACAAGCATTTCCGGATATGTAGTATTATCAGTATATACTGAATAATCAGTATATACTGTATGGTAATTACACAGTGCGGGGAGGAGCGATGGAGAAGAAGACAAAAGGCGCTTCCTGTTGCGGGCCGTCGGGGAAAGGGTTCGCCGGCTGCCGGGTCGAATCGCTGATCGCGGTCGACGATCGGGGGCAGATGGTGCTCCCGAAGGAGCTGCGGGACAGGGCGGGGATCAAGGGGGGCGACAAGCTCGCCGTGATCGGTTGGGAGAAGGATGGGAAGGTGTGCTGCCTTTCCCTGGTCAAGGTGGAAGAGTTCAGCGAGATGGTCAAGGGAGTGCTCGGCCCCCTGATGGGGGACCTGCTCCCAAAAGGGTGAAGGAGGATAGAGATCATGGAAGCGAGCAAGATCCGTAAGCATGTCCGGGACCGGTACGCCGGCATTGCAACGCAGGGAGGTTCCTGTTGCGGCCCCGGTGCAACGTGCAGCAGCGGAACCACCGAGGAGGCGGCACGGAAGATCGGCTATTCGGAAAAGGAGCTCCAATCGGTCCCCCAGGGCGCCAACCTGGGGCTGGGATGCGGCAATCCCGTCGCGATCGCCTCGCTCAAGGAAGGAGAGACGGTCCTGGATCTTGGGGCGGGAGCGGGCTTCGACTGCTTCCTGGCGGCCCGCGAGGTCGGCCCCGCGGGGCGGGTGATCGGCGTGGACATGACCCCGGAAATGATCGAGAAGGCGAGGGAGAACGCCCGGAAGGGCGGTTATGGCAACGTCGAGTTCCGGCTCGGGGAGATCGAGCATCTGCCGGCGGCCGACAGTTCCGTGGACGCCGTCATTTCCAACTGCGTCGTCAACCTTTCCACGGCCAAGGAGAGCGTCTTCGCCGAGGCGTACCGGGTGCTCAAGCCGGGCGGGAGGATTATGATCTCGGACCTCGTGCTCCTGCGGGATCTTCCGGAAGCCGTGGCCGGATCGCTTGCCGCCTACGCCGGCTGCATCGCGGGGGCGGTCCGGAAAGACGAATACCTCCGCCTCATGGAAAAGGCGGGATTCCTGGATGTGCGGGTCGTCGAGGAGAGCCGGTACGACGTCGCGGTAAACGAGGCGGATGCGTATGTCAGAGGCATCGCGGAGAGTTTCAACGTTCCGCTGGAAGCTGTGCGCGAGGCGGCCGGGGCGATCCTGAGCGTTCGCCTCTTCGGCGTAAAGCCGGCATAGATCGAAATCGTTATTTTATCGACGAAGGAGGATCGTCATGCTGCCCGCAGATCAGAAGATAGCCTACAACGGCTTCTACAACTCGGCGCGCCATAACAAGATCCTGGACGAAAAGACGACGGTCCTGATTCACCTCGCGTCGGCCATGGCCCTTGCGTGTTACCCCTGAATGGAGCACTACCTTGGCGTGGCCAAGGAGAAGGGGATTGGCGACGACGAAATCGGTGCGGCCCAGTCGATCGTGATGGCGGTATCCGCCGGCAGGGTCAGGGCCCAATTCCGGGAGGCTCGCAGAAAAGGGAAGTCCTCTCCGCAGAGAGAGGATTCCTGCAAGTGTTGAGGGATGATTCCCGGAGCGCGGGTCGTTCGATGGGGAGGATAGCATGACGGATGATAAGGGATCTTTCCAGGAGATCTACGAGCGGTTCCACCCGGGGATCCTCAGATTCCTGTCGCGCCTCCTGGGGGAGGGTGAGGCGGAAGATGCGGCACAAGATGTCTTCCTCAGGGTGGCCAGGGGGCTTGAAACCTTCCGGGGAGATTCCGCCCTAGGGACCTGGATCTACAGAATCGCTCGTAACGCCGCGCTCGACCGGTTCCGCGGCAGACCCGCTTGGAACGAAAGCGTGGGCGGGTTTCAAACGAGCGGCCTGGATGAGGACGCATCCGATGTTTGCTCTCGAATCCCTGACGAACACGCTTCCATCGAGAGGTACCTGATAGGGAAAGAGATGAGCGACTGCATCCAGGGGCGTGTCGGGAGCCTTCCGGAGTCGTATCGGAGAGTCCTGGTTCTGAGCGAATGGGGCGGGATGTCGAACGGCGAAATCGCCTGCGCGCTTGGGATCGGCGAGGGAGCGGTAAAGATCCGACTCCATCGAGCCAGGGCCAGGCTTCGGGAAGACCTGGTCACCCACTGCGCCATGTATCGCGACGAGCGCGATGAACTGGCTTGTGAGCCGAGGGTCGCCGACCGGAAACGGTGACCTGTATCCTTTTCCGTCTCCCTTCCGTCTATAGGACAAAAAACCAGGGAGGTCGATAATTCATGGGACTCGACAACAAAGTGAAGGAACTGATCGCGGTGGGAGCGTCGGTGACCGCCAACTGCCAGCCCTGCCTGCAGTACCATGCGGCAAAGGCGCTCGAATTCGGAGCGGATCCGGAAGAAGTCGCGACGGCGATCGAGGTTGGGAAAGTAGTCCGAAAGGGAGCGAGTGCCAAGATGGACGGTTTCGCGGCGAGCCTCAAGGATGTTCCTCCGACCCCTGCCGGGACGAAACCGCCGGTCTGCTGCGGCTAGGAGGGTACCCGCGTTAGGTTGCCCGGGCTGGTTGCTCCAAATCCAAAAGGGAGGAATCGACGATGGGTCAGTGCTGTGCCGGTTATCTTCCAGTACTTGTGTGTATCGCGTTCGCGTTGTTGGCCTGCTTCCTCGTTTCCAGGTTCCTATGCCGGGGTTCCATCTGCAGCGTGGGAGGGCAGCACGGGAAAAACCTTTCCGGGGAATCCCCACAAGACATCCTCAACGCGCGGTACGCGAAGGGGGAGATCGGCCGGGAGGAGTTCGAGCGGATGAAAAGGGAAATCCGTGAGGAGTAAGGGCGTTTTTGTCGAATAGGAGGGCGGCCCCGATGTTGACTCGTCTGGCGAAGAGGACGGTGGTATGCGTGGACGGCCCTGCGGCCGGTGTGGCGATCGCCTGCGATTCGGGCGCGGCGTGGATCACGCAATGCTGCGACCCGATGGATCATGTCCTGACGGCTGGCATGGATTTCGCGCCCCGAAGGGAAGGGCAGATCATCGTACAGG
>JAKALO010000214.1 GCA_021824125.1 Deltaproteobacteria bacterium | reverse complement strand
CGTCGACCTTCCCCTGGGCTTTACGAGCGCGAAGGTCGCCAGCCTGACGCTCTACGACCTTATCGAGAAACACCAGCCGAAGGAGTTCGAGAAGGTGAAGATCCTCACCCTCTTCACCTGCCCGCCGACCAACTTCATGACCAAGACCCCGGTGAAGTCGCTCGCGGACCTTAAAGGCATGGAGCTGCGGGTCGCGGGGACGAACGCCGAGGTCGTGAAACGCCTGGGCGGCATCCCGGTGGCCATGCCGCAGTCCGAAACGCCCGAAGCGATCCAGAAGGGGGTCGTCAAGGGGATGGTGTCGTCCATGGAGATCCTCAAGGACTTCAAGTTCGCCGCCTACACGCCTTACGCCACCGTCGCCAACCTCCCCGTCGTAACGTTCGCGGTCGTCATGAACAGGGCAAAGTGGGACTCCCTTCCCGCGGACGTGAAGAAGGTGCTGGACGACATGCGCCGGGAGCAGGCGCTGTGGACGGGGACCTACGTGGACGACCACGTCGCGGACGCCCTGGCCTGGTCCGGGAAGGAATACAAGCTCCAGGTGTTCACCCTCCCCGCTGCCGACGTCGAAACCGTGAAGGGCCTCCTCAAGCCGATGGTTGACGCCTACGTCAAGAAGGTCACGGACCAGGGTCTGGACGGCAGCCGGATCGTCGCCGACGTGCTTGCGCTGAAGGAGAAGCACGAGAAGCAGTACAAGTAGCCCCTCCGGCGCCGAATGGGCCTGGAACGGCTCTCCGCGCTGCTGCGGAAGCTGTTGATGATCATTGGGGGCGCCGCGCTGCTGGCGCTCACGCTGCTTGCCACGGCCAACGTGGCATTGAGGATCGTGCGCGTTCCGGTCAGCGGGACGTACGAGGTCGTCTCGTTCCTCGGCGCGGTCGTCACCGCCGGCGCCCTCGGTTACACGCAGAAACGCAAGGACCACATCGTCGTGGACATCCTCTCCGACAAGTTTCCCGCCCCGGTCAAGCGGACCCTCGACGGCGCGAACTACGCCGTCACCCTGGTCCTTTTCACCATCGTTTCCTGGCAGACCTTCGTGTACGGAACGAGGCTGTGGCGGACGGGCGAGCTCTCGGAAACGATCAAGATCGCCTACTACCCATTCGTGTTCCTGGTCTCCCTCGGGTTCGCCGCGCTCGCGCTGACGATCCTGCTCGACCTGCTCGGAACGATCTGGGGCAAGGGGGACAAAACGTGAGCGGCCCGGTCGTCGGACTGTACGGCATCGTCGCGATGTTCTTCATCCTGTTCGTGCTGCGGGTCCCCGCGGCCTTCACCATGGCCCTGGTGGGTTTCGTCGGGATCGCCCTCGTGGCCTCCCTCGACGCGGCATTCTCCATGGTCGGGACCGAGATGTGGAACATCTTCTCCAACTACGGGCTCACCGTGATCCCCCTCTTCATACTGGTCGGCGAGATCGTCCATTACGCCGGCTACAACTTCAGCCTCTACGACGCGACCTACAAGTGGTTCGGCCACCACCGCGGCGGGCTCGCGATGACGACGATCATGGCGTCGGCGGCGTTCTCGGCCATCTCCGGCTCCAACACGGCCACGGCGGCCACGATGAGCGCCGTCGCGATACCCGCGATGAAGGAATACAAGTACCACCCGATGCTTTCGGCCGGCTCCGTCGCCGCCGGCGCCACGCTCGGCGTCCTCATCCCCCCCTCCATCGTGCTCGTGGTCTACGGCCTCTACACCGGCCAGTCGATCGGCAAGCTCTTCTTCGGCAACGTCATCCCGAGCGCCATCCTGACCGTCGCCATCCTGGGGACGGTGGTCTGGATCTGCCGCATGCACCCCGACTGGGGGGCGGCCGGCCCCCGCTTCAGCTGGAAGGAGCGCATGAAGGCGCTCCCCGAGGCGATCGACATCCTCGTGCTGTTCGGGATCATCATGTACGCCCTGTTCACGGGGGTAGTAACCGCCACGGAGGCCGCCGCCGTCAGCTGCTTCCTGGGATACGCCATCTGCCTCGCGCGGCGCAAGCTGACCTGGAAGAAGTTTCTCGACTCAATGACCGACACCCTGCGCATCTCCTGCATGGTCTTCATGATCGTGGCGGGGGCGGTGATCTTCGCCCGGTTCCTGACGCTCACACGCCTGCCCTTCGAGGCCGCGGAGTGGATACAGACGCTCGCGCTGCCCAGGTGGATGGTGCTCTGGGTGATCCTGCTCTGCTACATCATCGGCGGCTGCGTCATGGACGCCCTCGCTTTCCTGCTCGTCTCGCTGCCGATCTTCTACCCGCTGGTCATCCAGCTTGGATACGACCCTATCTGGTTCGGCCAGGTGATCACGATCGTCACGACGATGGGCTCCATCATGCCGCCCATCGGCATCTGCTGCTACGTAGTGTCCGGGATGTCGGGGATCCCGCTTGGAACCGTCTTCCGGGGGAGCTTCTACTACATGCCCTCTTATATCGTATCCATCATCATACTCATGATCTCGCCGTACTGGACCGTGCTGGTCCTGTCCGACCTGGTGAAGTAGCGAAAGCGGGGCCCTCCTTGGACAACCGGATCCTCATGCTGGGGAACGAGGCGATGGCGCACGCCCTCCTTTCGAACGGGTGCCGGGTCGCGGCCTCCTACCCCGGTACGCCCGCCTCGGAGATCCTCTCCTCCGTGGCGAGGATTGCGAACGGGCACGGGGTCGCGATGCACGCGGAGTGGGCGGTCAACGAGAAGGTCGCTTTCGAGATCGCCTACACCGCCAGCATCACGGGGCTGCGAAGCGCGGTCAGCATGAAGCAGGTGGGGCTGTCCGTCGCCTCCGACCCCCTGATGAGCGCGGCGTACACGGGCGTCAAGGGCGGCTTCCTCGTCATCAGCGCGGACGACCCGGGGCCACACTCCTCGCAGACCGAGCAGGACAGCCGCCTCCTTGGCATGATGGCGAAGATCCCCGTCCTCGACCCTTCTTCACCGGCGCACGCGCGGGAGCTGATCGCGGCCGGGTACGAGCTATCCGAGATCTTCGAGATACCCGTTATGCTGCGCCCCACTACGAGGGTCTGCCACGCCTGCCAGGACATCTCTCCCGGGGAAATCCGGCCGTTCCCCCGGGAGGCCTCCTTCCGGAAATCCCCCGCCC
>JAKALO010000056.1 GCA_021824125.1 Deltaproteobacteria bacterium | reverse complement strand
TTCGGCCCAGATGGAGCCGGTGATGATCCCCAGCGTCAGCAGCGGAAACCCGACGGTCAGGCACCGGTAGTTGATGTCGTCTAGCACGTCCAGCGACGGAAGCCGCTTGAAGATCGCCCCCATCCGCTTCTTCTTGACCTCCTTCTCCTGGAGGAGGTACATGATCCCCGCGCCGAAGGCGATGGCGAAGACGGCATCCCCGACGAACAGAAGGATGACGTGGACCGGGAGCCAGTAGGAGTTGAGCGCGGGGGCGAGCCGCGCGACCTCGCCGGACTGGAAGGCGGAGAAAACGCTGAAAACGAAGGCCAGCGGCGCGATGAAGGAGCCGAGGACGCGCAGGTTGTAGCGCATCTCGGTGACCAGGAACACGGCCACGATCGCCATCGCGAAGAACGAGAGCGACTCGAAGAGGTTCGTGACGGGCGTGTACCCGGCCGCGAAATACCTCGCGACGAAACCGACCGCGTGCAGGATGACCCCGATGAGGAGGAGCATCCGCCCCAGCTTCGCGCCCCTGTCCTTCAGCGTGGCGATGAAGTAGAGGTACAGGAGGGCGCCGACCAGGTAGAAGAGAGTCGTGACCTTCAGCAGGGTGATGTGCATCGGAGCATTCTAAACCATGAGGCGGCCGGTGAACAAGAGCGACTCCGGGCCGTCATTCCCGCCACCTGGGATGGCCCTGGAAAACCGGGTCAGCCGTCGATAACCTCCCGGACTTTCCGTGCAAGCGCCTCGGGACGGAAAGGCTTTTTCAGGTAAATCGCTCCGGGATGCGGCGCATCGCCGTCGTCGGAAGGATCGTCGATGTATCCCGTCATGTAGATGGTCCTGATCCCCGTGCGAATCTTCGCCAGCCGCTTCGCGAGCTCATAGCCGTTCATGTGCGGCATGTAGATGTCGGTCACCAGCAGGTGGATCGCCCCTCCGTGCCCGCTTCCGATCTCGAGGGCCTCGTTCCCGTCGCGCGCCTCCAGCACCTTGTACCCCTTGGCCGCAAGGACGGACCGGACCAGGTCGCGTACCAGGCCTTCGTCCTCCGCAAGCAGCACCGTTTCCGTGCCTCCCGCGTCCCCCACGGCCAATTTCTCCGTGACGGGAATTTCGTCCGGCCGCGCTTCCACCCGGGGGAGATACACCGTGAAGACGGCGCCCTTCCAGGGTTCGCTTTCGACAAGGATGCACCCCCCGTTCTGCTTCACGATCCCGTACACGGTCGACAACCCGAGTCCGGTCCCCTTACCGGGGGGCTTGGTCGTGAAAAACGGCTCGAAGACGCGGGACCGGATGTTCTCGTCCATCCCGCAACCCGTGTCGCAGACTCTCAAGATCACGAACTTTCCGGGCGTCTCCAAGGGATGCGAACCGACCGAGTCGCCGTCGATGTCCAGGTTCGCCGTCTCGATGACGAGTTTCCCGCCGCCAGGCATCGCATCCCTGGCGTTGACCACGAGGTTTATCACCACCTGCTCGATCTGCCCGGGGTCGATCCGCACGTTCCACAACCCCTCCGCAAGGCGCACGGTCATGTCGATGTTCCCGCCGATCAACCGCTGAAGCATCATGTCGATCCCCGAGAGGATGTCGTTCGGGTTGACCACCTTCGGCTCGACGACCTGCTTGCGGCTGAACGTCAGGAGCTGGTTTACAAGATGGGCGGCCCGCTCCCCGGCGCCGTTGATTCCCTCGATCTTTTTCCGGATGGGGTCGTTCTCTCCCAGTTCCTGCAGCAGGATCCGGCTGTATCCGTTGATCACCGTCAGGATGTTGTTGAAGTCGTGGGCGATTCCGCCCGTGAGTCTCCCCACGGCTTCCATCTTCTGCGATTGCCGGAGCTGCTCCTCCGCCTGCTTCCGCTCGCCGATCTCCCGTTCCAGCCGCAGGTTCGTTTCCGTAAGATCCCGGAACTGGTTTCCCAGGCGCTCCGCCATGGCGTTGAACGAGAGCGCCAGTTCCTCGAACTCGTCGCCGCTCTTTACGTCGATCCGCCTGTGGAATTCCCCGAGTCTGATGTGCCTGGTCCCTTCCTGGAGTTTTTCCAGCGGAACGAGGCTGCGACGGATCTGTACGCTGCTCAGCAACAGGACCACCAGGAGCGTCAGCAACAGGATCATGACGAACGTCTGCGTGAATTGCCTTACCTGTGCGAAAGCTCCCGACCTGGGCAGGCTGATGACTACCATCCAGTCGTCGCAGAGATAGGTGACCTTGAGAAAGATCGACCGGTAGTTTGCAAGATAGGCCTGGTCTCCATCGTTCCATTCGAACCGGCCTGTGGAAGTTCTTCTCATCTCGGCCACGGCGCGATCCGTGACCGCCACCGGAAGAGGTTGATAATGAAAGAGGGAGGCTCCGCTCGAATCCAGGACCGCGATGTTGCTCTCCGGCGGAGCGACATATTCGATGAGGTCCTGCAGGTAGTCCCGGGAGATTTCCCCCACCAGGAGGTCGTTTCCGGTCCTCGTCCCTCCGTACGCAAGCGCCATGAACATCCGGGAGCCCCCCCCGGCGGCCTTCCGGACGAAGACCAGGGCTTGTCCGGAGTCCAGGTGCTTTCGGGCAGACGCGTCCAGTTGCGGGAGAGGGCACGGCGTCCCGAAAAGAGCTTCGCCCGCGGAACGCGGCGGAAAACGTGTTATCCCCAGGAAGTGACTGCGATGATGCGGCTTTATGGATTCCGCCGGCCCCGGGGAGAAATTCTTCACGTCGTCTCGATGGGAAACCGCCAGGACCTGCATTTCGTATGGAAGGAAAGCCAGGCCCTCGAGGATCGAAACCCCGATTTTTTTATTGGCATGATGCAGGTGCAGGTTCGACTCTTCCTCGAGTCGGTCGGTCATTTGCCACAGGGAAAGGAAAGCCAGGCTGCCTATGGGGATCAACGCGCAGATGATGAAAAGAGCGAATATGCGCCGGGCGACGATGCTTCGCTGGATGGATTTGCGCGCGCTCATTCCGCCGGTGTCTCAGTAACCGGCGCCCAGTCCGATATATCCCCCGTCGTTCGCGCGAATGATATCGTCGGCGCCAGGTCCATTATTGACGGGTTTCGCGGTAACCCCGTCGGCGCCCATGCTATAGAGATCGTAATCCGAGCTCAGAGGGTGGTTGTTCTTGTCCCTCCGGGCGTTCGGGTAGGCGGGCGGATGGTCGTTGACGAGGTTCAGGTACCGGTAGGGATTTCCCCATGGATCCAGGAAGGGGGCGGTTTGTTTCGTCCCGCCGATGGTGCTGTACAGCGTGACGGCCCCCAGGTCGCTCAACGAGTCCGGCGGCGCGCCGTGCTCCAGCTGGTACGCCTTGATGCTTTGCTCGAACAGCTGGATATCCCGAATGCAGGCGTTGATGCGGTTCTTGAGCGTGTAGTTCGCATACACCATTACGGCCATTGTCGCCAGGAGGGCGACGATGGCGAAAACGATCGAGATCTCGATGACGGTGAATCCCCTGTGGCGATTAATCCTCACCGATCGATTCCCTGGCATACAGGATCTCCCGGAGCTACGGGATCGCATCTTCGCTTCCCGGCCCTTCTCAATCCTTATCGGAAGCACGAAAGGAAAAGTTTAGCGTCCGGATCGTCCCATAAAGTTCACGCTCCACGGCACCCGCACGGCAAAAGAAGACATTGGGACTTTCGGGGTGTAAAATGGCATTCGAATTTGACTTGGGACCTTATGTTGGTGATATATTAAACGCTGTTTTTTTGCGGGCGGGACAATCGGTTCAACGACAGAGGAAGGGGGGCAAGGCATGGGGAAACAGGTTAAAAAGGGCATTACAAGGAGGGAATTCGTCAAGGCCGCCGGCATCGGGACGATCGCAATGGGGGTCGCCCCATCGATCATCCTCCCGGGGCGGAGCTACGCCGCGGGGAAAGAACTCAAGATCCTCGTGTGGTCCCACTTCGTTCCCCGGTTCGACAAGGAATGGTACGACAACTATGCAAAGAAGTGGGGTGAGAAGAACGGCGTCAACGTCACCGTGGACCACATCGGGCTGGCGGAGATCCCCTCCCGTACCGCGGCCGAGATCTCGGCGGGCGCCGGGCACGACCTGATCGAGTGGATCGCGCCGCCGTCCCAGTTCGAGCCGAGCGTTCTCGACCTTGGCGACGTCGTGAAAGAGGCTGAGAAGCGGTTCGGGAAGATGCACCCGCTATGCAGGCGCAGTTCCTACAACCCGAACACGAAGAAGTTCTACAGCTTCATCCCCGGCTGGACCATCGACCCGGGATGCTACCGGAAGAGCCTGTGGGAGAAGGCGGGCAAGGCGGAAGGGCCCGTGACGTGGGAAGACCTGATCACCTACGGCGGCAAGATCAAGAAGGACCAGGGAATCCAGCTCGGCATCGGCCTCTCCCAGGAGCTCGACTCCAACATGGCGGCCCGCGGGCTGATATGGTCCCACGACAGCAGCATCCAGGACACGAAGGAAAACGTCGTCCTCAACAACCCGAATACCATAGAGGCCGTAAAGTTCATGGCCCGCCTGTTCAAGGAGGCGATGGTCCCCGAGGTTTTCGCGTGGACCGCCGTATCCAACAACCAGGCGCTCATCGCCGGCCGGGCCAGCTTCATACTCAACTCCATTTCGGCCTACCGGTCCGCGCAGAAGGAGGTCCCGGAAATCGCCAAGGACGTCTTCTTCACCCCCGCCCTCAAGGGCCCGCGGGGTACCGGGTTCAACTGCGAGCACGTCATCTACAACTACATCGTGCCCAAGTACTCCAAGAACGTGGACACGGCGAAGAGATTCCTGCTGGACCTCGTGGCTAACTACGACCAGGCGATGTACGCAAGCGAGCTGTACAACTCCCCGGCCTTCTTCGACGCCCCCGTCCCCTCCGGGGACCGCGGCTACCCGGCGGTGCAGGGGGCCAAGAAGCTGCGTGACCTTCACAACGCATGGTTCACCGACGATCCCTTCGCGCTCCCCGGGGAGGCCAAGGGGAAGCTGCTGCCGCTCAAGGACGCCGAGAAGTGGAGCACCAACCTGGGTCACCCGGGGCCGGCGAACCCGGCGGAGGGAGAGGTCTTCGCCACCTTCATCCTGCCGAACATGATGGCCAACGGGGCCCGGGGCATGAAGCCGGAGGAGGCCGTGGCGCAGGCCGAGATCCTCACGAAAGCCATCTTCGCGAAGTGGCGGAAGAAGGGGCTCGTGGGCGGGAAAACGTAATATCCGAAGCGCGTCGCGCGGGGGCGGGTCATCTCCGCCCCCGCCGCGCGCATATCTCTTCCGCAGTGCATAAACGGAAACGGACGGGGGGAATCGGGCGCCATGGCACGCGTTGAAGTACGCGGGATTTCGAAACTGTTCGGAGAAGTCCGGGCGGTGGACAACGTGGACCTCGAGACCGTGGAGGGGGAGTTCCTGGTCCTCCTGGGGCCATCGGGCTGCGGCAAGACCACGCTTCTCAGGATGATCGCGGGCATCGAGGAGCCGACCGCCGGCGACATCCTCATCGAGGAGCAGGTGGTGACAAACCTCCCGCCGAGGACGCGGAACATCGCGATGGTGTTCCAGAGCTACGCGCTCTACCCCCACATGACGGTCTACCGGAACATCGCCTTTCCCCTCCGCACCCGGGGGGTGGACAAGGCCACCATCAAGGAAAAGGTCGAGTGGGCGGCGGGGATGTTCGGGATCGAGCGCCTGCTGGATCGGAAGCCCCGCCAGCTCTCCGGCGGCGAAAGACAGCGCGTGGCCCTGGCGCGCGCGATGGTCCGTGAGCCGAGCGTCTTCCTCCTGGACGAACCCCTCTCCAACCTGGACGCCATCCTGCGCGCCTCCGCGCGCGAGGAGCTTCGACAGTTCCAGAAGCGGGTGGGGGTGACCACCATATACGTCACGCACGACCAGGTGGAGGCCATGGGGCTGGGGGACCGGATCGTGGTGATGCGCAAGGGGAAGATCCGGCAGGTGGGAACCCCCATGGAAATCTACCATTGGCCCGCGGACACTTTCGTGGCCACCTTCGTCGGCTCTCCCCCGATGAACCTCCTCGGCGTGGGGGACATCCTTACGGGCTTCCGCCCGGAGACGTTCCTGCCGGCCGAACTGATGACCGGCGTCGGCGACGTGGTCACATACCCGTTCGAGGTGACCTGGACGGAGTACCTGGGGGCGGAAAGGCTCGTATACGGGAACGTGGGGGAAACGTCCCACGCGCGCCACGTCGTTTCCCGACTGCCGGGAAGCGTGACCCTCGCCATCGATACCGGGAAAACATACTCCTTCGCGGTGCCGCGGCGCGACCTCCGTTTCTTCGACCGGGAAAGCGGACTTCGGACCGACCGGGGCCCGGCGTGAGCGCGGCCGGGAAGGCGGAAGGCATGGGCCGGGACGAACAGGCCGGCATCCGCGACAATTCGGGGCAGCTCGCCCTGTTGATGATCGCCCCCGCGATCCTCTACATCGCGGCGTTGATCGGATTCTCCTTCGTCCTTGCGATCCTCTACAGCGTCAGCGACATCACGACGGGGGACCCGACCCTCCGGATCATCGGCTTCCAGAACTTCGCCGCCATCCTGGACAACTCCGTCTTCCGGCTCGCCCTGAAGAACACCTTCTTCTTCGCCTTCACCTCCCAGATCCTGGTGATTCTCCTTTCGAGGATCGTCGCGACCGCCCTTATGAAGGAGTTCCGCGGCAAGTGGCTGGCGCGGTTCCTCATCATGCTCCCATGGACGGCGCCGATATCGCTCGGGACGATCGGCTGGCTCTGGATGTTCGATTCGATCTTCAGCCCGTTCGACTGGATCCTCCGCTACTTCGGGCTGCTCGGCTCTCCCGGCGCCCTCCTGGGCCCCATGCAGAACCTCTACTGGCTCGGCGTGCCGGGGCTCGCGATGGCCTCAGTGATCATCGTCCACGTGTGGAGGCTGCTGCCGCTGGCGACGGTGATTCAGCTGGCGGGGTTGGGCTCGATCCCCAAGGACCTGCTAGAGGCGGCCGAGGTCGACGGGGCGAGCCCCTGGCGCAGGACCCTGGAGATCACGATCCCGCTGACCCTCCCCATCGTCAGCATCGCCTTCCTGTTCGGGCTCGTCTTCACGTTCACCGACATGACCGTCGTCTACGTCATGACAAGGGGCGGCCCGATACACACCACCCAGGTGCTCTCGACCTGGACCTTCTTCAAGGGGATCGAGGGAGGGGATCTCGCCCAGGGGGCGGCCATCTCCCTGTTCCTGTTCCCGGTCCTGGCGGGCATCGCCATCCTGATGCTGCGCATGGTCCGCAAAAGCGAGGTGGTCTGATGTCGCGCGCGCGGAAGATCCTGGGGCGGGGGGGCCTTTACACCGTGATTGGAGGGTTCGCCCTCTTCGGGGCGTTCCCGTTCTACTGGATGGTCATCGCGACGTTCAAGCGGGACCACGACCTGTTCAACCCCGTCGCCAACCCGTTCATTTTCAACGAGCCCCCGACGCTGGACCACTTGCGCCTCCTTATATTCGACACGCATTTCGTGACTTACGTCATGAACACCCTCTGGGTCGGCCTCGCCGTGGTCGCGATCACGCTCCTGGTCGCGGTCCCCGCGGCATACAGCCTGGCGCGCTGGGCGAGGGGCTGGGGGGAGACGCTCGGGATAGGGATCTTCCTCACCTACCTCGTCCCGCCGACGATCCTGTTCATCCCGCTCTCGCGGTTCGCCTCCGCACTCGGCCTCCAGGAGTCGCTATGGTCGCTGATCCTGATCTACCCGACCTTCACGATCCCCTTCTGCACCTGGCTCCTGATGGGGTTCTTCAAGACGATCCCGAAAGACATCGAGGAGCAGGCGATGATCGACGGGCATTCCCGCCTGGGGGCGATGTTCTGGGTCGTCCTGCCACTCGGGATCTCCGGGCTCCTGACGGTCGTCGTGTTCGCCTTCACACTCTCCATGCACGAGTTCATCTACGCGCTCACCTTCATCTCCGTCTCGGCGAAGAAGACGGTCTCCATCGGCGTTCCGACGGAACTGGTGCGCGGGGACGTCTTCCAGTGGGGGCCGCTGATGGCCGGGGCGCTGATCGCCAGCATCCCCGTGGCCGTCGTCTACACCTTCTTCCTGGACCGGTTCATCGCCGGCTTCACCATGGGGGCCGTGAAGTAGCCGGACCGGAGGCGGCCGAGTGATCCCCTGGCACACGGTTTCCGCGGAAGAGGCGACTCGGCGGCTGCGGACCGATCCGGCGGCCGGGCTCTCCTCGGACGAGGCTGCCCGGAGGCTCGACTCGCACGGCGCCAACGAGCTGGCGGATCGAGGCGCGAAAAGCCCGTGGCGCATAGCCTGGGAACAGTTTGCCTCCGCGCTGGTGGTCCTCCTGATCGTGGCGGCGGTCGTCTCGGCCTTCCTCGGCGACACCGGCGACGCCGCTGCCATCCTGTTCATCGTGGTCCTCAACACCCTGCTCGGTTTCCGCCAGGAATACCGCGCCGAAAAGGCGATGGCCGCCCTGAAGCGGATGGCCGCCCCCTCGGTGCGTGTCCGGCGGGACGGCTCGGTCCGGGAGATCTCCGCCCGAGACCTGGTTCCAGGGGACATCGTGCTGCTCGCGGAGGGAAACCTCGTCCCAGCCGACTGCCGCGTCCTGGAAAGCGCGAACCTTGGAATCATGGAAGCCGCCCTTACCGGCGAGTCGGAGGCCGTCGGTAAAAACCCGGGGCCGCTCCCGGATGAAACACTGCCCGTCGGAGACCGGCTGAACATGGCGTACATGGGGACGGTCGTCGTGTTCGGCCGCGGAACCGCCGCCGTGACCGTCACGGGAATGGACACCGAGCTGGGAGGGATCGCCCGGCTGATCCGCTCCATCCAAAGGGAGCCGACTCCACTTCAGCGGCGGCTGGCGCAGTTGGGAAGGACCCTCGCGGCGCTGTCGCTGGCGCTGGTCGGCTTGATATTCCTGCTGGGGCTCCTGCGGGGGGAGGATATGCGAATCCTGTTCCTCACGGCGGTGAGCCTGGCCGTCGCGGCCGTCCCGGAAGGGCTGCCCGCGGTGGTCACGATCACGCTGGCTCTCGGGGCGCAGCGGATGCTCAAGCGCAACGTCCTGATCCGCAAGCTTCCCGCTGTCGAGACGCTGGGTGCGGTCACCGTGATCTGCTCGGACAAGACCGGCACCATCACGGGAAACCTGATGAGCGTCGTCCTTCTGTACGCGGACGGCCGCAGCGTCGACCTGAGGGGCGCCGCACCCGGCGCGCTTGCCGACGATCCCCCGATGACCATGCTCCTCGCGGCCGGCGCACTGTGCAACGACGCCGTCCCGACTCCCGCGGGAAACGGGGATCCCACCCCCGTGGTCTCCGGGGATCCCACCGAGTCCGCCCTTCTCCTGGCGGCCGTTAACGCGGGGCTCCGCAAAGACGATCTAGAGCGGTCGCTCCCCCGCGTGGCCGAGGCGCCATTCGACACCGTCCGCCGCAGGATGACGACCATCCACCGGAGCGCAACTCCACTCCCCGCCTTTCCCTGCGCGTCGCCTTACGTCGCATTCACCAAGGGGGCCGTCGACGGCCTTCTGGATGTGTGTTCGGCGGTTCGCATCGACGGCGCCGTGGTCCCGCTGGACGGCGACCGGCGGGCGAGGATCGCGTCCGCAAACGAGGCGATGTCGGGAAACGGGATGCGCGTCCTGGGGGTGGCTTACCGCTGGCTCGATTCCGGCGAACCCCCCGCCGGGGGACACGCATTCATCGAGGAGGGGCTGACCTTCCTCGGGATGGCGGCCATGATCGACCCGGCGCGCCCGGGCGTCGCTGAATCCGTGGAAACCTGCAGGGTCGCGGGAATCCGTCCGGTAATGATCACCGGAGACCATCCACTGACTGCGCTCCACGTGGCTGTCACTCTCGGCTTTCCAGGCGGCGGCCGCGTCATGACAGGCAAGGAGGTCGCCGCGCTCGAAGCCGGCGAGATGGAGGCGCATGTCGAGGATGTCTCCGTGTTCGCGAGAGTGGCCCCGGAGCAAAAGCTCAAGATCGTTACCGCCCTGCAAAACCGGGGACACGTGGTAGCCATGACCGGCGACGGGGTTAACGACGCCCCCGCCCTTAAGAAGGCCGACATCGGGGTCGCGATGGGCCGTGCGGGGACCGACGTCGCGAAGGAGGCGTCCGACATGGTCCTCCTGGACGACGATTTCTCCTCCATCGTGGCCGCCGTCGGGGAAGGCCGGGTGCTCTACGACAACATCCGGAAGTTCATCAAGTACATCCTCATGAGCAACGTCGGCGAGATCCTCGTGATGCTCGCCGCCCCCTTCCTCGGAATGCCCCTGCCGCTGCTTCCGCTTCAGATCCTCTGGATCAACCTGGTGACCGACGGACTTCCCGCGCTGGCGCTGGCCGTCGAACCGGCGGAAAAAGGGACGATGAGACGCCCGCCGCGGAATTCCACCGCGCACATCCTCGGGGAGGGGATGGCTTCGCGAGTACTGGGGTGGGGCGCGCTCACGGGACTGGTTCCCCTTGCCGCGGGATACTGGTACTGGACCGCCGGGCGGGCCGAGTGGCAGACCATGGTGTTCTGCACGCTGGCTTTTACCCAGATGGGAAACGTCCTCGGCGTCCGGACCGGTGAGGAGTCCCTGTTCCGGGCGGGGCCCTTTTCGAACGTTCCACTGGTTCTGGCCGTAACGGCGACGGTATTGCTGCAGCTTCTCGTCGTCTACCTGCCCCCCTTGCGGGGTATCTTCCGGACCGTGCCCCTTCCGGGGGCGGATCTACTCGCCTGCCTTGCGGCGAGCACCGCGGTCTTCTGGGGGATCGAGCTGGACAAGTGGCGCGCAAGGCGTGGTAAGGTGCTGTCGTGAAGACGATGATCCGAAGGAGAATGGAGTGCCCCCCGTTCCTCATGGTGGGCTTCGAGGGGAAGTCGGTCCCCCCGGCGCTGGCCGCCAGGCTGCGCGACGGGACCGTGGGAGGAGTCGTCCTTTTCCTGAGGAACGTGGAAGGCCCGCGCCAGGTGCGCGACCTGTGCCGGGAGATCCGCGCCGCGGCCGGCGCCGGGCGCCCCCGCCCGCTGATCGCCATCGACCAGGAAGGCGGAAGGGTCCGCCGCCTCAAGGACCCCGGGTTCACCCAGTTCCCCCCGGCGCGAAGCTGCTCGCTTTTCTGCTGCCACGCAGAGAAGGCCGCAGAGGCGGCGGGCGCCTTCATGGCCGCGGAACTCTCGGCCGTCGGGATCGACATAAACTTCGCCCCGGTGCTGGACGTGGACGAAGACCCGGAAAACAAGGCGATCGGGGACCGCTCGTTCTCCGGCGATCCCGTAACCGCCGCCCGCCTCGGGATCGCGTTCATGCGCGGCTCTCTTTCGCGCGGCATCATTCCCGTAGGGAAGCACTTCCCCGGGCACGGGCACGCCGACGCCGACTCGCACGAGGCGTTGCCCGTCGTCCGCGCGTCCCGGGACACGCTGCTTCGCAGGGACGTCCTCCCGTTCCGGCTGGCCGTCCGCGCGGGAATCCCCGCCCTGATGACCGCCCACGTCCTGTTCCCCGCGCTCGACCCCCGGAACCCGGCCACGCTTTCCGGGAGGATCCTGCGGGGTCTTCTGAGGGAGAAGCTGCGGTTCCGCGGCGTGCTGTTCTCCGACTCCCTGGAGATGAAGGCCATCGCGAACCATCGTGGAATGGGTCCGGCCGCCGTGCTGGCACTGCGCGCCGGCTGCGACGTCGCGATGGTGTGCCGCGGAGAGGAAGCGCAGGCCGAGGCCGCCGATGCGCTCGCGCGCGAATGGAAGGACGATGGACCGTTCCGGAGGTCGGCGGCGGCCTCTAATCGACGGGTGGAACGTCTCCGGGCGCTTCTTCCGGCTCCGGGGGAGCGCCGGGCGTTCCTGCGCCTTGTGGGGTCGAAGGAGCACCGGGCGGCCGCGGCGCTTCTATCGGAGCGCTGGGAAAGTACGATGAAAACATCTTCGGACGATAGATCCGGTAGTATTGGAGAGCGTTGAGGAACACCCTCCGCACGTAGAAACGGGTTTCCCGGTAGGTCACGCTCTCCAGGAAAAGCGCCGGGTCCCCTTTCGCCTTTTCCCACCACCTCGCCACCGCCGCATCGCCCGCGTTGTAGGCCGCCACTGCGCGAATGTAGTCGCCCCCGTATTCCCGGATCAGTCGCGACAGGTAGGCCGCCCCGAGCGCGACGTTCACCTTCGGATCCAGCAGGTCCTTCCGGCGGGGCTTGCGCATCTTCTCCTTCCGGGCCACCTCGGCGGCCGTCCGGGGCAACATCTGCATCAGGCCCAACGCCCCCGCGGAAGAAAGGACATTGGGCTGGAAATGGGACTCCTGCCGGATTATGGAGTGCAGCACCAACGGGTCCACTCCCGACTTCCTGCCGTCGCAGTCCCCGACGAAATCGGGGGCCAGGGGGTACTGGATCCTGTCGATCAACCCCACCGCGGCGGGGTCGTTCGCAACGCCGGCCGTTTCCCGTATGGCAGCGCGGAGGTCGCCCGCCAGGTATCGGATGAGGCCGGAGGCCCCGCCTTCCGCCAGGCCGATCGCCTTGCGGATAGCGGCCCGGTCCACGCCGCCGGCTTCAAGGGCCGCATACTCCGGTATCCCGAGGCGAACCAGCCGTTCCGCCCTGAGGAGCCTCGATTTGTCCTCCTCCCCCAATTCGGCGTTCCGCACCATCTCCCAGAGCTTTTCCTTCTCCTGGACGCAGGACGCGGTCTCCCCCGTGGAGGGGGCTTCGAACATTTCGTACGGGTCCCGCCCGGCGCGCCGTGTCGCGAACAGGGCGTAAGGACCCGCGCCCGGATCGACGGAAATGGAGGAGAAACCGCCTTCCGCCCCCGTCACCCCGCCCGACTCGGCGATCGCGACGGCCTTCCAGTAGGCGTGCCTGGCCCGCTCGACCGAGGAGAACCCGGTCTTTTCGCCCTCCGTGAAAAGCGCGATGGCCTCCGCGTAGCGTTTCTGCAGGTAGTGGCCGAAGGCGTTCCGGAAGATCGCCTCCTGCCGGATCGTCTCGTCCCGCGCGGCGAAAAGATCCCGGAAAGCCTCCGTCGCGGCCGCATCGTCTCCTTCCTCCCGGGCGATCCACGCCACGCTGTATCTCGCCCGCTCGGCCGTCTCGGGGCGAACGCCGCCCTCCTTCGCGATCGCGAGGAACGTTTCCCGGGCCTCCCCGGTGCGTCCCGCTTTCCAGTCGACACGCGCCTTCAGGAAAGCCACCTCGTTGCGGAAGGTCGGCGGGGCCTCGGGGAGCGCCTTGTCCAGCAGGGCCCGGGAAGCCGTCGTCTCCCCCAGCCTCCTCAACAGCTCGGCGTAGTCCAGCAGGACCGCGTAGTAGTCGTCGGATGCGGGAAACATCCGCAGCGCCTCCGAATAGACATCCTTGGCTGCCTCGTTTTCAGAAGCGCGGGAAAGCCCCCCGGCGAACTTCCCGTAGAAGGCGACGGGCAGGTCCCATTCCTTCCACTTCCCTTCGCGCCGCCACTCCCCCAGAAGCGCCATGGACAGGGAAGCCGCCTCCTGCGCCGTGTAGGAGGCGAAGTTTTCCAGGTGCGCCTCCGCCGCGTCGCGCGAAGGGCAGTCCGCCTCCAGAATGCGCGCCGCCACATATCCTTCCTCCGCCTTGCGCCCGTTCCCCGACACCTTCCCGCGGGAGGTCTCGAACCACGCCTTCGCGGCGGGCAGATCGTTGTCGACGGCGGCGGCGTACGCCAGGGCGTGCGCCAGGTAGGGCAAGAGCGGGGAACGGGCAAAGGACTTCGCCAGGTTGTCCTGGACTGCCGCGGCCCCCGGGCGGTTGCCCTCCCTGACCAGGGACAGGCCGGTGAAATAGAGGACGTAATCCCCAAGGTCATACTCCCCCGGCGATATCCCGCGGAACGTTTCCCGCGCCTCCGCGTACTTCTCATCGACAAGGAGATCCCAGCCCTTCCGGAAT
>JAKALO010000213.1 GCA_021824125.1 Deltaproteobacteria bacterium | reverse complement strand
GCGACGGGTCGGGCAAGGTCGTCAACTACGTCGGGGTCCTGCGGGACACCACCCGGGAACACCAGCTCTCCGAGCAGCTTCGCCAGTCCCAGAAGATGGAAGCGATCGGCACGCTCGCCGGGGGCGTGGCCCACGACTTCAACAACCTGCTGACGGTCATCGAGGGGTACAGCGACCTTCTCCTCTCCCGGCTCGGGGAGGGCAACCCCCTGGCCGCCGAGGTGAGAGAGATCCGGAAAGCGAGCGACAGCGCATCCGCGCTCACCCGGCAACTGCTGGCCTTCAGCCGCATGCAGGTGTTCCAGCCCAAGGTGATCGACCTGAACGGCCTCGTGACGAACGTGAGGAAGATGCTCGGCCGGCTGATCGGCGAGAACATCGATCTTGTGACCGTCGCCGGGGCGGACCTGGGACGCGTGAAGGTCGACGCCAGCCAGGTCGAGCAGGTCCTCATGAACCTGGTGGTGAACGCCCGCGACGCCATGCCGGACGGCGGCAGGATCACCATCGAGACCTCGAACGTGACTCTCGACGAAAGCTTCGCGGGCAAACAGGTGGTCTTCAGGCCCGGCCCCTACGTGATGCTGACCGTGGCCGACACGGGAACCGGGATGAACCAGGAGACCATGTCCAGGATCTTCGAGCCCTTCTTCACCACGAAGGAAACGGGAAAGGGGACGGGCCTCGGGCTGGCGACCGTCTACGGGATCGTCAAGCAGAGCGGCGGGTACATCTGGGTCTACAGCGAGCCGGGCCACGGGACGACGTTCAAGATCCACCTGCCGAGGGTGGACGAGCAGCCGGAGGAGGAAGCGCCGCGGCCGCAGGTTCCCGCCCGGTCCTCGGGAAGCGAGACCGTCCTCGTGGTGGAGGACACCGATATGGTGAAAAACCTCGTCCGGGAGATCCTGGTCAATTCCGGCTACACCGTCCTCGAAGCCTCCGACGGAAACGAAGCCCTGGCCCTTTGCGAGCGACGCAAGGAGCCCATTCATCTCCTGGTGACCGACATGATGATGCCGGGGATGAGCGGGACGGAACTCGCGAAGGCCGTTTCCTCCATCCGTCCCGGCACCAAGGTGCTGTACATGTCGGGCTACACCGAGTACGGATCGGCCGACAACCCGGGCCTCCCCGGCGGGTCGTTCTTCATCCAGAAGCCCTTCTCCGTCGCGGGCCTGGCCCGGAAGGTCCGCGAGGTCCTGGAAAGCTAAGGCGCCTTTATCCCTTCCTCATCCCCCTAAGGACCTTGCCGAACAGGTGCCCCGTGCGAAGGACCGGCTTTCCGTCCAGGTAAAGCTCCCCCTCTTTGCGCAGGTCCTTGATCATGTCCCAGTGGACCGCGGAACGGTTCCGGCCGCCGGATTCCGGGTAGGAGCGGCCTATCGCCAGGTGGATCGTCCCCCCCATCTTTTCGTCGAGCAGGATGTCCCGCGTGAAGTCGGTGACTCCGGCGTTGGCGCCTATGCCGAACTCGCCCAGGACCCGCGCGCCCGGGTCCGCGTCGAGCATCTCCGCAAGGATCGATTCGTTCTTCTCCGCGGAGGCCTTGACGACCTTCCCCTTGCGGAAAGTCAGCCGGATGCCGGAAACCTCCCGGCCGCCGTAGATCGCCGGGAATTCGTAATATATCTTCCCTTCGGTGGAATCCTCCACGGGGGCCGTGAAAATCTCCCCGTCCGGCATGTTGTACTCGCCGGCGCACGGGATCGCGCTGCGCCCCTCGATGGAGAAGGAGAGATCGGTCTCCTTCCCCACGATCCGCACCCGCGCGCTATTGTCCAGGATCCTCTTCGCGCGGCGGAACATCCCGGCCATCTCCCCCCAGTCCTGCTCCACGGCCCGGTAGTACAGCCTCTCGTACTCGGGAAGGGACCGGTCCGTCTCCTGCGCGAGCGACTCGGTCGGAAAGTTCGTGAGCACCCACCGGACACGGCGCAGGACGATCTCGGAGATGGGACGGGTCGCCTTCCTTCTCTCCGCAAGCTTCCTCGGTGGAATGTGGCTCAAGGCCCTCGTGTTGCCCGGCGCGACGATGACGATGTCGGCGTCGATCCTCTTCGCCTCGTACAGCTTCGTCGGCGGCATATGGGCGATCTGCGCGTCCCCCGCCTCCTCGAAGAAGATCCGCTGCGCGTCGTCGAAACCGACGGAGAGCAGCGGGTGCGCCCCCGCCCGCAGCACCTTGCGCAAGACCGCGAGCGCCAGCGGCCGGGCCTGCTCGCCGCAGGAGATCCGGACGATCTCCCCCTTCCTCGCCTTCACCGAATGTTCCACTAGGATGCCCGCGAGCCGCTCGACCTGCTTTTCGGAACCCATGATATTCCCCTCCAATCCGGGTGCGAGGGTCACTCGCCGCGCTTGACCGCGTCGATCGCGGCCATTTTTTTCATGGCCTCCTCGACCTTCTTACGGGCCTGCGCCAGGATCTTTTCGTCCAGCGACTCCCGGTTGAAGGCGTAGCACGTGTCGACCAGCACCGGGGACTGGAGGCCCAGCTGGCGGTTCTCCTCAAGGTCCAGGTCGAGGACGCCCTCCCACTTCTGGCCGTGGATGCTGTACGAGCCCACGAAGATCGCCCTGAAGGTGGACTCGATCATTTCGTAGACGTGGGTGCACCCCAGGTTCCGCGGTATGCGCTCCTTGACCTTCTTCAGGCCGCCGCGCTCGAGGACCCCGATCCCCTTCAGATAGCCGAGCATCTCCATCGGCTTCTTTTCGCAGCAGGGATACGGGATCCGCTCCATCTCCCCGCCGATCTCCTCGATGCGGAACGCGCCGTCCAGGAGGACCGCCAGGTTGATGTCGTGGAAGTCGTCGTGCATCCTCGACAGCGCGAGCATCCTGCCTTCCTCGATCTTGTACATCTCGCACTTCACGATACGCCCGAAGACCTGCTTGTGGTGCTTGGCGAGAGCCGTGATCGCCTCGTAATCCATGCGCCCGTTCCCCTTATCCTCCGGAGCCCGCGAGCCCCCGGAGGGTCGCAAGGTTCCTGATGTCCATTTCGAATTCGTCCTCCCCGTCCTTGGGCGTCTCCAGAACCATCGGAATTCCGCGGAACGCCTCGTGGGACAGGATTTTCCTGAACGCCTCCAGGCCTATCTTCCCTTCCCCGATGTGCTGGTGAGATCG
>JAKALO010000055.1 GCA_021824125.1 Deltaproteobacteria bacterium | reverse complement strand
AAGGAACAGAAGGAAACGCTATGCCTCGGGTGCCATTCCTCGGTGGCGGCGGACCGGGGAGGGGGGCACCCCCTTTCCGTCCCTTCCATGAAGACGAAAACAGGAAAGGGGCTCCCGGGTTGCACGGAATGCCATCCGCCTCATGGTGACGGGGACTCCGGAAAGTTCGCGACGGGACGTTGCCTGGAGTGCCACGATTACGGAAAGAAGGAAGCGGACGCAAAAGCCCGGAAACATCCGGCCGAAAACGATTGCCTGGAGTGTCATACCTTCCACTCGGCATCGGGAAAAGGGGGAAGGAAGTTCAGAGGTAAAGATATAAGCGCGGACCTCCTGTGCGGGAGGTGCCACGAGCCTTATCGGGCGGAAACGACGGTCAACGCGAGAAAGAAAGGGACGCACGTTACCGTGCTTTCGGGGAAAAAGGAGGAGCTCTGCTTCCGGTGCCACAAGATCCACCGGGGGGATCCCGGGACCGCCCTGCTGATCTCCGGGAAGGCATATACGTGTCTCGCATGCCACGAGAAGCAGAACACGATCCGGGAAACCGGCGGCATCGACCTGGCGCACCCCGTTTTCGAACGACTGGCGAAAGGCCGCCTTGACAAGGCGCGTCAATCGAAAGATCTTTCGCTGGGGCCGGTTGGGGAGATCGTGTGCGCAACCTGTCACGAGGTACACAAGGCGGTCACGGGCACCCCTTTGCTCGCGCGGAGCGCCGAGGGCAACGAGAGCTGTTTCTGGTGCCACGAGGAAATGCGGGGGAAATGGCATTCGGCCCGCTCCGACGCGGGTAAGCGCGTTGGGTGCGAAGCCTGCCACCCCATCCATGGAAAACGGAAACTGGGAGACGATCCCTGGCGGAATACCTGCACAGGGTGCCACTCGAAGGGCGAGGCGCACCGTCCCGGAAGAGTCGACGGCGCGAAGGGAAGGCCGAAGGGTATGCCGGGTTTCGACGCAAGGGGAAGAAAAGTGGAGATAGGGCGGATTTCCTGCCCGACCTGCCACGAGCCGCACGGGACATCCGGCTACGATAAATCGGTCCGGAAGGATTATACTTCGTCCGGATTTCTCTGCACCTCGTGCCACAAGGAAATGGAAGACGTGGTGTTGACGCCCCACGACCTGCGCGGTATCGCGGGAAAGAGCATCTGCGAGCCCTGCCATGCGCCGCACGGGGGAAAGTCCCCCTGGATGTGGGGATTCGACACCGGGAACGTTTTGACGGCGGAGGACGCCTGCCGTTCCTGCCACAAGGTGAAGGGGATCGGGATCCAGATCCCGCAGGGAGGGCACCCGGTGAACAGGATCGTGTCCAGATCGCTTCCCGAAACATTTCCCCTGATGGGCGTCTCGGGTGACAGGCAAAAGAGCGGTATTATTTCCTGCCCGACCTGCCACGAGGTACACGGCATGGGCATACTGCCGACCGGTAAAGGCGCCGGAAAACTGCTGCGCGGGGAATGCCTGTCCTGCCACGCCGGGAAGGAGGTTAACCACGGAAAGGCGGATTGCGGGAAATGCCACCCGCCTCACCGGAAAAGCGAGCCTGCGGAAACCTGCGGAACCTGCCACAAGAGTGGAAACCTGGGCGTTGCGAACAGTCACTTCCTCGCGGGGAAAGGCTGCGGCTCGTGCCATGCGCTCCATCCGGCGAAAAAGACGGCGGAGAAACCGGAAGACAGGTGCATCTCGTGCCACGCACGAACGGGAAGGATAATAGGCACGCCCCATGCGCAGACGGGGGAAGGGGCATGCAGTTCTTGCCATCCGGCCCACCGGGACATCGATTCGACGCTGCCGAGAAAACGGGCATGGGAGGAAATATCCGGCGCTGATCTTCCCTGCCTTCGATGTCACCGCGAGGAAGGTAAAGGTCCGGTAGCGAAGTGGATGGACCACCCGAAGAAGAGGAGCAAGGTTCCCACCACGTACGGAGCGACCGTTTCCCTCGAGTCCCCCGTCATCATGTTGGGGCGCCTGCAGGAATCGGGACGCCCGCTTTTCCCCCTCTTCGACGAGAAAGGAAAGCCCGCAATGTCGGGAAGGATGGGCTGCCTGACATGTCACGATCCGCACGCGGGGACGATGACCAGCGGGAAAGAAGCGAAGAGGATCGCCGATGGTTACCTGAGGGACCCGTCCGACGTGTTCCTTACGGATGTTTGCGCCCCCTGCCATCGGGGGGGGGCCGCCGAACACGTCAGGAAATTCCATGAACTTCCGCGCAAGACGGACTGATCCTGCTGTGGAAACCCTTCGGGACGGCGAATCCATCGGCATCATCGGCGCGGGGCCTGCCGGATCGTTCTTCGCCCTGCACCTGTGCACGCTTCTCCGGAAGGCCGGTCGCCATGCCAGGGTCACCCTGATCGACCGCAAGGTCTTTTCCTCCTCCGGCCCGATCGGATGCAACATGTGCGCGGGCGCCATCGGGCCTTCGATCGTGGGGAAGATCCGGGAATTGTCGGTGGTTTTCGACAAGCGCGTGATCAGCAGGATCGCCGACGGGTATGAAATACACGGAAGAGACGTTTCGGTCACGGTCCGGCATCCGGAACGCGGTGAAATCTACACGGTATTCCGGGGAGGGGGGCCCGTTACGCAGGCGGGCGAAACGAAGAGCTTCGACCAGTATCTCCTGGACTCGGCGATCGCGACGGGCGCGGAGTTCATTCACGAGCGCGTGGAAGGAATCGAAAAAACTCCGGATGGTTACCGGCTGACGTTTCCCGGCGGCACGGCGAGGGATTTCGATTTTCTCGTCGGCGCCTTCGGCGTCAATTCCTCCATCTCCGGAAAGGTGGGAATCGGATATGTCCCGCCGGAGACATGGCACTCCGTACAGGCGGAGATCCCGGCGGGCAACGATTTCATAGTCGAGCGTCTCCGGAACCGGATTCACATCATCCCCGCTCACGGGAGGAACATCCGATTCCTGGCGATCACACCGAAAGAGGATTTCCTGACGCTGACCGGCATCGGGGAGCACGTGAAGATCTCGGATCTCGAAAACGAGCGCTCGGTGAACCGTGCGCTTGCGGGGCTCCTCCCGAAAGATGCGGGGATTCTCTGCCATTGCCATCCGCAACTGCCCGTGGGGGTTGCGAAGAATCCGTATTCCGACCGGATGGCCATCGTCGGGGATGCGTTCATATCGCGGTACCTTAAAAACGGGATAGAGTCGTCCCACGACACCGCCTGCATCCTGGCCGAGGCGATCATCGGACACGGCGTCTCCAAAGCGGCGCTGAACGAGCATTTCTACCGTCCCTGCCTTCGGAAGTTCCGGTATGATAATTTGTGGGGGAAGGCGCTTTTCGGCGTCTACGAGAGCGTGCTGAGGAAAGGGCGCCTTTCGGACGCATACCTGAGGTCCGTGATCTCGGATTCGGCCGCTGGAAACATGATCCAGGAGCGCATCCTCTGGTCGGTGTTCGCGGGAGACGCCCCGTATCGGGAAATCGCCCGGGAAGCGTTTCACCCGCGTGCGATCTGGGAGTTGGCGCGAAGTTTATCAAGGGGGTCTTGAAGGAATGGAGAAACGGGAGCGATCCCGCTGGAGGCCCCGCCTTCCGTTCCTTTTGGCCGGGGTGCTTGGGCTCCTGCTGATCCTTTTTTCCCTCTTCCGGGAAATGGGGGTCATCGGAACGTGGAAGCTTTACAAGACGCACCGGCAGATCCTTACGGAGAACGCAACCCTTCGGGAGGAGAATCAACGGCTCCAGAAGGAGGTTGAAAAATTGAGAACCAACGCCTCCTATATCGAGGAAATAGCAAGGAAGGAACTTGGACTCGTCCACGAAAAAGAGAATGTCATCGTCCTCGAACCGAAAAAGGAAAATCCGCCCGCCACCCCGGCCAGGAAGGGACCGGCTCGTCGGTAGGTACCTGGTTCCCGGCCTTTCGCTCCTGCACCTGCCCCTTCTCCTGCTTGGCCGTCGCGGCGATGCCTGGGCCGGCTGGTCGGCCTATTGGGCGGCATCGGCGTTCGGCATTCTCATCTTCCTGCTGGCCCGCGATTTTTTCCCATCCGGAAGGCGGGACCGCCTTCCGGACATCCCTTCGGTACTGGCATGGGGGGGGACGGTCGCCCTGGAGATTTCAGCGTTATCGCCAGGGATAGGGGATACCAGGCTTGTACCCGTTATCCTTTTCCCGTCCATAGCCTGGCTGCTTTCCGCCTGGCAATCCGCTGTATACGGGGCGGTTGCGCTTTCCTGGCTGCTTATCGTTCCGGACGGCATGATGCAGGCGCCGGGACGGATGATCTCCGTCGCGGGGATCGCGGTTTTCGGGTTTTACGCCGGGCGGCTTGCGAGACGCAAACTCGGGGAAAGGCCGGAAGGGAGTGAACTTTTCCAGGAGGCGATCGACGAAAGCCGATCCCTGGTTCTTCCCTGGGAAGGAATTCACGATGGGGAAGAGGAGACGCGCAGCGAGGGGACGGTCGAACGCCTCGGTCTTCTTCGGTCACGCGAGGACCTCATGGACGGGATCCGGCGCATACTCGACGGGATTCTCCCTGTGACCGGGGCGGAGTTCGTGCTTTATGTCTCACATTCGGCGGAACCGGGACGACCGTACAGGGTAAGCGCGTCGGCATCGCGCGGGATCGATTTCGGGAAGGCCGTGTTTTCGATCCCGGACGATTATGTTCCCGTGCGCGAAGCGATGCTGTTTCGCCGGCCGTTTTTCGCGGAGGGGGACGCGGCCGGGACATGGGCGGTCGGCGGCGTCGGGAAAGAGAAACCGCCCACGGGCGTCGCCACCGCGCCGGTCGGCGTCGAGGGCGGCGCGGTGGGGGCTATCCTGGCGATGAGGTTCGACGAATCCAGGTGGGACGAGCCGGTCGCGCATGTTCTCGAGATCGCGGCGTTTCTCATGGCCAGGGAGATCGCGAGGGCGAAGCAGCAATACCTGTCGGGCCGGTACCTGGCGAGACAGGAAGAGCTGCACCGACTGGTCCGGAGGATAGCCGAGATCGCGGAGAAGGGTGGGGGGGAAGGGTTCTCGCCCAGGAAGGAGGTGTGCCGGGCGTCGACGGAACAGGTGAGAATCCAGCTGGACGCGGCCAGGTCGATTCTCGTGGAAACCACGCAGGGGGAGAAGAAGGGGAGGATCGCGTGGGAGTCGGGCGAAGCCGTTTCGCGTGATTTCGATGAATGGGTAAGCCTGGAAGGGACGTACGTGGAATGGGTCATGAAGCAAGGCGTGCACCGGATATTTTCGGGCGCGCAGACGTCGTCCGCGAGGTTCCCGATCTTGCCCCGGGGATGGTCGTCGTCGGCACCGTGCGGCGGGCACCTGATGGTCCCACTCAAAACCCCGGGAGGGTTCAATGGAGTGATGATCTGCGAAGCACGCGAGGGACGGGAGTTCGAGGCGCAGGACGTCGAATCCGTGAAGGACGTTCTCGTCATCATGAGAATGGGGATTTCACACGCACTGTACCTGGAGGATCTCGAGAAGGAGGCGAAAAACGACGGGTTGACGGGGCTCCTGAACCGGAAAACCTTCCATGCCCAGCTGACCAGCGTCCTCTCCAGGCTGGACGGCAGGTACCAATGCGCAGTGGCCATGCTCGACATCGACCACTTCAAGAGAATCAACGACGGTTACGGTCACCCCGCGGGGGACGAGGTGCTCAGAAAGGTTTCCGGCGTAATACGGAAAACCGTCAGGAAAGTGGACATGGCCGGCCGGTACGGGGGCGAGGAGTTCGTCATCTACCTTCACGACACGGATGAAGCGCGCGCCTTCCAGGTGGCGGAAAGACTTCGGATGATCATCCGGCAAACAAGGTTTGTGTTCAACGGGAAGGAAATCGGCGTAACCGCATCGCTGGGTATCTCCTGTTATCCCGCGCACGGCCGCGGCGGCGAGGAACTGCTCAAGCACGCAGACGTGGCGCTGTACGCATCGAAGCAGGCAGGCAGGGATAGGACGACGGTCTACTTAAAACAGTGATTGATTTATTATCCTTTATATTCGGCAGGTTATTGACAACCCTTGATTTCCTGTGATAAGTCATCCTCACAACCTTGATGGAGGTTTACGCGATGAGGCAGGCAGGCAAGGTGAAGTGGTTCAATGAAACGAAGGGGTACGGTTTCATAGAGAAGGAGGGCGAAAAGGACATATTCGTGCATTACTCGGCGATCAGGATGGACGGGTACCGCACGCTCAAGGAAGGGCAGTTGGTGGAATTCGAAGTCCTCGAAACGCCGAAAGGTTTGCAGGCGGCCGAGGTGGAGTGCCCCGGCAACTGAGTACGCCTTTTCGTCCGCCTTCCGATGGCGGGGACACTCCTCTCCCGCATCCCGGAAAATGAAGGGGCAGGAATGTCCCCGGTACTCCCGGAAGTCGCTGCGCCTCCAGGACTCTCCCTTCGGCTGCGCCGGACCCTCCCGTTGCCTGCGCCTTCCCGGCGTCTTCCCGATACGTTGCCGCATTAAGCGTTCGCCGGCATTGACTTCCGGCGTCGTGGGTAATAAAGTATTCATTTCATTAATTATTCTCATCTTTTGAGGTATTGGTGGACATCCGGAAGATCACGGAATCCCTTGTTCTCGCGGGGATAAAACGGAAATCGCCCGGTTGGGGGATCGACCGGGAAATCCCTGTTTCGGTCGAGATACCCCGCCAGGGAGACCACGGGGATTTCTCCACGAACGCCGCGATGCAGCTCTCCCGCCACCTCGGAAGGAAACCGAGGGATGTGGCCGGCGAACTCGTGGATGCGATCCGCCTGGAGGACGAAAGGGGATGGATATCTTCCCTCTCGGTGGCTGGCCCGGGGTTCATAAACATGGTCCTTTCCGACGACGCATGGAGAGCGGTCCTCGCGACCGCGCTCGCCAAAGGGGAATCGTTCGGTTCATCCGACAGGGGAAAAGGGGAAAAGATACTCATCGAGTTCGTCTCGGCGAACCCCACCGGACCCCTCCACGTCGGGCACGGCAGGGGGGCCGCGGTGGGGGATGCGCTTGCCCGGATCCTTTCCTTCGAAGGCGTGGAAGTCGTTACCGAGTATTACGTCAACGATATCGGCAACCAGATGGACAACCTTGGGCGCTCTCTTTTCGCGCGGTACCTGCAGGCATGCGGGTCGGACGCCGCGCTCCCGGAGGACGGCTATCGCGGCGATTACCTCGTCGGTCTCGCGAGGGAATATCAAATCGAGGTCGGCAACCGATACGCGGGATATTCCGAGCAGGAGGCGCTCCCCGTCTTCCGCAAGGTAGCCTGCGACCGCATTCTCGACGGGATCCGGAGCGACCTCGATCAATTCCGCGTCCGCTTCGACCGCTGGTACCGGGAGGAATCGCTCCATCGGGAAGGGGGAGTGGGGGAGGTGGTCGCGGAGCTGCGTAAAAGGAGCCTCCTCTACGATTCGGAAGGAGCCGTTTTCTTCAAAAGCGAGGCGGGGGGCGATGAAAAGGACCGCGTGCTGGTCCGGGCTGACGGTAGGACGACCTATTTCGCCGCCGACGTCGCATACCACCGGCACAAGTTCCGGCAAGGCTTCACCCGGATGATCGATATCTGGGGAGCGGACCACCACGGATACGCACCGAGGCTCCTGGCGGCGATGAGAGGTCTTGGCGAGGAAGACGAACGTATCGAAATCCTGCTCGTGCAATTCGTAGCGCTCATCCGCGACGGAAAAGCGGTCCAGATGTCGACCCGGTCGGGCGAATTCACGACGCTCCGGGAAGTGCTCGACGAGGTGGGAACCGACGCCGCGCGTTTCTTTTACCTCCTGAGAAGTTTCCATTCGCACCTGGAATTCGACCTGACGCTCGCAAAGACGCAATCCAGCGAAAACCCTGTCTATTACATCCAGTACGTGCACGCAAGGATATGCAGCATTTTCCGTGAGGCCTCCGTGCAGGGCGTGGTGCCGAACGAATCACCGTCCCTTTCCTCCCTTACCTTGCCGGACGAGATCGCCCTGATGAAGAAAATCGCCAGATTCCCCGACGTCGTCGGAGAGGCCTCGAGATCGCGCGAGCCCCACCGGATCCCCTTTTACCTGCTGGAGCTTTCAAGGGAGTTCCACGCGTTCTACCAGAAACACCGGTTTCTCGGGGAGACGCCGGAACGGACACAGGGCAGGCTGGCGTTGGCGAAAGCGCTGAAAAACGTGGTTTCCACCGGGCTTTCCCTCATCGGTGTTTCCGCGCCGGAGCGGATGTGAAAACCCTGTACAATAAAAAGATATCCAGGCGGTCGGACGGTGAGAGGCACCAGTTCGCGTTTTTCGCGGCCTGCGCGATCGGGATCCTGGCCGCCGTGTTCGTCATCGGCCTGCAGGTCGGGAGGATGATCGAGAAAAACGCGGCGTCGACGGGTTACGGTCCATTGAAGGGCGCGGTCCCGCCGGCTACGCAGCCGCCCGCCTCCAAGGGGGCCGCCACCGAAATAAGCAAGGACCTTGGCGCTTTTTCGGAGGAGGCCGGCAAGGTGCCCGTCGTGCCTCCCCCCGACGCGAAGACCACGGCCCACGAGGTCGAAAAGAGGCTGACGTTCCAGGAAAGCCTTCCGAGGAAAGAGGACAGGCCGGCGCCCCTCGTGCGGGCCATCCGGACCGACAATAGTGCCGTTTCGAAGACGGGAAACTCGCGGGAGGCCGGGAGGCGGGAATACGTCGTTCAGGCCGGCGCGTTTCGGGACAAGGGGGCCGCGGAAAGCTTCCGGAAGAGGCTTGAAAAGGCCGGATACCGGGTACGCGTCAGGATGCCCGACGCGAAAAAGGGGGAAAAGTACCACCGGGTGCTCCTGGAGCCGTTCGCTTCAGGCGGCGCGGCGCGGAAGGCGGTGCGCAAGCTGAAGAGCGAGATGAACATCGAAGCGTTCATTCTGCCGGGGTGAAGATAATGCGGATCCATCCGACGAAGGAAGCTTTTCGTTCGAACGCGAAGGTTTTCACGGTCATCCCGGTATGGCACGAATTCCACGCCGACATGGAGACCCCGGTTTCGGCCTACATGAAGATCGCCGCAAGGTACCCCGACGACCACTTCCTGCTCGAGAGCGTCGAGGGCGGCGAGAAGTGGGCGAGATACTCCTTTATCGGGTTCGAACCGTACATCCGCTATCGAGCGGATGGTGATTCCGTGACGGTATGGAAGGGGGACCGCATCGACGTACGGCCGACCGAAGGGGACCCCCTGCGGGAGCTGAAGGGGATCCTGTCCGGGATCCGGTATCAGCAGGCGGCGGGGTTGCCGAGGCTCTCCGGCGGCGCCGTGGGCTTCATAGGATACGATTACGTGCGGCACATCGAGAAGATTCCGGACACGCACCCACCGGAGGGGACTCCGGACGCGTTGTTCCTTTTCCCTTCCCGGCTGGTCATCTTCGACAACGTGAAGCACACCATCCTGATAGTGGCCCACGGCGAGGTCGACGACGCGGGGAGGTCGGAAGAGGTTTACGAAAGCTGCTGCCGCGCCATCGAAGAGGTCCGCGGCATCCTCCAGGCCCCGCTTCCCTGGTCGGACATGCGCGACGGGGCGGTTGCGGAGGCCCCGTCCCTCGAGGTACCCCGGGAGGAATTCATCTCCTCCGTCAGGAAGGCGAAGGAATACATCCGGGACGGGGAGGTCATCCAGGTCGTCCTTTCCAACCGGGCGCGCGTCAGGACGGGACGGACACCATCCGAGGTGTACCGTCTGCTCCGCGCGCTTAACCCGTCACCTTACATGTTCCTGTTGAAGATGGGCGACCTGTCGGTGGTTGGCTCATCCCCGGAAGTCCTCGTCCGGCTGGAGGGTGACCTCGTCCAGCTGAGGCCCATAGCTGGGACAAGGCCCAGGGGGGCCACGCCCGACGAAGACCGCCGCCTGGAGGCGGAACTCCTGTCGGACCCCAAGGAGATCGCGGAGCACGTGATGCTGGTCGACCTGGGGCGAAACGACGTGGGGCGCGTCGCGGAGTGGGGAACGGTAAAGGTCGACGAGCTCATGGGCGTGGAGAAGTACTCCCACGTAATGCACATCGTGTCGAACGTAGTGGGCAGGCTTCGCAAGGGGCTCACGGCATTCGACGTTCTGCGGGCGTCCTTCCCGGCCGGAACTGTTACAGGGGCGCCCAAGGTACGTGCCATGGAGATCATCGAGGAGCTGGAGCCTTTCCGGAGGGGCCTCTACGCGGGGGCGGTCGGGTACTTCGACCTCCAGGGGAGCATGGACTTCTGCATCACGATACGCACGATCCTCATGCGCGGAGGGGAAGCGTTCATCCAGGCGGGAGCCGGGATCGTTGCCGATTCCGACCCGGAAAGGGAGTGGGAGGAGATCCGGAGCAAGGCGCGGGTCCTGTTCCGGGCGGTAGGGGTCGAGGAAGAAGGGGGGTCGCCCTGGTGATCGTCGTCATCGACAACTACGATTCATTCACCTACAACCTGGTCCAGTACCTGTGCGAGCTCGGGGCGGACGTACGCGTATTCCGAAACGACGCGGTCACGGTTTCAGGGCTGGAGGAAATGAACCCCTCCGGCATCGTGATCTCGCCCGGGCCCGGCGGGCCGGACGACGCGGGGATTTCGCAGGACGCCATCCGCGCCTTTTCGGACCGGGTGCCCATCCTGGGGGTTTGCCTCGGGCACCAGTGCATCGGGCAGGCCTTCGGCGGGAAAGTCGTTCACGCCCAGACGCTCATGCACGGGAAGACTTCACGGATCCTGCACAACGGGAAAGGGATCTTCTCCCTGGTGGAGAACCCTTTCACCGCGACCCGGTACCATTCCCTCGCGCTGGAGAGGGCGTCGCTCCCGAAGGAGCTGGAGGTCAGCGCCGAATCCGGGGACGGGGAGGTCATGGGGGTCCGGCACCTCTCCCGGCCGATCTTCGGCGTCCAGTTCCACCCGGAGTCGATTCTCACCCAGTACGGCATGCGGATACTCGAGAACTTCCTCTCGATCATCGACCCCCTGCAACCCGTCCTCCGGTGTTTCGGGAACATCCGGGAGGCGATCTCCGTCGTCTCTTCGGGCAAGGAACTTTCCGCGGACGGCATGCGCGACGCTATGCGCATGATCATGGAAGGCGAGGCGACTCCGGCCCAGATTTCGTCCTTCCTCTCCTGCCTCGCGATGAAAGGAGAGACCACGACGGAGATCGCAGCCGCTACCGACGTTATGAGGCAGAAGGCGACCCGGATCACCACCGTGCCCGGGGAAGACGTTCTGGACACGTGCGGCACCGGCGGTGACCGTGCCGGTACGTTCAACATTTCCACCACCGTGGCTTTCGTCGCGGCGGGCGCGGGGATACGCGTGGCCAAGCACGGTAACCGCTCGGTGACAAGCAGGTCGGGAAGCGCGGACGTCCTGGAGGCCCTCGGGATGAACCTTTCTGCCTCGACAGAAGACGTTCAGCGCGCCCTGGACGAGGCGGGAATCACGTTCATGTTCGCCCCTAAATTCCACGCAGCGATGAAGTACGCCATGGGGCCGCGACGCGAGATCGGGATCCGGACGATCTTCAACATCCTCGGCCCCCTGAGCAATCCCGCACGGGTGAATTGCCAGGTGGTGGGTGTTTTCAGCGAGGAGCTTGGGGAGACCTATGCGCGGGTCATCGCCGAGCTGGGGCACGATCGCGCATTCGTCGTCCACGGGACCGACGGGATGGACGAGGTGACCCTCGCCGCGCCGACGATCGTGTGGGACGTCCGGAAAGGCTCCGTCAAACGTTACCTGTTCGACCCGAGGTCGGTAGGGTTCGAATACGCATCCGGGCAGGACCTGAAGGGGGGTGACGCGGCGTGCAACGCCGGCATCCTCAAGGACATCCTGGCGGGCGGGAAGGGCCCGATGCGACAGGCAGTCGTTCTGAACGCCGCGTTCGCCATTGTGGCGGGAGGGAAAGCCGGGGACGTCCGGGAAGGGATCCGGGAGGCGATCCGGTCGATAGATTCGGGGGCGTCCACGGACCGACTTGAAGCATTTCTGGGCATCCTGGGGCGCAGGGATGGTCGGGGGTAAGCGAATGGCTTCCCGCCTGGAGGAGATCCTGGACGGGGTCCGGCGAGAGCTGGAAACGAGGAAGGCGTATGTCCCTTTCGACACGGTCGTCGATGGGGCGCGGAAGAACCGGGAGAAACGGGACATCCGCAAACGGTTGGGGGACGGTCCGGGTATCATATCGGAGATCAAGAGGGCGTCACCCTCGAAGGGGTGGATCCGCCGGGACCTGGACGCGGGAAAAACGGCTATGGAATACGTCGCGGGAGGCGCCTGCGCCGTTTCCGTGCTGACGGAAATCCGCATGTTCGGAGGGGCCCTCGCGGACCTTTCGGCGGCGAGCGCGGTGTGCGGCGACGTGCCGGCGCTACGAAAGGATTTCATACTTGACGAATACATGCTGGCCGAGTCCCGGGCCCACGGGGCCGACCTGGTCCTGCTGATCGTGGCGGTGCTCCGAGGAGAAACGGGTCGCATGGTCCGCCTGGCCTCCGGATACGGGATGGAGGCGCTGGTGGAAGTGCGCGACCGGTCGGAGATGGACGTCGCGGTCGAGGCGGGCGCAACGATCATCGGGATAAACAACAGGGACCTCGCGACCTTTCGCGTCGACCTTTCGACGGCGGAACGCCTTCTTCCGCACGCGCCGGAAAAGGCGATCAAGGTAGTGGAGAGCGGGATATCCACACCTTCGGAGATACGGCGTTTTCACGAACTTGGCGCGGACGCCTTCCTGGTGGGGGAGGCCCTGGTACGATCCGGGAACCTCTCGGAGGCGGTCAGAAACCTGAGAAGGGGCGCAAGCCGCAACACGGCCTGAGATCGGTTGACAGCGGGGGCGGTATGTTCCGGGTCAAGATCTGCGGGATCACCACGGCGAAAGACGCGGAGATGGCGGCGTCCCTGGGAGCGGATGCAGTCGGGATCAACTTCTACCGCGGGTCGAGGCGGTACGTATCGCCTGCCGACGCGGTTTCGATCGTGGGGGCCATACGCGGGAAGGCGGTTCCGGTCGCGGTTTTCGTGGACGAGACCCCCGAGGCCATCGGGGAGATTTGCAGGAAGCTCCGGATCGACACGGTGCAGCTTTCGGGGAACGAGCCGCCGGTTATCGCGAAGAGGATCGCGCTTCGAAGGATCAAGGCGATACACCTGCGGGAGGGGCTGGAGGTCGGGGCTTTCGAGAATTACCCCTGCGAGGCGTTCCTGGTGGATGCGGAATCCCCGGGGGAATTCGGTGGGACGGGAAAGACGCTGGAATGGGGACGGATCGGCGGGACGAAGCTCCGCAAGCAGTGGATACTTGCCGGGGGACTCACCCCGGTCAACGTGTTGAACGCGATCCACCTTGCTCGCCCTTATGGAGTCGACGTGGCGAGCGGGGTGGAGGTCCAGCCGGGAAAGAAAGACCCGGCGAAGGTAAGGCAATTCATCATCAATGCGATGAAAGGACTATGTATTGAAAGGAAATATCAGGAAAAAAAATAAATGGCCGGACGGAGGGGGGCATTTCGGGCCCTACGGCGGTCGGTACGTCGCGGAAACGCTGATGACCGCCCTTATCGAGCTCGAACGAGCCTACGGGAAGGCCTCCCGGGACGGAAGGTTCGCGGCGGAGCTTGCCGGGTTGCTCCGGAATTATGCCGGCCGGCCGACCCCGCTCTATTTCGCCGGCCGACTAACGGAAAAGGCGAAAGGGGCCCGGATCTTTCTCAAGAGGGAAGACCTTGCCCACACCGGGTCCCACAAGATCAACAACACCCTCGGGCAGGGATTGCTGGCGAAGTCCATGGGGAAGAAGCGGGTCATCGCCGAGACGGGTGCCGGCCAGCACGGGGTCGCGACAGCCACCGTCTGCGCGAGGATGGGGATATCCTGCGCGGTGTACATGGGTTCGGAGGACGTGCGGCGCCAGGAATCGAACGTTTTACGGATGAGGCTGCTCGGCTCCGAAGTGATCCCGGTCGAGTCGGGCAGCAGAACGTTGAAGGACGCCATGAACGAGGCGCTGCGCGACTGGGTCACCAACGTGCGCACCAC
>JAKALO010000054.1 GCA_021824125.1 Deltaproteobacteria bacterium | reverse complement strand
CCTTGCGGCCTGGCGTGCGCGCGTCTCGGCCCAATGGTCCCGGCTGTCGATCCGGATCGAGGAGACCGGCAAGGAGAAGGAGGTGGCCGTCGGGGCGGCCGTGGCGGTCACCGTGCGCGCGCGCCTTGATCCGCTCACCCCGGAAGACGTCTCCGTTGAGGTCTGCCACGGTCCGCTGGACACGACGGGGGAAATCCGGGACGGCGGGGTGGTCCGTGCGCGGCATGAAGGACGGGAAGGAGAAGAGGACATATTCCGGGCGGAGATCCCCTGCGACGTCACCGGGCGTTACGGCTACACGGCCCGGATCCTGCCCCGCCACCCCGACCTGGCGAATCCCCTGACGCCGCTGCTCCTCACGTTGGAATAGTAAACGGCGCGAGCCGCGGGGTGTTCGGGGTCACCCGCGCCGGCTCCCGGCGTATATCCCGGCGCAGCGGTCCGGGGACATCCCGAGACGCCAGGCCGCGCGCAAGCCCCACATCAGGAGAATCGTCCGCAGCGGCCCGAAGGACTCCCACCGCCTGCCGGACGTGGTGATCCGGACCGGCAGGAGGACGGTTTTGCCGCGGCGGGAGAGGCTGCGGGAGAACGCGACGTCTTCCATGAGCGGGATCCCGGGAAACCCCCCGATCGCGTCGAAGACCTCCCTGCGGGCGAAGATCCCCTGGTCCCCCGTGTAGGCGGAAAATATCCGCGACCGGAAGTTGATCATCCTCCCGGTGAGCCGAAGCATCACGTTCCGGTACGACGTAGCGCCGGGGGAGATTTCCAGCCGCACCGAAAAGGCGCCGCCAAGGCAGCCGCCGTGCCGCACGGCATCGCGGACCGCCTCGATGGAGCCTTCCGGAAGGCGGGTGTCCGCGTGGAGAAAGAGGAGGATCTCCGCGGAGGCGGCCCGCGCGCCCGCGTTCATCTGCGCCGCGCGTCCCGGGGATTCCGACAGCGCCATGTCGGCCATGGTGCGCGCAACCTCGAGAGTGCCGTCGGCGCTTCCGCCGTCGACGACGATCACTTCGTCCGCCCCCGCGGCCCGCGCGGACCGTATCGTCCCCGGAAGGTTCTTTTCCTCGGAAAGGGCGGGGATGATCACGGAGACCGTCGGGCGGTCCGCCGTCATGCGTCGCCGGGAGGGATCGCCGTGCCCCGCGCCTTCCGGATGCGTTTGAGGAGGCCCGGCAGGAAGAAAGTGAGCGCCAGCAGCGCGGCGGGGACGAGGATGTCGGCCTGCAGAAGGTCGGAAGGGCCGCGGAATGAGGCGGCGATTTCCCTGAGGTTGCCGAAGAAAAACGAGACTATGGCGACGGCGGGGGCGATTCCGAAGACCGTTCCGAGGAAGTAGTCCGAGAACCTGATGCGGGTTGCGCCCGCGGCGTAGTTGAGGACGATGAACGGGAACCAGAAGATGCGCAGGTAGAAGACGACGGAAAAACCGTGCTCCTCCGCCTTCCTGTCGAGGTCGGCGAGCCTTCCCTTCGCCAGGAAGCCCTCCGCGAGCCCGCGCAGGAAATACCGTCCCAGGAAGAAGGAGGCCGACGCGCCCGCCACGGCCCCCAGGAGGTTGCACGCCATGCCCATGTATTTCCCGAAGATCAGCGCGCCGGCGGCGGTGAACGGGGTGGCGGGAAAAGCCAGCACGCCCAGTCCGTAGATCAGGACGAAGACGGCGGGCCCGAACACCCCGGAAGCGTCTACGAAAAGGTCGATCCGGCCGGCCAGCTCCCTTCTTCCTTCCGGCGTGAGAAACAGGCCCCCGGCCGGAGTCAGGAAGAGCGTGTATCCCACGGCGCCGCAGAACAGCAGGAAGGCGAACGACTTGAGGAGGGTCCCTTTTTTGACCGCCAACTCGGACTCCGGAACGTAATATTTAGATACTACGGGAGGCCGCAACCGAAGGGAAGGCGGGAATGTGCGGGAATGTGCGGGGTTGAATGCCTGTCCCACGCCGCATACAATGAGGAATCCAGGTCAGGGGGGGGCGATGATGGCGAAAAGCCGGTTTGCGAAGATCGTGGCGGTTCTGCTCGTTGTTTCGGTGGGAGGGCTCGCGTCGGGCTGCTTCGGGAAGTTCCAGCTGACCCGCAAGATGTACGAAATCAACCAGTCGGTCGACGACAAGTACGTCCGCAGCGCGGTGACCTGGCTTTTCGTGATCCCCTACGTCCTCACCGGCACTCTTGATTTCTGCATTTTCAACCTTATCGAGTTCTGGTCGGGCGAGAACCCGATCGCCGCGGGTCCTTCCGCCAGGGTCCGCGCCGTGGGTGACGAGAGGGTGGCCATGACGATAGGACGGCAGGGCGGGGCGACCGTGGCCACGGTGGAAACGTTCAAGGCCGGCGTGCTCCTCTCCACCTTGACCATCCGCGACGACGGGAAGGGTATCGTGACTTCCGAGCTTTCTGTTCCGGGCGGTGAAACCGTGAGGACGTCCGCCGCGACGCTGCCGGACGGGTCGGTGGAGGTGGTCACGCTTTCGCGATCGGGGTCCCGCACCGAGCGGCATTCGGCGTCCGCGGTGGAAGCCCGCTTCGCCCGGGCCTCGCGCGTCGCGTCCGGTGCCCGGCAGGCCCTGTCAGCGGCGACCGGCACCGGTAAACTCGCGGCCCCCGCCCGGCGCCCGGCGTTCCAGGGGTGACCCCCGCCTTTCACAGGAGGATGCCATGAGATTCCCCGGCGTTCCGATCGCCGACCGGGGGCTGCAGTTCAAGCTCACCATGGTCATGCTGATACTCATGGCGTGTTCGATGGGGTCGGTCTTCCTCCCGTATTACTTCGGACGGGAAAGCCTCAAGAACGACCTCGAGGAGAGCTTCCTCGAGCTCTCCAACGCGATCCGGGTGAGCATCGAACAGCTTACCGCCCCGGCGACCTCCGAAAAGGACCGGCTGCTCGGCTACATAGAGTCCCTCAAGAAGACGGGGATCAGGGAGGTGTCGATCGTCGGGGAGGACATGGGGATCATCGACAGCACGGACCCGAAGGCGATCGGCAAGATGTCCCGCATAAAGCTTCCACGGGAGAAGCTCGTCATCAACGCCACCTTCGGCGAGGAAACGGCGGGCGGGAGATCCAAGGACCTCGTGATCCCCCTGACCGTCGGCGGCGACACCATGGGGTACATCCACGTCCGGATGCGTATCGACGACTTCACGGACACCATACGTAAGAACCTGTATTTCCGGTTTTTCAGCACCCTCCTCATATTCTCCATGGGGCTGGCCCTGGCGGTCAGCATCTCTTCCCATTACGTCCGGCCCGTGGAGGATCTGGCGCGCGCCGCCGAGAAGGTCGCGGCGGGCGACCTGTCCCAGGAATTGCCCGTCCACGGGAAGGACGAGGTGGGGCGGCTGACGCGCTCGTTCAACGAGATGATCGTCAAGCTGAGGCAGAACCGGGAGCTCGAGGACAAGGTCCGGGAGAGCCAGTACCTGAGCCAGCTGGGCCGGCTCTCCTCCGGCGTCGCCCACGAGATCCGCAACCCCCTGAACTTCATCGGTCTGGCCGTGGACCACCTGGACGCCCTGACCGACGGCAGGTCACCGGAAGCCGGGAGGGAAAAGGAGCAGATCGTCGCGCGGATCAAGGAGGAGATCGGGAGGCTGAACGAGCTGGTAACCAATTTCATCACGTACGGGCGGCCGCCGGAGCTCCAACGCGCGCCGGTGCGGATCCCCGAGATCGTAGAGAGCGTCCTGCGGATGGCGGAAGGCCGGATGCGGGACCGGCAAATCCGGTGCAGCGCCGACTTCCGGGAGGGGCCGCAGGTCATGGCGGACCCCGACATGATGCGCCGCGCCGTCCTGAACATCGTCGTGAACGCGATCGACGCGATGCCGAACGGGGGGGAGCTCGACGTGTCCGCGGGACCGCGCGAGGACTGGGGCTACGCCCTCGAGATCGGGGACACGGGGACCGGTATCGCCGGGGAGGACCTCGAAAGGATATTCGAGCCGTACTTCACGACGAAGCCGTCCGGCCTCGGGCTCGGCCTGGTCCTCACCAGGAAGATCGTGGAGGCGCACGGGGGGAAAATATTGGTGGATTCGCAACCGGGGAAGGGGACGCGGATTTCCGTCCTCCTGCCGGTAACGCCTGCGGGGTGAAAGCGTGAAGGGGACCGTACTCGTCGTCGACGACGAGCAGAACCAGCGGGAGATCCTGGGTTCGATCCTGAAAAGCGAGGGGTACACCCCCATCCTCGCCGGCGGCGGGGAAGAGGCGTTGCGCGCCCTCGAGCGGGAGCCCGTCGACCTCGTGCTCACCGACCTCGTGATGCCGGGGATGACGGGGGAGGAGCTGATCGACGCTGTCCACACCAGGAACCCCGGGCTGCCGATCCTCCTCACCAGCGCTTACGGGACGATCCAGACCGCCGTCGACGCGATCAAGAAGGGTGCGTACTACTATTTCGAGAAGCCGGTCGACCGGGCGCGCCTCCTGATCATCATCGAGAGGGCCATCGAAACCCTCCGCCTCCGGGAGTCGCACCGGGTCCTCTCCGAAAGGCTGTTCCCGGGCGCACCCCTGATCATCGGCGAGCACCCCAGGATCCGCGAGATCAAGCGCATCCTCCCCCGCGTGTCGCGGAGCGACACGACCGTTCTGCTCACCGGCGAGAGCGGCACCGGGAAGGAGGTGATCGCCCGGAACATCCACTCGATGAGCGAGCGCCGCCGCGCCCCTTTCCTCGCGGTGAATTGCGCCTCCCTCCCGGAGAACCTGTTCGAAAGCGAGCTTTTCGGGCACGAGCGGGGGGCGTTCACCGGCGCGCACCGCCGGGAGATAGGCCTGTTCGAGGCCGCGAACGGCGGGACGCTTTTCCTGGACGAGATCGCCGAGGTGAAGCTCGACATCCAGGCCAAGCTGCTCCGGGCGCTTCAGGAAGGCGAGGTCCGGCGGGTGGGGGGCAAGGAGAACATCACCGTGAACGTCCGCATCGTCACGGCGACCAACAGGGACCTCGAGGATCATGTCAAGGAGGGGAGGTTCCGCGCCGACCTTTTCTACCGGTTGAACATCCTGAAACTGGCCCTGCCGCCGCTCCGGGACCGGATCTCGGACATACCGGCCCTCGCGAGGCACTTCCTTGCGAAGCACGGTGAAAGGGGGGTCCCGCCCGTCCGGGAGATCACGAAGGAGGCGATGCGCCTGATGATGCGGTATGCGTGGCCGGGGAACATCCGCGAGCTCTCCTCGGCGATAGAGCGGGCGGTGGTCCTTGCGGAGGAAGGGGAAATCGGCCCCGCGGAACTTCCTCCCGAGGTCGGTGAGGAGTCGGCTTCGTTTCCGTCCCGCCAGTTCGAGGTGCCCCCCCAGGGGGTTGATTTCGAAAAGGTGGAGGAGAGCCTCCTTCGCCAGGCGGTGGAGCGATCGGGCGGGGTGCACACACGGGGGGCGGAACTTCTCCGGATGAGCTATAAAACCTATATGTACCGCCTGAAAAAATTCGGGATAATTCCTTCCTGAGTCGGCATCTCCATTTGGGGAAATCGATGCTCTTTTGGGGAGCGAAAGCGCCACCGATATATCTGCAACCAGATAACTTTTCGTTTTAATTGAGGTATTTAAGGGCATGATTTTGGCACCATCCTTGGATGTACTTAGTTACGGAAAAAATGTACAATTTGAAGTTATTGCTGGAGGAAGGACAAGATGAAGAGAATTTTCGCTTTTTTCATGGCGATTGCGTTCACCCTGTCGTTCGCGGCGTTGACGGTCGCTGCGGAGAAGGCCAGGGCGAAGGTCTTCACGGGCACGGTCGAGGCGGTTGACGCGGCGGCCGGCACCTTCTCGCTGAAGGGCAAGAAGGAAACCATGGAACTGAAGGCAGGCGAAAAGGTGAAGCTGGACGGCTTAAAGGTCGGCGACAAGGTCACCGCCACCTACACCGAAGGCGTCGCCTCCAAGGTCGTGGCGTCGAAGAAAGCCGCCCCGAAACCGGCTCCCGCGGCACCGGCCGGGAAATAACACCCACACAGGTTTTGTTCTTAGGACCGTCCCTCCCCACAAGGGCAGGGGCGCCTGGGGCAGGGGGACACAATCCCCCTGCCCATTTCTTTTTGGGACGGTCCTGTGCTGGGACTTTCTTGGGCCGAAAAGGAAACTGATTATTCAGCAGGGGTTGATGAATCCACCGAAGACCTCAGGACCGTCCCGCTTTTTCGGCCTGCATTTGACTTTTTTCGTCGCGTTTGATAGACATTCCTTTGCCTTATTCCCCAACAATCGCGCACCAGCAAACAGCGGAAGGAGAACAACCCGATGAAAGTGCTCGCGCTGGACAACCTGCAGAAGGTCGGCATCGACGTCTTCAACAAGGAAGGGATCGAGGTCGACGTAAAGGGGAAGATGACCCCCGAGGAGCTCGCCGCGGTCATCAACAATTACGACGGCGTGGTGGTGCGGGGCGCGACCAAGGCGACCGCCGCGGTGTTCGAGAAGGTCAGCAGGATGAAGGTGATCGGCCGCGCGGGAAGCGGAACGGACAATATCGACAAGGCGGCCGCCACCAAGAAGGGCGTGGTGGTGATGAACACCCCCGGGGGAAACACCGTGACCACGGGCGAGCATGCGATAGCGTTGCTTCTCGCGCTGTCCCGCCAGGTCCCCCAGGCGACCGCATCGATGAAGGAAGGGAAGTGGGAGAAAAACAAGTTCATGGGGACGGAGATCACCGACAAGGTCCTGGGCGTCGTCGGCCTGGGCGCCATCGGGAAAGTCGTGGCCGAAAGGGGCCTCGGCCTGAAGATGGTGGTCCTGGGGTACGACCCCTTCGTGTCGAAGGAGGACATGGGCAGGCTGGGCGTGGAGTACGTCTCGCTCGACGAGCTCTACCGGAGATCCGACTTCATCACCTTCCACACGCCTCTGACCCCCGAGACCAAGAACATGGTGAACGCCGCCTCCCTCGATAAGATGAAGAAGGGAGTCTTCATAATCAACTGCGCCCGCGGGGCGCTGATCAACGAGGCCGATCTGCAGGCGGCCCTGGAGTCCGGGAAGGTCAAGGGAGCCGCGCTGGACGTCTACCCGGTGGAGCCCCCGCCGCCCGACACGCCGCACTTCAAGCACCCCAACGTGATCCTCACGCCCCACCTGGGCGCCTCCACCACGGAGGCCCAGGAGAAGGTGGCGGTGCTCATCGCGGAGCAGATCTGCGATTTCCTTAAAAAAGGGACGATCCGCAACTCGGTCAACTTCCCGTCGGTCTCGGGCGAGCTCATGCCGATCCTGAAGCCCTGGCTGGAGCTGGGCGAGAAGCTCGGGGCCTTCCACGGCCAGATGCTCGATTCGCCGCTCAAGGAGATGAGGGTGGAGTATGTCGGGGAGGTCGGCAAGCTCGCCACCGCCCCGGTGACCATCTCGATACTTAAAGGGCTCCTGCAGTACCAGACCGAGGACGTGAACCTCGTGAACGCCCGCATGGTGGCCGAGGAGCGGGGCGTCAAGGTCACGGAGACCAGGGTCGCCCGGTCCGAGGACTACACGAGCCTCGTCCGCGTCGTGGTCGTGACTGAGAAGGGAGAGTCCTCGGTGTCGGGGACCGTATACGGCAGGGCCCCTCGCATCGTGAAGATCAACCTTTTCCCGATCGAGGCGGAGCTCTCGGGCGGGATCCTGATGCTGCAGAACCAGGACGTCCCCGGCGTCGTCGGCCGGGTGGGGACGTTCCTCGGGGAGAAAGGGATTAACATCGCCGGGCTGCAGCTGGGGCGCAAGGAGGTCGGCGGAACAGCCGTTTCCCTGATCAGCGTCGACACGACCGTTCCGGAGCCCGTGCTGAAGCAGCTGAGCAAGCTCCCGAACATCACCGCCGCAAAATACCTGACTTTCTAGGAAAGAGGCGACATCTTGAAGAGCATCATCGTCATAGGCGCCCAGTGGGGCGACGAGGGCAAGGGGAAGATCGTCGACATCTACTCGGAGTTCGCCGACACCGTCGTGCGGTCCACCGGCGGGAACAACGCCGGGCACACGCTGGTGGTGAAGGGGGATAAGTTCATCTTCCACCTGATCCCCTCCGGGATCCTGCACCCGGGTAAGAGGTGCGTGATCGCCAACGGGGTGGTCGTGGATCCCAAGGTGCTGCTCGCCGAGATCGGCCGCCTAAAGGAGCGTGGATACCTGAAGGACGACGGGCAGCTCAAGGTCGGGTTCCTCGCGAACATCATCATGCCGTACCACGTTGTGCTGGACCGCGCACGCGAGGAGAAGCTTGGGAACCGCAAGATCGGGACCACCGCGCGCGGGATCGGGCCCTGTTACGAGGACAAGGTCGCCCGTACCGGCATCCGGGCGTGCGAGCTGGTCCAGCCGGACACCTTCGCGGAGAAGCTCAGGGCCAGTCTCGAACTGAAAAATTTCCTCTTTAAAAACTATTACGGCGCCGGGGAGGTCCCCTTCCAGGCGACCCTCGACGAATATCTCGAATACGGGGAACGTCTCAAGCCCTACCTCATGGACACCTCCGGCTTCCTCAACGAGGAGTTCAAGCGGGGGGCGAAAGTGCTCTTCGAGGGGGCGCAGGGGACCCTGCTGGACATCGACCACGGGACCTACCCTTTCGTCACCTCCTCCAACACCACGGCCGGGGGCGCCTGCACGGGGTCCGGCGTGCCGCCGACGAAGATCGGCGGCGTAATCGGCGTGTCTAAAGCGTACGCCACGCGGGTCGGCGGCGGGCCGTTCCCCACGGAGCTCTTCGACGAGGAAGGACAGGGGATCCGGGACCGCGGGAACGAGTACGGCTCGACGACGGGCCGCCCCCGCCGGTGCGGGTGGTTCGACGCCCCCGTGATACGGTACGCCAACCGGCTGAACGGCCTTTCGGGCGTGGCCCTCACCAAGCTGGACGTGCTATCGGGACTGCCCCGGGTAAAGATCTGCGTCGCTTACGAGATCGGGGGAGTGCGGCGGGACGAGGTGCCCCTCTCGCTCGCCGAATTCGAGCAGGCCAAACCCGTCTACGAGCAGGCGGAAGGGTGGAAGGAGGACATCTCCGCGGCGAAGGAGTTCGGGGACCTGCCGAAGGCCGCCCAGAAATACGTGCGCCTGCTCGAGGAGGTCGCAGGGGTGGAGGTTTCCCTGGTCTCCGTGGGGCCCGAGCGAAACCAGACGATCGTGCGCAGGAACCCGTTCCGTGCTTGACACTTAGGGCTACCCGCTCCTAACATATAATGTTCACGGGGAGCCCATAGCTCAGTTGGTAGAGCATCTGACTTTTAATCAGAGGGTCGTTGGTTCGATCCCAACTGGGCTCACCAGTTCACATACGCGCGTCCCCATCGTCTAGTCAGGCCAAGGACACCGCCCTTTCACGGCGGCGACGCCGGTTCGAATCCGGCTGGGGACGCCATATTCTTTCGTCGTGCGTCTGTATGCCGGGTTCGAACGCGAGCCCGCGCCGAGCGGGTAGCGAGGAAAAGCGCGACCTTGCGGAGCGCGGCAGCGGGCGAAGCCGCCGCGGGGCCGAGTGCGAGAACGCACGAGGCTCATCGGTCGAATCCGGCTGGGGACGCCATCCTCCATCGCCCAACTTCCATGGGAACATATGTCGGGGCCAATGAGGATGCCCTCCGAAGCTTTAGCGAAGGAGGGCATTCTTTCGTCGTGCGTCTGTATGCCGGGTTCGAACGCGAGCCCTCCGCAGATCCATCCGCGTCGATCAATCCTTGCTTTTTCGGGAATGCACGTCTAAGAATATGAAGGTTATGGACTTCCTCCGCCCGGAGAACCTCCTCCGATTCGGTTACAAGGACTGCATCCTTTGCGAGGTCGAGCGCAAGGGGGAGGAGAAAAAGTGTCGGCGCTGCTCGGGAAGGGTGAACCAGCGCGACCGCCTGCTTTGGGAAATAAACCGGGCGAGGATCCGCCGCATCGCCGCAACCCTTTCCTTCATCTACCCGGGCATCGGCCATTTCTACAGCGGCCGCCATCTCCAGGGGGCCTTCTGGGCGGCGCTCATTCCCTTGAGCGTGGGGCTCGTCCTGAGCGTCTGGCAGGGCTGGACGATCGGGCACGTGGTTCTCCTTCTCGCTTTCGGGATGATCTACTACCTCGCCTGGCTTGACGCGGGCCGCGGTTTCAGGGAAGCGCTCGCTCCCTGCCAGGAGGCGTGCCCGTCCCGCGTGAACGTTTCCGACTACATCGCCCTCGTCCGCGAGGGCCGGCTACTCGAGGCGCTGGCCCTGGTTCACGACAGGCTCCCGTTCGCGGCCTTCTGCGGCAGGGCCTGCCCGCACCCATGCGAGCAGAAATGCGTGCGGAACGAGTACGGTTCCCCGATCTCCATCATGGCGATCAAGCGCTACCTGGCGGACCTCGGTTACGCCGCGGAGATAGCGCCATCCTCCGAGATAGTCGAAGGCCTCCGGGCGCCGCGGGTGGCCGTGATAGGCGCCGGTCCCGCCGGGCTTTCGGCGGCGAACACGCTCGCGCGCCTGGGGTGCACGACAACGGTCTTCGACGCGTCCCCCGAGCCCGGGGGGATGATGCGATATGCCGTCGCTGAGTTCCGGTTTCCCCACGAAGCGGGGCTTTCCGATCTCAAGACGATCCTCGCGCGGGGCGTCCACTTCGAGGGCGGGAAAAGGTTCGGCAGGGATTTCACCTTCGCGGATCTTGCCGAACGGGGATTCGACGCCGTTCTCCTCGCCGTCGGGACGAGCGAGTCCATCCGGCTCCCGGGAGTCGGAGGGGAGGAAGGGGGATTCCTGGACGCGCTGACGTTCCTTGGGCGCATGAGACGCAAGGAACATTGCAGGATCCACGGAAGGCTGGTGGTGATCGGCGGCGGGAACGTCGCGATCGACGTCGCGCGGACGGCGATCCGGCTCGGCGTCGATAACGTAACCATCGCCTGCCTGGAATCCCGGGAGACGATGCCCGCTTTCCGCTGGGAAGTGGAGGATGCGGTAGCCGAGGGGATAAAGATCCTCCCCTCCACCGCGGTGAAGAAGTTCCTTCTCCGGGAGGGGAGGGTCTCCGGCTTCGAAGCGCTCAAGGTCGAAAGGATCGAGTTCGACGCGAAGGGACGCATCGTTCCGCGCACGATGCTGGGAAGCGAGTTCGAGGTCCTCGCGGACACGGTCGTCATGGCGATCGGCAGCAGGGCCGAAATGGACTTCCTCCCCCCTTCGGCGACCCGCAAGCCGGTGGACCCGGCCCACCACGTTTACCGGTTGATTTCCCGGGAAAAGGAATTTAATATACCCGTTTATATGTGCGGGGACTGCGTGCGCGGCCCGGGGACCGTCGTCGAGGCTTCTGCATCGGGGCGGGCGGCCGCGTTGAATATCTTCGGGCAACTCTGCGTCCAAGAAGTCAGGAAGGCAAGGTTCGAGGACAATTACCGCCGGGCGGCCGAGCCCCAGGTCACCGACCGGCCCGAATGGCGTATCCGGCGGAACGCGCCGCGGCTTGAACCGGAAGAGAGCCGCCGGACCTTCGAGGAAGTGGAAAGGAGACTGACCGTGGAAAGCGTCCGTCACGAAACGGAACGCTGCGCACGGTGCAATCTCCATTTATAAACAAGGGAAGGAAGGGGGGTGAGTTCGGATGAAGAAGTTCGCGGCTTTCATGGCAATCGTCGTGGCGGTGATGTTCTCTGCAGGTATGGTCGTCGGCGCGGATGCTCCCGGGAAAATAATCATCAAGGAGATCCAGAAGACCAAGCCTCCGGTGGAGTTCGACCACAAGGCCCACCAGGCGAAGGTGAAGGAGTGCAAGACCTGCCACCACAAGGGCGAGGCCGGCAAAGAGGAGAAGTGCTCCAAGTGCCACAAGGACAAGGCGGATGGCAAGACGGTCGAACTGAAGGAGGCCTTCCACAAGACCTGCAAGGATTGCCACAAGAAGGAAAAGGCCACTACGAAGTGTGACGGCTGCCATAAGAAGTAGCCGTTACTGATGTCCCTCGAAAAACAGGGAGGGCGGGGGTTTCCCCCGCCCTCCCTGCATTATTGGATTGACGGATTTGCCTTGAGTGTAGTACACAGTATACGATTACCGATCATCCGAAGGTGAATTCCCATGGCAGAAGATAAACGCAGTCAAACCCCGATGGACAAGGTGTGGAATTTCTTCGCCTCGTTGAAGCTCGCCATAACTCTCATCATTATCATGGCGGTTTCCTCCATCTTCGGGACGATCATCGAGCAGAACCAGCCGATGGAGAAATACCGGCAGTTCTACACCGACGCCACCATCCGCGTCCTGGATGCGCTCAGCCTCTTCGACATGTACCACTCCTGGTGGTTCCTCCTTCTCCTCGTCCTGTTCACGGTCAACCTTGCCTGCTGCACCCTCGACCGGCTGCCGCGGGTCGTGAAGGTCGTCCGGAACCCCAAGACGACCCTGGACGAAGGGCTCGAGAAGAGCCTGGGGCTGGTGGGACGCTGGAAGAAGAAGGGGACGGCGGCGGCGTGGGCCGAAAAATATTCGGAGGCGGTGGCGAAAGCCATCGGGAAGCCTCTCGTGACGGACAACAGCGATACCATCCACATCTACGCGGAGAGGGGAGTCGTCTCGCGGTTCGGCGTCTACGTCACCCACACCTCGATAGTAATCATCTTCATCGGCGCCATCATCGGAAACGTGATGGGGTACAAGGGATACGTAAACATCGTGGAGGGCCAGTCGGTGCGCTCGGTTCCGGTCCGGGGCGGGACAAAGACGGCGGACCTCGGGTTCGAGGTGCGCTGCAACAAGTTCTGGGTCACCTATTACACCGACCAGCACGGCCACGAGACCCAGCAGCCTAAGGAGTACGCCTCCGACCTCAGCGTCATCGAGAACGGGCGGGAAGTCGCGCGCAAGAAGATCGTCGTGAACGACCCACTGCAGCACAACGGGATCTGGTTCTACCAGTCGAGCTACGGGCAGGCCGGCTCCGCCACAGCGCAGGTGACGCTCCACGACGCCGCCGGCGCCCCGGTGACGAACCTTGCGCTTTCCGCGGGCCAGAAGGTCGGCCTGTCGGGGTACGGGACCGTCACGGGGGTGGACTACCAGCAGAACTTCCAGGGGATCGGCCCCGCGCTCCTCGTGACGCTGGAAAAACCGGGTTCCCCGCCGGCGCAGTTCTGGCTGCCGCAAGGCCGCCCGGAGTCGGACCGGCAGAGGAAGGACCCGTACTATTTCTCGTTCAGGGGGCTGAGCCAGGCCTTCTACACGGGCCTGCAGGTGGCCAAGGACCCCGGCGTCAACGTCGTCTGGGCGGGATGCGCGCTGATGGTCATCGGGATCATCATCGCGTTCTTCACGTCCCACCAGCGGGTCTGGGTGCGCCTGACGCCTTCCCCCGACGGCCGCGTCGACGTCGTCCTGGCCGGCGCGGCGACCAGAAACAGGCTTGCCTTCGAGAAGAAATTTGAGAAAATACAGGACGATCTCAAATCGGTCGCGGTGTGACCGCCTTTTTCCCATTCCAGAAGTCGCAACGGGAGCCGTAACGCCATGCTGAATGTCCGCCTCTTCGACCTGACGACCCTTATGTTCGGCGCCGCCTCGGTCGCCTACGTAGTCGCCCTGTACGGCAGGAAAGACACCCTTGGCCGGATAGGAACCTGGATCTGCATCGTCGCCGCGGTCGTCTCCACGGCCGCCATCGGCGTCCGGTGGGCCGAGTCCTACAAAATGGGGATCGGCCGCATCCCGGTAACGAACCTCTACGAGTCCCTCGTGTTCTTCGCCTGGTCGATAAACCTCTTCTACCTGTTCGTGGAGTGGAAATACAGGAACCGCACCTTCGGGGCGTTCGTAATGCCGATCGCCTTCTTCACCATGGTGTTCGCCTTCACGAACGAGAGCAGCATCCAGCCGCTTGTTCCGGCCCTCCAGTCCTACTGGCTCCACGCGCACGTGATCACCTGCTTCGTGGGGTACGCGGCGTTCGCCGTATCCGCCGGGGTCGCCGTCATGTACCTCATCAAGGCCCGGAGGGAAGAGGCGAAAGACGCCGGCGGGGTGGTCGGCCTGTTCCCCTCGAGCAGGATCCTGGACGAGCTCGTCTACAAGTCGATCATATGGGGCTTCCCGTTCCTGACCGCGGGGATCATCACGGGCGCGGCCTGGGCGAACTACGCGTGGGGGACGTACTGGTCGTGGGACCCGAAGGAGACGTGGT
>JAKALO010000212.1 GCA_021824125.1 Deltaproteobacteria bacterium | reverse complement strand
GGCCCGCGGGGGCCTCTTCGACCATCTCGGGGGCGGATTCCACCGGTATTGCGTGGACGAATCCTGGCGGGTACCGCATTTCGAGAAGATGCTCTACGACAACGCCCAGCTTGCGCGCACGTACCTCCACGCGTGGCGGATCACGGGTAAAGAGCTCTACCGGAGCGTCGTCCTGCGCACGCTCGACTACATCCTCCGCGAAATGACCCACGGGTCGGGCGGGTTCTTTTCTTCCCAGGACGCCGATTCCGATGGAAACGAGGGAACGTTCTACATCTGGTCCCTCGAAGAGGTGCGAAACGCCCTCGGGAAGGACGGGATTCTCTTCGCGGATGCCTATGGGATGAGCCCCGGGGGTAACTTCGAGGGAAAAAACGTCCTTTACGCGGCAGGTGAGACGGCGGAACTGGCGGAGCGGCACCGCCTGTCCCCGGAAGAGGTGGAAGCCAGGCTCGAGGAGGGAAGGAGGAAACTGTTCGGGATCCGGGAGAAGCGCGGGCGCCCCGCCAGGGACGAGAAGGTGATCACCGGGTGGAACGCGCTGGCGCTTGCCGCCTTCGCCGAGGCGGCGTCGACCCTTTCCCGCAGCGACTACCTGGAGGCCGCGGAAAGGAACGGGGCCTTTCTCCTGCGGGAACTCCGCGGCCCGGGCGGCCGGATCCTTCGCTCGTGGAAGGAAGGGCGAGCGAGACTGAACGGATACCTGGAGGACTATGCGACCCTCGCCCACGGACTACTCGCCCTTTACCGGACGACCTTCGATTCCGGGTGGTTCGTCGCGGCGCGGGAGCTGGGGGATGCGATCCTTTTGCGTTTTTCCGACCCTGACGGCGGATTCTTCGACACGAGCGACGATCACGAGAAACTCCTTTTCCGGCCGAAGGACCTGTCGGACAACGCGACCCCCTCGGGAAGCGCCATGGCCGCCGCCGTCCTGCTCGAGCTCGCGGTGTACACGGGCGAGCCTCGGTACGGCGAAGCGGCGGAAAGGGCCTTGAGCGCCGTGCAGGACCGTGTATCCAGGTCTCCCCATATGTTCGCGCATTGGCTGTGCGCCATGGAATTCGCGCTGGGTCCCCGCTGCGAGGTGGCGGTCGTCGGGGAGGGAGGTGGAGCGGCGGAGCTCATCGCCGTCGCGCGATCCGGGTTCCGGCCTTACATGGTCCTTGCGGCGGGGAAGGAGGACCGGGAGTCCCCCGTTCCGCTGCTGCGCGGCCGCACCGCAGTGAAGGGGCGTGCCGCCGCATACGTCTGCCGGAACGGGACTTGCGCGCCGCCCGCGACCGGACCGGAAGAACTGGAGAAACTTATTCGGAGGGGATGGTGATCGGGGTCAGGCGCTCGTCCCGGCGGGGAACCAGTGACGCGTCCGGTTGCAGAACGAGCAGACGGACAGCATGACGGGGACCTCCACCAGGACCCCGACCACGGTGGCGAGGGCCGCCCCGGATCCGGGACCGTAGAGCGCGATCGCCGTGGCCACGGCCAGTTCGAAGAAGTTGCTCGCGCCGATGAGCGCCCCGGGGGCCGCCACGTTGTGCGGGACTTTCAGCCACTTCATCAGCCCGTAGGCAAGCGACGAGTTGAAGTAGACCTGGATCAGGATCGGGACGGCGATCAGCAGGATGTGGAACGACCGGGCGGTGATGTTGTCGGCCTGGAACGCGAAGATGCACACCAGGGTGGCCAGCAGCGCGACGACCGTCACGGGGTGGAGGACCGACAGGAACCTCTCGAACCAGGCGATCCCCCGGGTCCGGATCAGCCAGGTCCTCGAAACGACACCGGCGGCCAGCGGGATGACGATGAAGAAGACGACCGCGTAGACGAGCACCATGAAAGGCACCGTCAGCGACGAAGCGCCGCTGATCAGGAACTTCACTATCGGCGCGAAAAGGACCAGCATGATCAGGTCGTTCACGGAGACCTGGACCAGTGTGTACGCTGGGTCCCCGTCCGTCAGGTAGCTCCAGACGAAGACCATCGCCGTGCAAGGCGCGGCCGCGAGGATGATGGTGCCGGCGAGGTACTGGTCGGCAAGTTCCGGCCCGATCCACGGCAGGAACAGGTGCTTGAAAAAGAGATACCCGAAAAGCGCCATCGAGAACGGCTTCACCAGCCAGTTGACGACGAGCGTGACGATGAGTCCCCTGGGTCGTTTCCGGACCTCCAGGATCGAGGTGAAGTCCACCTTGAGCATCATCGGGTAGATCATCAGCCAGATGAGGACGGCGATAGGGATGTTTATCTGGCTTTCCTTGCCGAACTCCATGCTCCTGAGGGCGTCCACCGCGACCGGGAACACCTTCCCGACGAAGATGCCCACCCCCATGCAGAGGGCGACCCAGAGGCTCAAGTACCTCTCGAACACGTTAAGCCGCTTCATGGCCGGCGGCCCGTCGTGATTCCCCCGGCCGGCAAAAGCGGCGACGCGCGTATCACCTGTTTTTTCAACACGATACTCCTTGTCTGCGGTTCCCCGAAACGTGTAGGATATATCCCATGGGCATTATTCGTCCGGCCCGCCATCATGTCAATTCGTTATTTGGCGAAATGGAGGAAGTCGCATGAGCCTGCGGGCCTACGAGAGCGTCCTGAAGGCCGTCGCCGATCCGACCCGGGTCCGGATCCTCAAGATCCTGGAAGGGGGCGGGTTGTGCGTATGCCAGATCATCGCGGTCATCGCCCTGGGCCAGTCCACGATCTCGAAGCACCTCTTTCTTCTTCGCACCGCCGGCCTGATCAAGGACCGCCGGAACATGAAGTGGATCCACTACTCCCTCGACGGGAAAAACGGAAAACCTTACGCCGGCGCCATGCTCCGGATTATCCGGAAATGGCTGAACGACGACCCCGTCATTCTCCAGGACCGCAAGAGGGTGAAGCAGGCCAGGGACATCGGGCCGGTCGCGATCTGCGAGCGGAAAATGACCCTTCCGGCCCGCCGGCGCCCGGCGATCGGGCGATGAGTCCGGAATCCGGGGAGTGGAGGATCGGGGCGGCATCCCCTCCCCCCCTTGAGGATCACTGAACCTCGAAAACGTAGACCAGGACATAGTAGATACCCGCGGCGATGAAGATCGCCCCCGTGATCCGGCGCGCCCAGAGCTCCACGCGGGTCAGTTGGCGGAAAAGCGTGCCTATGGACCGGGCCCCCAGGGCGATC
>JAKALO010000053.1 GCA_021824125.1 Deltaproteobacteria bacterium | reverse complement strand
GTCGCTCGCCCCCGGCTTGGCGAAAGGAACCATCCCCACGCCGGCGATGCATGCTTTTTCCCCCATCGCTTCCCTCCTCCTGTCGATCGGGTCAGCGGCGCTTGATGAACGTCCCCGCGGCGTACTCCTCGAAGGCTACCCGTAGCTCCTCGCGGGTGTTCATGACGATGGGGCCGGACCAGGCCACACGCTCGCCGATCGGCTTCCCCGACGCGAGGAGGAACCGCACCGTGGTTTCCCCGGTGGATACGGCCACCTCGTCGCCGTCCCCGTAATGGACGAGGGTTTCGGCGTCGCAGAAGGATTTCCTCTCCGTGTCGAAAACCCCGCTTCCCTCCATGACATAGGCGAAGACGTTGTGTCCCCGCTTTACCGGGTGGTGGAAAGACGCGTTCGCCGGCAGTGTGACGTCGAGGTATTCGGGGTCGGTCACGATGTCCCGCACGGGCCCTTGCTCGCCGTTCACCCGGCCGCTGATGATTTTCACGAGGGCGCCGCCGGCCAGCGCGACCTCCGGGATTTGCTCTTTTAATACCTCCCGGTACCGGGGGTCCATCATCTTGTGCGAGGCAGGAAGATTGGCCCATAGCTGGAATCCCCCCATTCGGCCCTTCCCGTCCCCCTTCGGCATCTCCTGGTGGACGATGCCGCTTCCCGCGGTCATCCACTGCACGTCGCCGGGAGAGATCACCCCGCGGTTCCCCATGCTGTCGCCGTGTTCCACGGTCCCCTCGATCATGTAGGTGATCGTCTCGATTCCCCGGTGCGGATGCCACGGGAACCCGGGGAGATACTTCGATGGGTCGCCCGAACGGAAGTCGTCGAGGAGCAGGAAGGGATCGAGCCGGGGGACTTCCTGGTGGCCGAAGACCCTCTTGAGGTGGACTCCGGCCCCTTCGATCGTCGGATTGGCCCGCCACGTCTTCCGGATCGTCTTTACTACCGTCATGGCCACACCTCGTCCCGGACCGCTTGCCGTGCTCCGCCGCCGGTTGACCTGCCCACCGTGATCCGTCAACCCTTATACTTATAATAGTGTGGAAACCTTCGGAATGCTTCTATTATGGGTTGATCCAGGATCCGAGAGAAAAGGAGGAATCCCGATTGCCTCAAAAAACGGTGAAAGTGACGGCGCAGTTGTTCGAGAAGTACCGGATCGAGGTCAAGGCGGATAACCACGTGGTCAAGATAGACCAGCCGCTGGCCGGCGGCGGGACGGACACCGGCCCGAACCCCCTTTCGTGCCAGTTGAGCGCGCTGGCCGGGTGCATCGGCACGGTCGCGAGAATCGTGGCCAACAGGCAAAAGCTTCCGCTGCGGGGTATGACCATAGATGTCGAAGGGGACATCGACACCGATTATCTTCTCGGCAGGACCAAGGAGGGGCGGGCGGGGTTCCAAACCATTCGTGTGAGAGTGAACATGGACGCCGACATGACCGGCGAAGCCAGGGAGAAGTTCATACGCGAAGTGGACTCCCGATGCCCGATATCGGAGAACCTGCTGAACGCAACTCGGATGGAAATCGTCGTCGAGTAAGCGGTCCCGGACCCGCCCCCTTAAAAGAGGAGTCCGCCATGAGGACGTCCAGCAAGGCGCTCGTCGGACTGGGAATCTTCCTGTTAATCGTCGTCGCCGCGCTCTTCCTCCTGTTCTCCGGCCTCGACCGGATCGTGGCCGCCGCCATCGAGAAGTACGGCTCGGAAGCCACCGGGACCAAGGTGGAGGTATCTTCCGTCCGGCTCGACCTGAAAGGGGGGGAAGGCTCCATCCGCGATTTGAGCGTCGGGAATCCCCCGGGCTTCTCGGAACCGGACGCCTTTCGCCTGGAGGACATCTCGATCGCGGTGGACACCGGGTCGGTCACCGGGAACCCCGTGGTCATCGACCGGGTGACGATCCTCTCCCCCCGCATCGCCTACGAGATCAACAAGGACGGCCAATCCAACATCGAACTGATCAGGAAAAAACTCCGGGAAGTTTCGGCGAAGGAACCGGGCGGGAAACCGTCTGCGGACAAGGAGGGGAAGAAGATCGTTATCCGCAGTCTTGTCATCGACAAGGGCGAGATCGCGATCCGGGTGGCGGCTCTTTCCGGCAAGCCGCTTTCCGCCCCGCTTCCCAGGCTCGAGCTGAAGAATCTGGGGGGCAAGGGGGGCGACTCCCCCGGCGGCATAGCCAGGCAGGTTCTGGGACCGCTCGTGAACCAGGTGGCGGTCGCGGCGTCGGGCGCCGGGGTCGGTCAGTACCTTGGCAAGGGAGCGGACGCTCTGAAGGGGGCGCTCGAAGAAGCGGCCAGGGGAATACAGGCCGTCCCCGGGAAGGAATCCGCAAAAGAGATGGGGGACTCACTGAAGAAGATCTTCGGGAAATGATCGAGGAGGTGTTTCGCGAGTTACAAGGACACGGCGCGTTTGCCGACCGGCGCCAGGTAGATGACGAACTCCTCCTCCCCGTCGAGGCGAAGAAGGGCGTCGAGGGCCTCCTGGTCGTACGCCGCGACCGCACACGCCCCCGCACCGATCGCCTCGGCGGAAAGGTACAGGTTCTGGCAGACGTGGCCGACATCCATCGGGAGGACGCGGTGTGCGGCCGGTCCGTACCGCCACTCCATCCGGTACGGGATGACGCTCCAGAAGAACGTGACGGCCCCCTCCCCGACGAACCGCTGTCGGAAACAGGCCTTGGAGATGCGTGGGGCCAGGTCCGGTTCCGTGAATTCGAACAGAAGGCGGTGCTCCAGCGGCAGGTAACGGTAGATTCCTTCTTCGAGATTTATATGGTTTGAATGGAAAAAGCCGCACGGACCGCAAACCCCGTGCAAACAACCGCCTTTTGAAAAAAAAGGACGGAGCCCGATGGCCCCGTCCTTTTTCACGATGTCACCTTGTTACGATTTTTTCAACATGTTGAGTATGGCGGGAATATCTTTCGCGGTGAAGGCCTTCATTGTGGTCGTTTTCACATTTCCCTGCGAGCTTAGTGCCATCGCAAATGCGGTCTGTATTTCATCGCTTGGGCACTCGCCGATAGTGACGTAGTCATATTCCCCCATGACAAGGTACACGCCGATTACCTTGCCGCCCATTTTCTGGTACAACTTGACGGCCTCTTCGATTCTGGCGGGTGCGTTCATGATGTCCTTGCTTCCTTGGTGCGTGAGTTTCATCAAGCCGATGTAGGTAGGCATCCTTCATCTCTCCTTTCTCAATCATCCTCTTCTGTACTTTCACCCCCCGGAGTGATCGAACAGGTGGTGTAGACCGTCAGGGTGGCCGGAATTGACACAAGTCGGAGGAATGAAGGGAAAGAAGTCCCGTTCCGGGAAAAGGGGAAACCATCCCATCCCACCGTCTAAAGAGAGGTTAACGGTTGCGTTCAGGGTTGCGGTATGTCTGTCGGCCAAATTGGTTTGTTTTGAGTTGACCGGGGGAACGAAACGCTTTTTCAATGAGTATGCCCATTCCGTATCCATGTCAAGGAAAGGATTCTCTTCAGCACCTATGCCCCTGAACATTTGCCGGGAGTGGGCTGGTGAAGAAGTGCCCAGCCCCCCTGTTAACTCAACTGGTGAGGAGATTTCTGACGGAGAAGCCGCACGGACCGCAAACCCCGTGCAACCAACTCGCTTTTTCGGGGAGAAAAGGGGGGTGCTCGTGGACGCTGTTGACGGGATAAACCCCTTACAGTATGATGACTTCCTTTCCAGACGCGCCCTTAGCTCAGCTGGATAGAGCACTTGACTACGAATCAAGTGGCCAGAGGTTCGAATCCTCTAGGGCGCGCCACTTTTCCCTTTAATAATCAAGTGCTTGCGTTGCGCCATTTTGGCGCTCCGTCCTCGGCAATTCGTCTGGTTGCGCGGGGGTTGCGGATTTCGCCTTGGTGTCACCCCAAGAGCTCGGCGATCTGGGAGCGGAGTCCTTCGATCACCGTCTTGCAGGAAGGAAGTTCCGGGACCAGCGGTCCAAGCCACTGCTTCCACGTTTTCTCGACATTCGCGAGCATGTTGTCGGGGAAGAAGCTCTCCGTCCCCGAGAACGTGACATCCCGAATCGCGCACTTCTCGCGGAGGAATGCGGGGAAATCTGCGACTTCCAGGCGGCCGCGGTAGGATTCGAGGATCCGCCAGAGGTCGTAATAGTCGCGGGCGCGTGACCTGGCCCATCCCCGGTTCTCGAGCGCCCGGGCGTGCTGCAGGATGGCGCGAAGTTTCTCCGCCACGATTTCTTCCAACGCGTACACCTGGATCTGTATGTCCAAAGGTTCGCCGTAGCCGTGGATGATGCCGCGATAAGGAGGGTCTTTAAGCAGCTTCTCGTCCATGGCGACTTCGACCATCACACGGGTCTGCAATTGCCTGTGCCACGGGAAACGAGCGCGGATGTCGAAAGCTTCCTGGCCGCCGGGGTGCGCATCACGTTCCACGTGGCGCTCGCACACGATATCGACGGGGGCGTATGGGTCCAACAGCTTGACCGCGAGGGTGCAGGCATTCTCCATCGCGGCCGTCATCGCGCGGCCGGTTGGCGCAGATCCCACGCTGGTGAAGTCCAGGTCCTCGGAGAAGCGGTATTCTCCGAAGTAGCATTTCTTCAGCGCCGTTCCGCCCTTGAATACAAGCGTTTCCCGCAGGGCATCCACGCGGGTCATCCCGGCCAGGATCCAGGACAGCAGGTAGTCCCGCTCGAGAACTTCCCACGGCAGGCCCGTTTGTTGGCGGACCTCCTGAAGGCGAATGCGCAAGGGTTTCATCCGCTCACCTTCCCGGGGAGGTTCTCCTGGATCATCCACCGGCTATTGCACGGACCGCGCCGGGGGCCCGTCGGGTCGAGGACGCGGTATCCCTTGATCGGGACCGCCTGCAGTTCCTTCAGCCGTGACGACTTCACCCCTTGATGCTCGAGAACCCAACCGAGCCGCTTGGCAGTGGCGGCATCGAGCTTCAGCGCATAACCGATGATCCGTTCCAGGTCGAGCTTGGGCTTTCGCATTTCGAAGGCGTGCAGCACTTCGGAGAAATCGCCGAAATATTGCGGTGACGTCAAACCATCGACGAGCGTCCGCTCCGGATCGGCCATCTTTATCCTGGCTTCTTCTACCCAGACTTCCTCGATTCCGAAGAAATGCTCCGGCTTGACCTGAACAAATCGGTAGATCGTGTTGCCCACCGGATACCCCGGCTCCGCGAGCTTCTTCTTTCCCCTCATACGTGGTATCGAACGCGCGGGAGTCAGGACGAACACATGACGCGGTGTCTGCTCGGTCAGGCCGTGGTAGCTCAGCGCGGACCAATGGCTGATGGCCGAAGGCTGGACTAGTGCCATTGCGATCTCGAACTCATGGAGAGGCAGACTGCCTGGTACTGCTCCCGAAAGTGCGTAGGTACCCCTTCGCAGACGGGCGATCCAGCCGGCCTTGGCGAGGTGATGCAGAGCCTGGCGTACGTATCCCGGCGAGATCCCGAGGGCAGCAGCGAGCCCCCTGGCACGTTCGGCCGTAAAGACCCGGTCTCCGGTCTCCGCGAGCATGCGAGCGAGTTCGGTTCCCGCTGTGCTGTGTATGAGATGTCCCGTCCCCATAGTTAGACATTATCGAACAAATGCCGGTTATAGTCTATTAGATTTATTTAGATAGTAAACGGCGATAGTTTGATAATATCGAACTTGTGCCATGTTTAGTCTATTTCATTATTGGGCGGGTATGGCAATTTCCTGTGTGGAATTGAAGGGCTCAACGTTGAGGATGGGGTTCGCACTCCATTCCGGATCGTCGAGCGCGTTGACCGCCTTCCGGTTTGCGCCGGGGATCAGGTGGCCGTAAGTGTCCACCGTGATCTGGATGGAGTGATGTCCGAGCTGTTCCTTCACGTAGGCGAGCGACTCGCCGTTGGCAATCAGCCACGATGCGAAGGAGTGGCGCAAATCATGAAACCGGATCCGGCGCAGCCCCGCGTGCTTCAACGCGAGGAAGAACGCCTCCCGGACCCGGTTCGGTTCCAGCGGGGCCCCGACGGTTGAGGGGAAGACCCACTCTGTCATCGGGCGTCCCTTTTTCAGAGCGTCTTGATCTCGTTTTGCGTGATTTCGGCCAGGGGCTTTTTCCTGAAGGAAGGATAGATGTGTTTGTCCAGCAAGACCCGGTACGCCTGCGCCGTCGACTCCTTGAGGTTCATGCGCACGTGTCCGGACATCCACGTCTCGGCGTACTCTTCGAAAAGGACAGGCGGACGTTCGACGGGCGAGGGAAGGTTAAGCATATCGGCCGCGATCGCCGCCTCGATCTTGGCGGCGGCCTCCACGGCGGTTCACCCCGTGAAATCCACTCAAAGGTCACCGCCCGGGTGGCTTCGATCTCGACACGGAACCCGGCTGATGGATCGGCATCTATACAAGACAGGGGAGTGAACTCGGAAGAGACCCGTAAACAGCGACAGACAAAGAGCCGGGGTTACGGCATGGAAAGGAGCTTAGCCTTGAAACATGCGAGAGCCTTGAAATCCTTGAAAACGCCAGGCGAAATCGCGGAACGGAAAAACTTCGACAAGGCCGAGGAGGTACGGACCTTCCCCAAGGGAAAAGTGGAGCTGTTAACCATCGGCAACGCAACCATCGGCCGTGCCACTCTCGAGCCGGGATGGCGCTGGTCGACGTCCGTACAGCCGATCGCAAAAACAAGGAGTTGCGAGGCCCCGCATTTCCAGTATCACCTGGCGGGGACGCTGAAAGTCGTGATGGACGACGGGACGGAAATCGTATGCGGGCCGGGGGATGTATCGAACCTGCCGTCCGGCCACGATGCGTGGGTCGTAGGGGAAGATCCAGTCGTGCTGGTCGATTTCCAGGGGATGGTCGAATACGCCAAGAAGCGCGGCTGAAGCATTTTCACGGGATCGACAGACGGAATCGGAAATAAGGCAAGCGGGTGACCTTCCCTCCTTCCGATATCGTTCAGGCGGGGAGAGGCCACCCCTGCCTGCCCCTTTGGATTCGACACCGGAATCCGTATAGTATGGATATGTTCCCGGAAACGTCGCATCCTTCTTTACGGTGGATTTCCTCGAGGGGGACACCGTAGAAATTGTGCCGGGCGCCGATGAAAGCCTGAAGAACGGGATGCAAAGGATGCGGTGAGGCATGGACGTCGACGTCAACATCCGGGTATCGGGCGGTGCGGGGCAAGGAGTTCACACCGTGGGGGGGCTGCTGTCCCGTCTGGCCGTCGTTTCCGGGTATCACTTCATCGCGACGCAGGATTACATGAGCCGGATCCGCGGCGGCCGGAACTCCTACACGGTGCGTATCGGTTCCTCCCCGGTGCGCGCCGGGCGAGGAGAGGATGACGTCCTTCTCGCGTTGAACCCCGGGCATTTGCCGTACTTTCTTCCGAGGCTCTCCGCGAGGGGATTTGCCGTCGCAGACGGGCCGGGCGTCTCTTCTTCCGTTCTCTCCGCGCCCCTCAAGGGGATGGCCGTTACCGCTGGGAGCCCGATCCTCGGGAACGTCGCCGGGCTGGGAATCATCGCCGAGGCGTTGGGCTTCCTCCCCGACGCGTTGGAGCGTCTTCTCGCCGCGGAGTTCAAGGGGGAGTTTCTGGAAAAGAACGTGACGGCGGCCCGGTTGGGGGCCGAATGGGCGAGAGTCCATGCGCCCGGGACGATGCGCATGTCCCCCCGGCCTTCCCGGCCGAGGATCCTCCTGTCCGGAAACGAGGCGCTCGCGCTCGGGGCCCTGGCGGGGGGGTGCAAGTTCGCGGCGGGGTACCCGATGACCCCGGGGACGGGGATCCTCCAGGGGCTTTTGGTCGACGGCCCACCCCTGGGCCTCGTATTCGAGCAGGCCGAGGACGAGATCGCCGCGATCAACATGGCGATCGGGGCGTCGTACGCCGGGGCCCGTTCGATGGTGGCCACCTCCGGCGGCGGTTTCGCGCTGATGGCGGAGGGGCTCTCGCTCGCGGGGATACTCGAGACCCCGTTGGTCATCGGGCTCGCCATGCGCCCGGGGCCCGCCACGGGGATGCCCACGCGCACGGCGCAGGAGGATCTCGATTTCGTCATCCACGCCGGGCACGGAGAGTTCCCCCGCGCGGTGTTTGCGCCGGGATCGCCGGAAGAGGCCTTCGAGCTTGCGCAGCTCGCGTTCGACACGGCGGAGCGGTTCCAGGCCCCGGTGTTCCTGCTGACGGACCAGTACCTGGCCGACATGTCCCTCGACCTCGATCCCGAAACGATGATGATTCGCCCGGTGAAGCGCCACGTCGTCCGTGGACCGGACGTCCCTCGCAACCCGGAGGGTAAGTACCTGCGCTACGCGATCACGGAGAACGGCGTCTCCCCCATGGCGATTCCCGGCGAACCGGGGGTCACGGTCGTCGTCGACAGCGACGAGCACAGCGAGGACGGTCACTTGACCGAAGACCACGCGATCCGCGTACGGATGGTCGAAAAACGGCTTCGGAAGGGCCGGGAGATCGCCCGGCACGTCTTGCCGCCCCTCTATTCGGGAAAGGCGACGGGCGACCTCCTCCTCGTCGGGTTCGGTTCCACGAAGGAAGTGGTTGCTGAAGCCCGGGAGATCCTGGAGAAAGAAGGCTTCTCCGTCGGAGCGGCGCACCTGCGGCAGGTCTGGCCCCTGCCGGCGCGGGAGCTCGAAGGACATGCCTCGGGGTTTCGGCGGATCGTGACGGTGGAGAACAACGCCACGGGACAGCTGGCGGGGATTCTCAGGAGGGAGACGGAAATGCATGTCGACGGGACGATCCGGAGGTTCGACGGATTGCCGTTGCTGCCGGCCGACGTGGCGAAGGAAGCGAGGGAAGGCGCGTGGAAAACCGGTTCGAAACGGGCGTAGAGAACGCCTGGTGCCCCGGGTGCGGCAACTTCGGCATCCTCAACGCCGTCCGTAGGGCGCTCGAGACGACGGGGAGGGAGAAGCACGAGATCGTGCTCGTCTCGGGGATCGGCCAGGCGGCCAAGCTTCCGCATTACGTCGACGTCAACGTCTTCAACGGGCTGCATGGCCGCGCCCTTCCTGCCGCCGCGGCCATCAAGATGGCGAACCCCGGCCTGACGGTGGTCGTCACGAGCGGAGACGGGGACATCTACGGCGAGGGTGGGAACCACTTTATCCACAATCTCCGCCGCAATGTCGACATCGCCCTTTTCGTCCACGACAACCAGGTCTACGGGCTGACCAAGGGGCAGCCGTCCCCGACGTCCGACTCCGGGTGGGTCGGCTCGCTGCAGCGGTCCGGCGTCATCTCGGGACCTTTCCCCCCCCTGGCGGTCGCGATGGCCCTGGGGTGCGGCTTCGTCGCCCGCGGCACCGCGGCCGATGTCGATTTCACGGCGGATCTCATGGCCGAGGCGATCCGTTTCAAGGGATTCGCCTTGGTCGACATTCTCCAGCCGTGCGTCACCTTCAACAAGAAAAATACCTACCAGTGGTACGGCAGGATGGCCTACAAGCTCCCGCCCGGGCACGACGCGACGAACCGGACACGGGCGTTAGAGCTGTCCTTCGAGTGGGAAGAGAGGATCCCCCTGGGGATTCTCTACAGGAAAGAGCGTCCTGCCTTCGAGGAGATGCACCCCATGGTGCCGGGCCTTCCTCTCCATCTGCGGGACACCTCGTTGGAAGCGGTGCGCGAAGGACTGCGCAAGAGAACGCTTTGACCTGGCGCGCGACAAGCCTCGGCCTTCAGGCCGGGGAAGGATAGCGCGGACGGCGTAGCCGTCCTTTGGGTGATCCGTGCGCCGTCTGCTGCTGTTCGATGTACTGGCGGATGATTCCGATAGGTGCGCCGCCACAGCTACCGGCGAAGTAGGAGGGCGACCAGAGCGCATCACCCCAGAGCTTCTTGCGGAGGTTCGGATAGTTCTTCTTCCGCACGAGTCGACTGGATACGCCTTTCAGGCTATTCACCAGCGCCGACATCGCTACCTTCGGCGGATAGTTCACCAGCAGGTGTACATGATCGTCCTCGCCGTCGAACTCCACCAGTTCCGCCTCGAAGTCGCCGCAGACCTTGGCGAAGATGCCGCGCAGGTCGTCGAGAATGGTTTTGGTGAACACACCACGTCGATATTTCGTCACAAAGACCAAGTGGACGTGCATCTTGAATACACAGTGCCGACCGTGTCGAATATCCTTGTCATGGTTCATAGACCAAACTATACTTTGGACATGAAACGTCTGCAAGCCTACAAATACGAGCTACAGCCCGACGGCGACCAGCAGCGCCGGATGCGGCGCTTCGCCGGGTCGTGTCGGTTCGTGTTCAACAAGGCATTGGCGTTGCAGAAGCAGCGGTATGAGCAGGGAGAGAAGAAGCTGGGTTATTCCGGGTTGTGCATGCGGCTCACCGAATGGCGCAACAGCGTGGATACGGCATGGCTGGCCGATGCGCCCGTCCATCCGTTACAACAGACGCTCAAGGATTTGGAACGCGCCTACACCAATTTCTTCGCCAGGCGGGCGGATTTTCCCCGCTTCAGGAAAAAGGGGCGGTGCGACGGTTTCCGCTACCCCGACCCTAAACAGATCAAGCTCGATCAAGCCAACAGCCGCATCTTCCTGCCGAAGCTAGGCTGGCTGCGCTATCGCAACAGCCGCGAGGTATTGGGGATGGTGAGAAACGTCACCGTAAGCCGGTCGGGGGACAAATGGCATTTCAGTATCCAGACAGAGCGGGAGGTGGAACAACCGGTACACCCGTCCGGCTCGATGGTCGGCATCGACATGGGTATTGTCCGTTTCGCCACCCTAAGCGACGGCACCGTGTTCGAGCCGCTCAATAGCTTCAGGAAACACCGGCAGCGCTTGGCCCGGTATCAGCGGGCGATGAGCCGCAAGCAGAAGTTCAGCAACAACTGGAAGAAAGCGAAAGCTAAAGTCCGGAAGATTCACACCCTTATCGCCAACGCCCGGCGCGACTACCTGCACAAAGCCACGACCACGATCAGCCAAAACCACGCGATCGTGTGTATCGAGGAGTTGCAGGTACGCAACCTGTCGAAGTCGGCGGCGGGTAGCAGCGAGAAGCCGGGCAAGAACGTCCGCGCCAAGTCCGGACTGAACCGCTCCATACTCGATCAAGGCTGGTTCGAGTTCAGACGGCAACTGGAGTACAAACAGGCTTGGCGCGGTGGGTCTGTCATCGCGGTGCCCCCGCGCAATACCAGCAGGACGTGTCCGGCCTGCCGGCAGGTGTCGGCGGACAACCGCCGGGTCCAAGCCCGGTTTGCGTGCGTGCAATGCGGTTTCGAGGAAAACGCCGATCTGGTCGGCGCGATCAATGTTTTAGCGGCAGGGCATGCCGTGATCGCCTGTGGAGAGCCGGTGCAGTCAGGCCGCTCGGCGAAGCAGGAACCCACCGAAGCGACTCGGGCGGTTTCCGCGTGAGCGCCGTAGGAATCCCCCGGCTTCAGGCGGGGGAGGATGTCAACCTGCCACGTACGGCAAGGGACAGGATTTCCTTCAGAAGTACCGGTTGATCGCGACAACCCCCTCCGTGCGCCGGACATGTTTCTGTACTCCCCGCGACAGGTCGAGGGAGAGGGAGAGATCGCGGCCGAGGCGGACGGTCTGACGCAGGCCTGCCGATAGGTCCGGCCCCCCCGTTGTGTCCCCGGCGGCCCCCCACAGGCCCCTTGCCTCGAAGCGGACCCGCCACCCCGGGAGCGGCGACGCCATCAGCCCGGCCGAGAAGCCCGGCGCCAGGCGGTAGGAAGAGTGGTAGCGGCGGGAGAAAGCTCCCTCGACTTCGGCCAGCAGGGAGGCGATCGTTTCGTTCCCCGCGCGGAGCGACAGCCCGACCCCGGCCCCGCCGAAGGCGACAAGACCGTCTTCCTCCACCTTGAAGTCACGCGTTTCGAGGCTCGCCCGCACCTTCCAGGACTTGGGACGGAAGACGCGGTCGGCGGCGTCTAGAGACTCGATCCGCACGAAGTCCAGTCGCGACAGGCGCACCCGGTCGTCTTCCGGGTACCACCGGGCCGCCCCCGAGAAAAATTCGATCCGCGATCCTTCCGTGTATCCCGCCGGATCGTCGGTGTGGTCGTGGTACGCCGGCCGCCAGCCACCCTCCAGGAACGGGTCGTGACCGCGGAAGCCCGCCCCGAGGAATCCCCGTGCGCTTCGATGCCCGGCGTCGGGCGGCGGAGGGACCGGCAGGGGAGGAATCCCCGCTTCCGCCCCGGCAAGCCGGGTCCGCGCCCCAAGGATCCCGTGGAACCGCTTCTGGAAAGACTCGTGGCCGAGGTCCTTCTTCGCGATCCGGTATTGGGCAAGCAAGGCGGCCAGGTCGAGGACCCGGACCTTCGAGGCGTCTTGCAGCGGCCCGGAAAGGAGCGCGTCGGGCGACGACTTCCCGTCGACGATCCCCGAGGCGAGCTCCGTCTCGCGGCCGGCCATGAAGGACTGGGAATGGCGTATCTGCCGGGCGCGGGAGGGTCTCCACGTCACGTTGTCGGCGAGCCCGGCGGCGAGCGCAGCCCGCACGGTGTCCATCGGGATGACCCAGTACCCCTCCCCCGTATCCGTGAGCCGGGCTTCCGGCCGCGCCGCGTCGAGGAGGAAAAGCAGTTCGTACGAGCAGTTCTCGTCGAAGAAGAAATAGTCCGTCGCGATCCCCTTGAGGTCGAGGAGGTGGAGGACCAGGCGCCGCACCTCGTCCGGGGTAAGGTTCAGGCGGTACTCCCACATGTCCCGCTGGTCGATGTTCGCGTACTCCCGGACCTTCTCGTAGTAGGGCAGGACCGAATAGTACCCCCGGTACCCGCCGGCGAGCCCCTTGAAGGTGAACTTGATGGCGCCCTCGCCCTCATCGACCTTTGCCGCGTAGTTTACGGCGAAGGCGAGGAGGGGGCTCTCGTACGACGAGTCTATCCGCAGGAACGTGTGGCCGAACATAGAGGCGGGGGCGTTCACGTACCCGGAGGCGAAGACCAGGGTGGCCGACTGTCCGTCGATCGTGCGCACGATGTTGTCCGCCTCGGGGCAGGAGGGATGCGGAACCCGGGCCGGGTCGATCCCGAGCCGCTCCGCGAGGAAGGCGTAGCGACCGGGGAAGCGGCAGAAGGGGGGCGGGTCCGACGTCGCGTCGAAGAGGCCGTCGAGGGTGGCCGACAGTTCCGCCTTCGCGTTCGTCTTCCCGTCCGGGGCGAGGAAGAAGCGCGGGTCGTCGACGAGGCTCCGGAAGCCCAGGATTCCCGGCCGATAGTGGAGGAGCACGTTCCAGGTCCGATCCTCGTGGAGGGAGAGGGACAGCGCCCTGGCTTTCAGCTCGACGAGGTAGGCGTTGTCGGCCGCCGGTGTCGGGGCCGGAACGCCGGAGAAGAGCGCCAGCGCGAGCAGGAAAAGGGAAAGGGCATGCGCCCGGGGGACGCATGCCCTTTTATCGAACAGGATCCCGGCCAGGAACTATCAGCCCTGGGCGGCGATCTTCGCGATCGTATCCACCACGTGGGCGGTCTCGACCGTCGGCGTCGGGAAGATCTCGGTGAAGCGGGCCTGGAGGCTCTTGTAGAAGGCCGGCCGCGATTCGGCCGGGACGTTCAGGAGCTCGGCGACCGTGGAGACCGTCTCGCCTTTCCCCGCCGCGATGTCGCGGGCGAGGTCGTCCAGGTTCTTGTACGCGAACTCGTTGAGGCGCTCGTTGCCGGCGACCTTGCTGGGCTTGGCGCAGTCGGACGTGCCGCTCGAGATGCCGAACGTGCCGTTCCCGCAGAGGCCGTTCAGGAAGGTGGCCACCAGCTGGAGCAGAATGCTGTCATTTGCCTGTCCGTCCTTGAAGACGGTGGCGCCGAGGCCGCACCCGTAGTTCATCTGGCCGGCCGGGCCCGCGGCGATCGCCGGGACCGCAAGAGCGAGGACCAATGCTGCGACGAGCAGAGCCTTTTTCATGTAGACCTCCCTGGATGAAATGGGAAATACGAATGATATCTATTTTGGGGCAATGCCTTCTCCAAAGGAAGGGAATTTATTTTCCGGGGTAAAAACCGAAGCGAGAAATGCGAGCATCTGTTTCCGCACGTCGGGCAGGAGCAGGGCGCGCACGTGCCCCCCGCCCTCCACCTTCCAGAACCCCTTCGGGTCCTTCGCGAGTTCGTAGAGAAGTTCCCCGTGGGAGAAGGGGACGATCGTGTCCTTCATCCCGTGTATCACGACGACCGGCACGGGGGAGATGGTCCCGATC
>JAKALO010000211.1 GCA_021824125.1 Deltaproteobacteria bacterium | reverse complement strand
TCCGATCTAAAAAACGGGCAAGGATGCCCGAACTATTTCAAGGAGGAAAATGCAATGGCTCTTGTCATCAACACGAACATCGCCTCTATGAGCGCCCAGAGAAACCTGGTTATCAACAGCGAAAAGCTCGCCACCTCGGTCCAGAGACTTTCGTCCGGCCTCCGCATCAACAGCGCGAAGGACGACGCCGCCGGTCTGGCCGTTTCCGAAAAGATCCGGGCGCAGGTCCGCAGCATCGCCGTCGCGATCCGGAACTCCCAGGACGGCATCTCCCTCGCCCAGACGAACGAAGGCGGCCTCCAGGAGATCGGGAACATTCTCGGCCGGATGCGGGAGCTCTCGGAGCAGTCCGCCAACGGCACCCTCGGGACTTCCGAGCGGAACTCGCTCGACGCCGAATACCAGCAGCTGAAAACCGAAATCGACCGGATCTCGAACGCCACCGAGTTCAACGGAACCAAGCTTCTGGACGGCTCCCAGAGCCCGGCCGGCGTCACGCTGCAGGTCGGGTTCCAGAACGTCGCCGCCAACGACCGGATCACGTTCTTCAGCGGGACCGCTGCTACCACCTCGACGACCCTCAGTTTGACGGCGAACATCAGCACGGTCGCGAACGCCCAGTCGAACCTCGATATGACCCAGAGCGCCATCGCCACGGTCGCTTCCAGCCGCGGCACCCTCGGCGCCGTCATGAGCCGGCTCGAGTCGACGATCGCGAACCTGCGGGTCACCTCCGAGAACCTCACCTCCGCGGATTCGGCGATCCGGGACGCGGACTTCGCATACGAGACGTCCCAGTTCACGAAGAACCAGATCCTCGTCCAGGCGGCGAACGCGATGGTCGCACAGGCCAACACGCTGCCGCAGGCGGCTCTCCAGCTCCTGAAGTAGCAGCTTTGATAACCGCCGGGGAGGGGGGATTCCCCCCTCCCCGGGCGGTTCCGGGTGGATGACATGGACGCAAAAGGCGACATAGTTCTTCCGGTCTCCCCCGTGGTGTTTGCGGGGCCGTCGGGTCACGCCGAGGCGGGCAAGCCCGCTTCCCCTCCTCCTCCCGTCGGGAAAGGAACCGGGCTCCGGCCTCCTGACTACGCCGAACTCCATAAGGTCGTGCGCGAAGCGCTGAACATCGAATCCCTCCCAAACCGGGAGCTGCGCATCGAGTTCGAAAATGACCTTCACAGGGTCGTGGTCAAGGTTCTGGACAAGGAGACCGGCGAGGTGATCCGGCAGATCCCGATGCCCGAGTCGCTCGCGATCGCGAAGCACATCCGGGCGCAACTCGGCAGAATGGTCCGCGAACAGCGCGCGGTTGCCGTGGATCAGGAGGTTTAAGTGTCGACATTCTCGGTCAGCGGCCTGACGTCGGGGATCGATTACAACACCATGATCGACCAGATCATGAAACTGGAGCGGCAGCCGATCACCACGATGCAGAACCGGCAGGCGGATTACAACAAGACCATCAGCGTGTATGGAGACCTCTCCTCGAAGCTGGCCGCGTTGAAGACCGCATCGGAGGGGTTGAAAACCGCCACGAGCTTCTATGCAAGGACGGCGTCGTCGAGCGATGCGACCGTCTTCAGCGCGACGGCGGCGAGTTCCGCCGCCGCGGGAAACTATTCCATCACCGTGACCGCGCTCGCCCAGGCCCACAGGATCGCCTCGTCGTCGGTTGCGGCCGAAACGAGCACGGTGAGCGTCGCGAGCGGCAACTTCAGCTTCCATGTCGGCGCCGGCGCCACGACGACCGTAGCCGTCGATACGACGACGACGCTGGCGAACCTGAGGGACGCGATCAATGCAACGAATGGGGACGCGGGGGCCACCATCATCAACGACGGGACCGGCTACCGCCTCGTCCTGACGAGCAAGTCCTCCGGCGTGGCCAACCCCATCACGGTGACCGAAAACGTCACCTCCCTCGGTCTGCCGACCGGTCCCGTCGTGGGCGGAACAACACTCCAGGCGGCCCAGGACGCCGCGTTCAGCATCGACACGTTATCGATGACCCGGAGCACCAACACGTTCTCGGACGCGATCGGGGGCGTCACGATCACCCTGACGAAGGCGGGTTCGGGCACCCTTTCCGTGACGAACGACACGACGGCCATCCAGAAGAAGATCGAAGGATTCGTCTCCGCCTACAATGACATCGTATCCCTCGTTTCCACCAACGCCATTTACGACACGAAGACCAATAAAGGCGGACCCCTGACGGGCGAGGCAACGGCCCGGGACGTCGTGACCCGGTTGCAGGCGATCATCGGGAGCCGCGTTGCGGGGCTTCCGGAGGGGCTGCGGGTGCTCTCGCAGATCGGCATCAAGACCGGCACGGACGGGAAACTCACCATCGATAGCGCCGTCCTTACCGACAAGCTCGCGACGAACCTGGCCGGAGTGTCGGATCTGTTCAACGCCACGGGTGGGGTGGCGAACACGGTATGGGATTACGTGGACCAGTCAACGGATGCGATCACGGGATCCCTCACCTACAGGACGAAGGGCCTCGGCACGATCGTTTCAAAGATCGATAGCGACATCTTGAGGGTCGAAGCCAGGCTGGCCAAGGAAGAGGCGGAGCTGAGGGCGCGGTTCGCGAAGCTCGAAGCGCTCCTCAGCACGATCTCCGCCCAGAGTTCGTTCCTGACCAGCCTCGCCCTACCCACAGGTAAGTGATTGCAGGCGACCGGGCGCAACGACATTAACAGCGGAAATCGCGAGGGGAGAGCGGACGATGCAGAAGTTTGATGCTTACCAGAAGTCAACGTTCGACATGTCGGACAACGTGAGGATCATCTCCCTTCTCTTTGACGGGGCGATCAATTTCATCAAGCTCGGGCGGGTAAAGATGGGGGAGCGCAACATCGCCGGAAAGGGGCTTTACATCGGGAAGGCCACGGCGATCGTCGGCGAGCTGACCAGTTCCCTCAACATGGAAGCGGGCGGGGAGATCGCCCGGAACCTGCGGCGGCTTTACGACTTCGTCCTTGACCGCCTCCTCAAGGCAAATCTGAAGAACGACGGGATCGCACTCGACGAAGCGGAAAAGGTCCTGCAAACGCTCCGGGAGGGATGGAAGGGGATGGAGCGGAACCAGGCAGCCACCCATGCAGCGCCGTTGAGGGCTTCCGGGAGCGCGGGGATGGCCCTCCGGGCATGAGCGACCGCACCGACACC
>JAKALO010000052.1 GCA_021824125.1 Deltaproteobacteria bacterium | reverse complement strand
ACGAACAATGTCCGCCGCCGAGCGAGCAGCGAGGAAGAGCGCGACTTTAGGAGCGCGGAAGTCCCGAGCCCTGCCGCAAGGGCCGATCGCGTGATCGCGGAGGCTGATGCGGTCGAGTCCCCCATATGGCACCAGTCGATATCCAAAGGCGCTCAGCGATCCTGGGCGCCTTTTTGATTTCGACTGGAGCTCCCCGGGGAAGGGTGTTAGCTATTTATTTCGTAATATGTTGACAACGGCGAATTATAATCTGTATTATTGAAAAATCATGAAATTAAATTCCTTTGACGACATTGATCTCAAAATCCTGGACATACTCCAGAAGGATGCGGACGTCCCCGACAAGCACCTTGCGGAAAGGATCGGCCTTTCTCCATCCTCGGTTCTTGCCCGCCTGCGGAAATTGAAGAATGAGGGGATCATCAAGAGATACGTAGCCATCCTCGACGAGGATAAATTGCAGAAATCCACGGTGGCGTACGTGTTCGTCACGCTCTCCCGACATGACGTGAAGATCGCGCAATCCTTCGTGAAAAAGATCCGGGAGAACCCGTTCGTTATGGAGTGCTCACACATCACCGGTAAAGCCGATTACCTGTTAAGGGTGGTCGCCAGGGACATCCCCCAGTATCGGGAGATTCTTATGGAGCGGATCGTCCCCATGAAGGAAATCGAGTCTGTCCAGACCTGGTTCGTTCTGAAAACGGAAAAGAGAGAGACGAGGCTCCCAATCCGCGGGGATCTTCTCGATGCGAAGGGAGGAATTAAGTGAACCCAACCCGCGAAACCGATACGCTGGAACTGAAAGGGGATCTTCTCACGGAGGGAGTCCGCGCCACGGCGTCGGCGCTGGAGGGGGTTGGGACGATCTACAAGGAGCAGAACCACGGCCTGTTCGGGTGGGACTTCGAAGACCACGGAGTGGAAAACCTCCCCGACGATTTTCTGCTCGAAGACGGGACGGTTGTTCAGTTCCGGAAGAACGGCAGGTCGCCATTTCTCGTGGAACGCGGGGAAGACGGAAAACTGTTCTTGCAGAGGGACGGCGAGCCGGTCGGCCAGGTTTCCTGGATTCCGAGGCCGTCTTTCTACGAGATGAGTACCAGCGATGGAACCCCCATGTTGAAGATCGGGCAGATCGGCGGCGAGGACTGCTTCTTCATCTGCTACAACAACTACTGTGCCCATTTTTCGAAGCGGAAGGAATGCCTCTTCTGCAACCTTGTCGATACTTCCAAAAAATACCGGAGCGTGATCACCCGGAAACAGGCCGACCAGATCGGCGAGACGGCCGCCGCTGCATTTCGGGAGGGAGTGGCGAAACATATCATGATGACGGGGGGGTGCTTCGGAAACGAAAAGGAAGTCGAAGTGGTGGAAAACATCCTCGACGCCATCCGCAAACACACCGGCCTCGACCGGATTCCCGGTACAGTTCTCCCCTCCCCTCCCGAAGATCTTGCTTCCATTCGAAGGTACAAGGACGCGGGAATCGATGCCGTAGCGTTCAGCCTCGAGATCTGGGACGAGCCGCTCTACCGGGCCCTCTGTCCGGGCAAGGCAGGGGATACGCCTCGAAGGAAGTTCCTCGAGGCACTGGAGGAGGCCGTCCGCGTGTTCGGGCCAGGAAACGTCTACGGTGTGTTTGTCATGGGTTTGGAACCGGCAGACAGCCTTTTCGAGGGGGTGGATGCCCTTGGCTCCCTCGGGGCTCACGTCGTTCCCTTCGTGTGGAGCCCCAACCCCGGTTCCCGCCTTTATGGCCACCGTGCCCCGCGGGGCGCCTGGTACGCGGAAAACGTCCGGAGATTTGCCGAAATCATCGCGTCGAAGAAGCTCCCTCCATCGATCAACCACTGTCGGAAATGTGACGGGAATAATATGCTCCATGACGCCCTTCATAGCCCAGGGTTCCGGGAAAGCCCGCCGGGGCTCAGAGAATCGACTCGCGTTTGAACCGGGGAGACCCGTGGGAGTTCGAGTCCCCCCTTCGGCACCATCGCAATACTCAAAGGGAATACGGACTAAAGCCGTGTTCCCTTTTTTTTGTTTTTTGTAAATGTGGCTAAAATGTGGCTCGCAGGTAGAAAACCCTTCCAGGCTGTAACATGCTCTCCCTATTTTTATGTTGTTTATAACCGCGGAGCCGGATTTTCAGAAGGGAACGCTTATCATCGTCATAATCGCATCTGCATAATCCATAGTTCTCCATTTTTTCTGGCACCAACATTAGGGATATGGTACGTATAAAATGAAAATGAGGAACCATAAAGAAGGTCGGAGGGGGGGATTCTGTCGATCGGATCGGAAATAATCCTCAGATTGTCCGCCCTGATCTTTCCGGGAAATTGAACCGATATTCAAAGGGGGATGGCAACATCCCGAAAAGCACGTTGGAAATTTTTAGGGACTGGCTGTTGAGCCATATCCTGGAAACCGATAAAAAATACGGGACCTTCATGCTCGAAGTTCTGGAGTAGGGGGGAAGGAGGGAACCCTCCGCCGGTAGGGAGAAAGGGATTTCTATTTTAATATCGTAATTGCGGATTCAATGCAAACCTCGTAACTGGCATTTTTGTGTGAGAGGAGAATTATTGAATCTGCCTGTAACACTCCGGGCCGTTCGTCCCCTCCCCGACTCATACCTAAAGCTTGCGTCACTCTTTGGAGCGGCCACCGCCGCGCTGGGGCTCCTTGGTTTGTTGGGCTGGATCCTTGGAATGCCCCTCCTCGCGAGCCTCCGATCCTCCTACATCCCGATGGCTCCCCTCACCGCGATTGCTTTCCTTTGCCTCGGGGGGGTGCTCCTCGTTCGTTCGATGTGGCCCTCGCACGGCCGGGTGGGCATGCTCGCCGCCATGGTATCCGCGCTCCTTTCGGCATACGGGCTGATCGAGCTCGTTGAATATCTGGGAATACCAGTCCTTTCCTTTGAAGAATGGCTGTTTCCCCATCCTCCAATGATTGGTTCGATCCTCACCGGTCGCATGTCTCCTACGACGGCGGCACTCCTTCTCCTCTCGGGAGCGGTTGTCCCGATGCTCTTTCTCCGTGAGCGGGGAGGGGAGCGCCAAAAGCTTTTTGGGGACCTGGCCGGGTGTCTTGGAATTCTTTCAGCGGTGACCGGAACGGTGTTCGTCCTGAGCTACCTGCATGGGACCCCTTTCCTATATGGCACTTTGACCATACCGATGGCGGCAACGACCGCGCTCGCGTTCCTCTTTCTGGGAACGGGGCAGCTCCTCGCGGTGGGACCGGACGGATTCCCGTCGAGGTTGTTCGCGGGATCTTCGACCCGGGCCAGGCTTCTCAGGGCGTTCGTGCCTACGGTGGTAGGTGTCGCGGTGACAATCGATCTGACGCATGTTTATGCCCAATGGACCTTCTTCGAAGGCAACGCATTTATGTCCGGTGTTTCCACCATGGTCCTCGCTGGGGTAGCGGGTGCGCTGATAGCCAGGGTCGCCTTGAGGGTAGGCGGCGACATGGACCGTTCCGAAGAAGTCCGCAGGGGGATGGAGGATACCCTCCAGAAACACTTCCATTTCCTGCAGGTCATCCTCGACGCCATCCCGACTCCCGTCTTCTACAAGGATGCCCGGGGTTTCTTCCTCGGCTGCAACAAGGCCTACGAGGAATACATCGGCCTCCCCAGGGACCGCCTCGTGGGAAAGACGGTCTACGATATCGCGCCGAAAGATCTGGCCGACATGCACCGGGATGCGGACGATGCCCTCTTACGGAAGGGCGGGAGCCAAGTCTACGAGACCGAGATGGTCCCGGCCGACGGCAAGAGGCATGACGTTATCTTCAGCAAAGCGACGTTTCCCAATCCGGATGAATCTCTCGGGGGTCTGGTGGGGAGCATTTTCGACATCACGGATCGAAAGCGGGCGGAGGAAGAAATCAAGGTGCTGGCGAAGTTCCCCTCCGAAAACCCGGACCCGATCATCCGCATTTCGGCAGATGGCACCCTCCTCTATATCAACGAGAGCGGATCGGGGCAGCTTTCGGAGTGGAATCTGCAAGTCGGGAAGATAGCCCCACCCCCCTTGCGGGATGCGGTCTCACGGGCCCTGAACGATGGATCAAGGAAAACTCTCGATCTGGAGTACGGCGAAAGTGCGTATTCGTTTTCCGTATCGCCGGTTCGGGATGCCGGATACGCGAATCTGTACGGCCGTAACATCACCGAGCGCAAGCAATCGGAGCTGGTGCTGAAAGAGTCGGAAGAGAAATTCCGGGCTATCTTCGAGGATTCCAAAGACGGGATCGTTCTGGTCGACGTGGATAGCAAGAAATTCCATATGTGTAACAACACCTTTTGCGACATGCTGCAATATGCCCCCGATGAGATCAGGCAACTGGGAATATTGGATGTCCACCCAGAGGAGGATATCCCCTGGATTATCGAGGAATTTGACGGGTGTGCGAGACATGAAGCCGAGAAAAAAATTGATATCCCGGTACGGAGAAAGGACGGCTCGATCTTCTGGGCCGATATAAAGTCAAGTCCGGTGACGATTTACGGTAAACAATTCATTCTGGGGAACTTCAGGGACGTTTCGGAGCACAGGCGGTTACTATCGCTCGAGAAGCAGATGAGGACGGCACAAAAGATGGAGGCGGTGGGCACCCTTGCGGGGGGCATCGCGCACGATTTCAACAATGCCCTGACGGGGATCTTCGGATTCGGGGAACTCTTGCGCATGAGGATGGCAGGAGACGAGCAGGCGTTGCATGATCTGGACGAGATCCTGCGTTGCGCGGAACGAGCGTCCACGCTGACGCGGCAGCTGCTGACCTTCGCCCGCCGCCAGATCATCGAGCCTGTCAATTTGAGCTTGAGCACCCTGGTTGCGGATTTGATGAAGTTTGTAGGCAAAGTGGTAGGCGAACATATCGAGGTGAAAACATCTCTGGGAAAGAACGTTCCGACCATACATGCCGATCGCGGACAGATCGAACAGGTGGTCATGAACCTTTGTCTCAACTCCAGGGATGCGATGCCGGAAGGCGGGCGGCTCGTGGTCGAAGCGGAGGACGTGTATCTGGATGAGGAGTATGTCAGCCAGAACCCGTACATGAGGACGGGGAGATACGCACTGCTTACGGTTTCCGACACGGGGGTCGGGATGGACGAGAAGACCCGCGAGCGGGTGTTCGAACCTTTTTTCACCACGAAGGGGCCGGACAGGGGGACGGGCCTGGGACTTTCGATGGTGTACGGGATAGTCAAGCAGCACAACGGGTTCATTCACGTTTACAGCGAACCGGGGAAGGGAGCGGCATTCAAGGTGTATTTCCCCGCCATCGAGGCGCAACCGGATGCCATTCCTACGATACGCAGGGAAGAAACTGTGCGTGGCGGGACGGAGACGATCCTTCTGGCGGAAGACGAGGAAGCCATCCGTGTCCTTGCCGAGCGGATTCTGACGGGGTTTGGATACACGGTCCGGGTGGCGCGGAACGGTGAGGAGGCGATCGAGATTTTCAGGCAGCACAAGGAGATCGTTCTCGCCGTACTGGACGTGGTGATGCCGCGGAAGGGGGGCAAGGAAGCATTCGAAGAAATGCACAAGCAAAACCCGCGACTCAAAGTGATCTTCATGAGCGGTTATAGCCCCAACGCGATCCACGATTCATATGTGTTGACCGCCGGCATGCCGTTTCTTCAGAAGCCGTTCGGCCCGACGATACTGGCAAGGAAGATAAGGGATGTGCTGGATGCGCAATGATCCGTGGAGGTGACACGAAATATGAGCCGGGATGAAAAGAGCGCAATTCTTCCGGAAAACATGAGCACCTCCGCTGACCTCCACAAAAAGATTTCGATTCTCCGGCCTGGCGACCACCTATGTTGTATCTACGAAACGGAGGAGGAGCACCGGGCGCTCCTGACCCCCTATATTCGACAGGGGCTCGAACGAAACGAGAAGGTTATATACATCGTGGACGCCCGGACGGCGGAAACCGTCCTCGAATACCTCCGGGAAGACGGTCTTGATCCAAGTTCTTGCCTCGACCGGGGGCAGTTGGTCCTTCACACGGTCTCCGATGCGTACATGCGCGAGGGGGCGTTCATCCCCGACCGGATGATTTCCTTCCTGCGGCAGGAAACGGACCGCGCCGTCGGCGAAGGATACGGGGCTTTGCGGGTAACGGGCGAAATGTCCTGGGCATTGCGGCGGCTTCCGGGTTCGAATCCTCTGATCGAGTACGAGGCGAAGCTGAACACTTTCTTGACCGGCAGCCGTTGTCTTGCGCTTTGCCAGTACGACCGCCGGCGATTTTCCCCGGAGATCCTCCTCGGGGTGCTCGCCACCCATCCCATCGCCGTCATCGGCACCGAGGTCTTCGATAATTTACATTTTGTTCCTCCCGAGGTTTTCCTTACCCACGATTTTTCGACGGCGATCCTGGGCCACTGGATCGAAGGGTTGCGGATCCGGAGACTGGTGAAGTCGAGGGAAGATGCACTCCTGGAATCCGAAGAGCAGTTACGGGCGATCTTCGAGAACAGCATGGACGGTATCCTTGTCACGATTCCGGAAGGCGGTATCCTTGCTGCAAACCCTGCGGCCTGCGCGATGCTGGGGCGAACGGAAGAAGAGATCCGCAAGGCCGGCAGGAACGGCGTCGTCGACCTGTCCGACCCCCGGCTTCCGGTTTTATTGGAGGAAAGGGCCCGAACGGGCGTTTGCCACGGGGAATTGATCCTCGTTCGGAGGGACGGGACGACGTTCCCCGTCGAAATCTCCTCCCGGATCCATAAGGACAGGAACGGGAATCCCCGTACGGCCATGATCTTACATGACATCACCGGGCGCAAAAAGGCGGAAGAGACCTTGCGCGCGCGGGAGAGGGAGCTCAACGAATCGCAACGCGTGGCGCGCATCGGAAGCTGGGATTGGGATGCGACTACCGACACCATATGGTGGTCCGACGAATATTGCCGCATCTATTCCGTCGATCCGAAGCTTCCGACGCCCAACTATATCGACCATCTGAAGGTTTATACGCTGGAGAGCCGGGAGCGGCTGGATGCCGCGGTGAAACGGTCCATGCAGACCGGGGAGACGTACGTGCTCGATCTGGAGCTTGCCGATCCGGCCGGCCCGACGCGATGTATATGCGCGCGGGGCGAAGTCAAGCGCGATTCGAGAGGCCGGGTCTGTGGACTTCGCGGCACGGCGCTGGACATTACGGAGCGCAAGCAGGCGGAGGAGGCGCTGCATCAGTTGGTCGTCTACAACCGGAGCTTGATCGAGGCGAGTTTCGATCCGCTGGTGACGATCGATGCGGCGGGCAAGATCACGGACGTGAACAGTGCGACCGAAAGGGTGACCGGGTATCCGCGGGGAAGACTGATCGCGACCGATTTCTCGGAGTACTTCACGGATCCGGAAAAGGCGCGAGCCGGGTACCAGCTGGTGTTCCGGGAGGGCGCTGTCCAGGATTACCCGCTTGAGATCCGTCACCGGGACGGAAGCGTGACGCCGGTGCTTTACAACGCCTCCGTTTACCGGGACGAATCGGGGAAGGTTCTCGGCGTGTTCGCGGCGGCGCGGAATATCAGTGAGCAGATAAAAACCTATGTCGCGCTCCGGCGAAGCGAGGAGGAACTCCGGACGATTCTTCGCACGGCAACGGACGGGTTCTGGGTCACCGACCGCCAGGGACGGTTGCTCGATGTCAATGACAGCGTATGCCGCAACCTGGGTTACAGCCGGGATGAAATGCTCCGCATGTCCGTTTCGGATATCGAGGCCATGGAGAAACCGGAGGAAATACTCCGGGTTGTCCGGAGAATCATCGAGAGGGGCTCAGACCGGTTCGAGGGAATACACCGATGCAAGGACGGTTCCTTGCGGAACATTGAAATCAATGTTACCTATCTCCCTCCTCCCCATGACCGCTTCTACGCGTTTCTCCGCGACATCACCGAACACATGCGGGCGGAGGAGGAGAAAGAGCGTCTCCAGGCCCAGCTCCAGCAGGCCATGAAGATGGAAGCGGTGGGTCGTCTTGCCGGCGGCGTGGCGCACGACTTCAACAACCTGCTTACGGTGATCAACGGTTACAGCGAGCTTCTCATCCAGCGCCTCGGTGAAGATTCGCCGATGCGCAAGGACGCGGAGGAGATCCTCCAGGCAGGGAACCGGGCCGAATCGCTCACCCGGCAGTTGCTGTTGTTCAGCCAGAAACAGGTGCTGCAGCCGAAGGTCATCGACTTGAACATGGTGGTCGCCAGAACGGGAAAGATGCTCCGGCGCCTGATCGGGGAGAATATCGAGCTCCGGACCATCCTCGGCAAAGGATTGGGGAGAGTAAAAGCCGACGAGGGGCAGGTCGAGCAGATCCTCGTCAACCTTGCGATAAATGCGAGAGACGCGATGCCCGGCGGGGGAGAGCTGACCATCGAGACCGCCAACGTCGTCCCGGACGAAATCTTCACCAGGGATCATCCCTCTCTCGTCCAGGGTCCCCACGTGCTCCTGTCGGTCAGGGACACCGGAATCGGGATTTCCGATGAGATCCGGCACCACATCTTCGAGCCGTTCTTCACCACCAAGGAACGGGGGAAGGGAACGGGATTGGGGCTTGCCACGGTGTACGGGATCGTCCACCAGAGCGGGGGCGACCTGGATTTCCGCTCGGAATCCGGGAAAGGGACGACATTCAATGTCTACCTTCCGTGCGCGGATGGGGAGAGCGAGACCTTGTCGACTGTTCCCACGGAGGCGCCCCGGGGAAGTGAATCCGTGCTTGTGGTGGAGGACGAAGACTCCGTGCGGGAGATCGTCAACAGGGTTCTCTCCGGGAAGGGGTACCGGGTGCTCATGGCAAGTGACGGGAACGAAGGGCTTCGCATATCGAGGGAATACGACGGGCCGATCGATCTGCTCCTGACGGACATGGTCATGCCCAGGATGGGGGGACGGGAACTTGCGACCCGCCTTGAGGCCGAGAGGGCGGGGATGAAAGTGTTGTTCATGTCCGGCTACACGGGGGACGCCATCAGTCACCAAGGCGTGCTGGAATCCGGCCTGTCGTTCATCCAGAAACCGTTCAGGACCGATGCGCTTCTGCGCAAAGTGCGCGAGGTTCTCGACGGGAAGTGAGGGGAGGGCCGATTATCGATTTCCTACCGTGCGCTTTAAAATAAAACATAGGACAAACTCCGGTCGAAGAATAGGACAAACAATGATTCGCGTTTCGGACAAAAGCCGATTCGGAATGCTGGCGAACCTGATTACCATGTGAATCATATGGATATCGGACGCAGCATCCTGAAAAGGGGAACCATAATCCCTTGCGTCGCATGGATCTTGTTCGTCGGCATTTCATTTGCAATTCAACTTGAGGCCGCCGGTTCGCTTGCGGAAGTCATGCTGTCCAATGTCCGGAACATGAAAATATCTCATGAAAAATCACCACCGTCAGGCGTTGTCACCATTAGCCTTGGAGTGGCTTCGGCGATCGGCAGTGCGACCCCGTCCTTCGAGGCGGTGCTGCATGAATCGGACAAGGCTTTGTACAGGGCAAAGGAAAAAGGGCGGGACCGCGTGGAAATACTCGATGGAACGCCGCCGTAGGCAAAGGTAACACCTAATCCCGGGGGGGTGACGATGCCATCCAATACGAAATCCAAACTCACGGCGGATAACGCGGATTTGCGGGTGCGACTGGCGGAACTGGGGACCCCGTTGTCCAATCTGCAACCCGTCGATAAGACGCTTCCGGGGGACGAAATCGCCGACCGCATTAGGATCGAGCACGAACTGGCGGCTTCAGAGGTTCGTTACAGGCGGCTCTTCGAGACGGCGAAAGACGGCATACTCCTTCTGGACGCGGACACGGGCATGATAACCGACGTCAACCCGTTCCTGATGGATTTGCTGGGTTATTCCCACGATGAATTGCTCGGCAAGAAGCTTTGGGAAATCGGCCCATTCAGGGATATCACCGCCAGCCAGGACGCTTTCCGGGAATTGCAGACCAGGGAGTATATCCGTTACGACAACCTGCCGCTGGAAACCAAAAAGCAGGAGCACATCCAGGTGGAGTTCGTCAGCAACGTATACATGGTCAATAACACGAGAGTGATCCAGTGCAACATACGCGACATAACCGATCGCCAACGGGCTGAGAATGCCTTCCGGAAGACTCACGAGGAGCTGTTGGCGTTGGTGACCGAAATGAAGAAGGTCGACATCGAAATGCAGTCGCTCAACCGCATGAATGGCCTGCTCCAGATCTGCACCACGCAGGATGAAGCCTATCGGGTGGTGGGCATCATGATGGGTGAACTGTTCGCCGGGCGAAACGGTTTCCTGGCGAGCTTTCACGCTTCGGACCAGAACCTTCAGGAAGTCGCGCGCTGGGGTGACGAGGTCCTTGCGGAGCCCGTCTTTTCAATGGAGGATTGCTGGGCGTTACGGCGCGGCCAACCCCATAACGTAATGGGTCCCGGGGCCGATTTGCTGTGCCGCCATTTCATCCATCCGCCGGAAACCGGCTACATGTGCGTGCCCTTGATGGTGCAAGGCGAAACACTCGGGCTGTTGTGTCTCATGGGTGTTGCGGGGAAGAAAGGGGAGCATCATGTCCGCGAGCAACAACTGGCCCTGATGGTGGGCGAAGCGATCAAGTTGTCCTTGTCCAACCTGAAGCTGCGCGAGAAACTGCGCGAACAGGCCACCCGCGACCCGCTGACCGGCCTGTTCAACCGGCGCCAGCTTGAAGAAAGTCTTCCTCGCGAGCTGCATCGTGCGCGCCGGAGGAAATCCCAGATGTGCATCGCGATGCTCGATCTGGACCACTTCAAGAAATTCAACGACACTTTCGGGCACCATGCAGGCGACTTGCTGTTGCGCGAGTTCGGGCAGGTGCTGCGCGGAAAGCTGCGCAAGAGCGATATCGCCTGCCGCTACGGCGGCGAGGAGTTCCTGATCGTCATGCCCGATTCATCGCTTGCGGACACTTGCCAACGCGTGGAAGAGATCCGCGTGCTTGTCAAGAAGATGGCGATCCGGCAAGGCGATCATCTGCTCGGCACGATCACCGTATCGGCCGGCATAGCGGGAACTCAGGAACACGCCGGCGTCACCATGCATGAATTTCTGCACGCCGCCGACACCGCCATGTATGCGGCCAAGCAGGCCGGGCGCGACCGCGTCGTTGTCTACCAACACGAGGAGGAATGACCGGTTCTGATCGGCCGGGGGTTGACGGACAAGGACAGGCCAAGTACTATCTGGAAATCAGCCGGGGTGCTCGTTCCGAAAGGGGCGTGCTGAGAACATACCCGTTGAACCTGATCCGGATAATGCCGGCGCAGGGAAGCCAACGAGATGCGCGCCTGGCGAATGCCTTGGCGCGTTTTTTTATCTTAAGGAGTTGGAAGTGAAGCTGACCGTCAACGGGGAGGCGTACGAGGCGAAACGGGCCGAAACCGTGACGTCGCTGCTGGAGGAGATGGGCTTCGGCGGACGGGCGGTGGTCGTCGTACTGAACGATGAAGTGATCCCCGCCGTCTCCCGGGATGCATGCGGGCTGCGCGAGGGCGATTGCATCGATCTGTTCCGGCTCGTCGGCGGCGGGTGATCGTCGGGGTGTGTGAGGCATGAAGCGTGAATCCGGAGGGGAAGCAATGGAGCGGCAAGGCAATGGACAGGATGATTGGATCGTCGGGGGGCGCCGTTTCTCCTCGCGGCTCCTGATGGGGACCGGCAAGTTCCAGGATTCGGAAACCATGGTGGGCGCCGTCCTGGCATCGGGTGCGCAGATCGTCACCGTGGCGCTCCGCCGCGTCGGCCGTGTTTCCCGGGAAGACGACATGCTCGGTCCGCTTCACCGGCTTGGGGGGATCACTCTTATGCCGAACACCTCCGGAGCGCGGAACGCGGCGGAGGCGGTCCGCGCGGCACGCCTTGGGCGGGAACTCGGCGGGAGCCCCTTCGTGAAGGTCGAGATCCACCCCAACCCGCACCATCTCATGCCCGACCCGATCGAGACGTTCGAGGCCGCAAGGGTCCTCGCCGCGGAAGGGTTCGTCGTGATGCCGTACATGCCGGCCGACCCGGTCCTCGCCAGGCGGCTGGAGGACGTCGGGTGCGCGTCGCTGATGCCGCTGGGCTCCGCGATCGGAAGCGGGGGCGGGCTGGCCACGGCCGAAATGCTGCGGCTCATCATTCGCGACGCCCGGATACCCGTGATCGTCGACGCGGGACTGCGTTCCCCCTCGGAAGCCGCCGCCGCGCTCGAGATGGGGTGCGACGCCGTACTCGTGAACAGCGCCGTGGCGGCGTCCGGCGACCCGATAGCCATGGCAGCTGCGTTCGCGCAGGCCGTGGTGGCGGGCCGAAACGCGCACAGGGCCGGCATCATGCCGCGAGGCGGCGGCACGGCCCTGGCTACAAGCCCACTGACGGAGTTTATTTCCGGGGAGGGCACGTGACCCCGCAACTGCCCGCGTGGCTGGATCCTTCGCCGTGGCTCGACGGGAGGGAACCGACGGCCGTGGACGTCGAACGGGCGCTCGGGTGCGACGAGCCCGGTCCGCGGGAACTTGCCGCTATGCTTTCCCCGGCGGCGCACCCCTTCATGGAGGTCATGGCGCAGCGCGCCCGCGCCCTGACGCGACGCCGCTTCGGCCGCACCATCTCGCTGTACGCTCCGCTCTACCTGTCCAACCACTGCACGAACGGCTGCGTGTATTGCGGTTTTGCTTCCGACCGTGCCCAACCCAGGCGTCGCCTCGAACCATCGGAGGTGGAGAAAGAACTGGCGATGCTCAAGGAGATGGGGTTCGAGGAGGTTCTCCTGCTCACCGGGGAGCGCACTTCCCATGCCGGCTTCGACTACCTTCTCGAATGCGTGTCCATGGCGGCGCGGCGGTTCCACGGCGTCGGGATAGAGGCCTTTCCCATGACCACCCGGGAGTATGCCCTCCTGGCCGAAGCCGGCTGTTCTGGCGTTACGTTGTACCAGGAGACGTACGATCCGCGCCAGTACGACCGGCTCCACCGGTGGGGCCCGAAGAGGGACTACCTGGACCGGCTGTATGCGCCGGCACGCGCCATGGAAGCGGGGATGAGGACCGTCGGCCTGGGCGTTCTCCTCGGTCTGTCGGATCTGGTTTTCGACGCCGTCTGCCTGCTGCGCCACGCGGCCCATCTTCAGCGGATTCACTGGAAGTCCGGGATCACGCTGTCTTTCCCCCGACTGCGGCCCCAGGCGGGTAATTTCGCGGCGCCGATCACCGTCGACGAGGCGTGGCTGGCCCGGTTCGTGTTCGCGGTCCGGATAGTCCTGCCCGATGTCCCGCTCCTGCTCTCGACGCGGGAACGGCCGGAATTCCGGGACGGCATGGCGGGGCTCGGCATCTCGAAGATGAGCGCGGGAAGCCGCACGACCGTCGGCGGCTACGACGGGGCGGAGCCGTCGACCGGGGGCCAGTTCCAGGTCTGCGACGAGCGCGGGGTGCCGGAATTCTGCGCCATGCTGCGGAGCCGGGGGCTTCAGCCTGTCTTCAAGAACTGGGACAGCGTGTTCCGGGAAGCGGAGGCGGGCGGGCATGGGTGATGCGTTCGGTCTTTATCTCGTCATGACCGACCCGGTCGCCGGCTACGAGAAGTGCGCCGCGGCTGCGGTACGATGCGGCGTGCGTTATCTCCAGCTCCGGATGAAGGGGGCGCCCCGGCATGCCGTTCTCGAAATGGCCCTGCGCGTCCGCGATATCACACTCGGCAGCGAAACGCTGTTCATCGTCAACGACGACGTGACCATCGCCCGGGACGTGGACGCCGACGGAGTCCACCTCGGGCAGGGCGACATGCCCATAGACGAAGCGCGGCGTCTTTGGCCCGCGCCGTGCAAGCGCTTCGGCCTTTCGACCCACGACGAGCGGCAGGCGCTCCTTGCGTCGCGACTGACACCCGACTACATAGGGGTCGGCCCGGTGTTCGCCACCCCGACAAAGGCGGTTCCCGATCCGGTCCTCGGCCTCGAGCGGATGGGGTCGATCGTGCGATCGTCCCCCGTGGCGGCAGTCGCCATCGGCGGGATAGACTCCGGGAACCTCGCGGATGTGCTCGGACGCGGCGCCCGGAACTTCTGCGTCGTAAGGGCGGTCAACCGGCGGCCGGATCCGGATACCGCGATCCGGGAGCTGCAAGGCATCTGGCGACAGGAAAGGGGAGCCGGATAATACCCGCTTCGCCGCGATGCCGATCGCTGCCTAAAGGGAATTCGTCTACCTGCCGAGGAAGCGGGAGAGCACGGATTTCTCAAGTCCCACTGC
>JAKALO010000051.1 GCA_021824125.1 Deltaproteobacteria bacterium | reverse complement strand
CGACGAGCACGGGAAACTGTGCGGCGTGATCACCGTCCACGACCTGCTGGAGCGGATCGTAGGGAGGCTCGCCGGTGGGGAGGAGGCCGCCGAGGGTCCCGAGTGGGAAAAGGACGGAGCGCTTTCGGTTCCCGCCGCGACCCCGGTCCGGGTGCTCCGCGAGGAGTACGGCATCGACCTCCCGATGAGCACCGTCTACGAGACGGCCGGGGGGTTCGTGATGGACTACCTGCAGGAGATCCCGGAGGGGACGATCACCTTCCTGGCGCACGGGTACCGGATCACGGTCGTGGAAACCGGCCGGTACCGCGTCCGGCGGCTCCGCATCGAGAAAATCGCGGTCACCGGAACGTCGTGATCTCCTCCGGGGGCTTCCTGGCCGGCTTTGGGGGAGGGGAATCAGGTTTCCCCACGGCGATCACCGCGAGGAGCTCCTCGGGGTAACGGATGGAAAGCGCCGATTCCAGCTCCGGCTTCGCGATCAGCAGCCCCGTCAGCCAGCACGTACCGTACCCCAGCGCGTGGGCCGCCAGGAGGAACTGGGCGACCGACGCGGAGAGGCTCTGCAGCGCCGGGTTGACCTGTAACCGCCGGACCTTGTGGCGTTCGGGGTCCACTTCGCGGAGGAGCCGGTCGGTCGTCGACTCGTAGGGGTGCCCGATGACGCAGACCGCTGCCGGCGCGGCCCAGAACAGGTTGTAATTGTTTGTCTTGTCCGGCGGGACCACCTTCCTAGTCGTGCGCGACACGACCTCGTCCACTATTCCCTTCATGCGCTTGAGGAGGTCCTTGTCCTCGACGACGAGGAAACGCACGTTCTGCGCGTTCCCGGCCGTCGGCGCCCAGGATGCCGCCTCCACCATCTTGAGGATCTCCGCCCTGGGTACCGGGTCCTTCCGGAACTTCCGGACGCTCTGCCTCTCCTTCATCGCCACGAATACATCCATCCCTTCCTCCTCCTTCATCTACGGGACCAGGAGCGTCAGTTCCGCGCTCCTCTCCCTGTCGCCCGGCTTGAAATGTATGCGCCCAGGCGGGATTTTCGAACCGCCTACGAGGTAGTCGCGTATCTCCTCCGCAAGCCCCTTTCCCCCGGCGGACAGGAGAACGGACGACGATGGGAACTCCCCCGCGGCTTTCCCCAGCTCCGCGACGATCTCCCTGCCGGCTTCGGAAAGCGAGGTTTTTCCCTTCGCGAGGAGGACCTTGTCCGGTATGTGCACTGACATGGCGGGTCCGAGGGGGGTGAGGACGACCTCGGCGGATATCTTTCGGATGGATTCCGCGAGCGCCGCGAGGCGTTCGTCGCGCCGTTTATCCTCCTGCCTGCGCTCCCCGGTGAGACGTTCCACGCGACCGACCAGGATGTCCCGCTCCCGTTTCATGGCTTCGCACTCGTCCGGATCCAGGACGCTCCGGCGCAGCCCGGCCAGCTCGGCTTCACGAACGGCGGCCTCCTTCCGGACGCTTTCGAGGGAAAGCTCGCAGGCCTGCGCCTTCCCGTTGAGTTCCTGTATCCGCTTTCCGGTGGCCTTCTCTTTTTCCAGCAGCTCGTTGATGAACTGTTCCCGCGTGATGCGGGTCCCCTCGTAGTTTTTCCGGGCCGCCGCCAGCTCTTCGCTCGTCCGCCGGAGCTCCTCCTCCTGGTTTCGGACACGGGCGGAAAGGGACGCGACGGCCTCTTTCTGGTCGGCGAGCTGTTTGTTCAGGGCCTCGTTTCTCGACTCCAGCACGGTTTTCTCCTTGCTGACCGCGGCAAACGCGTCGCGAAGTGTGTCGGCCTCCCGGGTCTTGATCTCGTACTTGGAACTCGTGACCATGCAGCCGCTTGCCGCCAGGCAGGCAAGAAAAACCGGTGCGGCCGCCATAAATCTCTTTACGCTCAATGGTTTCCTCCGGAATCCAGCCTGTTGGTGCGAGTCATTAAACATTTTACTTTCCCCCCCCTTTTTTATAAAGTTGAAAACAAAAGGGAAGGGCGGTCCGACGTGGGTGATTCCCAGAGGGAACTCCTTGAGACGTTCCTGAAGCTCGGATACATCTCATCCGACGCGGTCCATGCCTTGAAAGTGCGCGCCGCGAAACAGGGTACCACCGTCATCGAGGCGGCGCTTCTCGAAAATCTGCTCCATTCCGACGCAAAAGGCTGGCTGCTCGCGGAGTCGCTCGGGATCCCATGGTTGGAGATCGATCCCGAATCCGTCCCCACGTCCCTGTGCGAGATCCTTCCCGAGCACCTCGCCAGGGAGAACTTCATCGCGCCCATATCCCGGGAAGACGGCCGCCTGACCCTGGCCGTCGCAGACCCGTTCCGCCATAAGGCGTTCTCCGCCATCGGGGCCATGACAGGTTTGGGGATCCGGATCGTCATCTGCCCGCGCCGCGCCATCGCGGCGATTCTCTCCCGTTTCTATCCCGACCTCCTTCATCTCCCCCCCGGGGACCTCTCCGGGGGACTGATTTCCGCCGAGGAGGCGGAAACCTGGATTACCCGGGGAGGCGCGCGACGGGTGGTGGAGAAGGTTCTCCTGCACGCGGCCGCGACAGGGCTCGCCAGCGTCCGGTTGTTTTCGGCGGGTCGGAGGACGGTGCTCGCCGGCAACGGCACAGCTGGAACTTCGGATCTTCTTTCCTTCCCGTTACGGGTTCGCAGGCTGCTCCTCGACGCCTTCGCGGACCTGGCGGGGGTGGAGAAAACCGCCGGTCCGCTTTCCGAGACCGCCTTCCAGCTGGAATCCGCGGCGGGCATCACCGCCTTTTGCATCTGCTTCGTGAAAGGCCTCTCCGGACCCGAGGCGATCGTCAGGATGCTGCCCGACCAGAGGTCCGCGCCCACCCTGGATTCCGTCGGCATGAACCAGGAGCAGATCGAGATCACGCGAAAGGTGCTTGCGAAGGGAGGCGGTCTCTACCTGCTCTCCTCGCCCGGTCCCGAGGGGATGGCGACGACCCTCTTCACACTTCTCAGGGAGATCCATCGGCCGGGGGTGCGGGTGGTAACCGTCGAAGAGCAGTTCCGGCTCAGGAACGAGGGATACATCCAGCTGGAACGCAGGGACGTCGCGAAGCAGTTCGCCGGCAGGTGGACGCGCCTGGCGGAGTCGCTGGAGCCTGACGTCCTGATGGTCGAGAACGTCCCCGACCCGGTCGATTTCTCCGATATGATCCACCTCGCGCAGGGCGGGATCACCATTTTGTGCGGCATCCGCAGGTTCAACTTCGACCGGACCCTGCGGACCCTGCTGTCCCTGGACGTCGATCCCTTCATCCTGTCCCGCGTGGTCCGGATGGTGATGCACCAGCGCCTCGTCAACCTCCTCTGCCAGGAGTGCCGTCGCCCGGTGCCCGCTAAGCCCTCCCTGCGGATGGTGGGGGAGAGGTACCGCGCGGACCTGGAGAAGATAGTCGAGGAGTCTTCGTTCTACGTGCCCACCGGGTGCGACCACTGCAAGGGAACGGGGTATTCGGGGAAAATGGCGCTCGTGGAGCTTCTGCCATTCACGCCGGGCGTGGAAAACCTGGTGTCCTCGGATGCGTGGCTCGAAGAGAAGCTCGGTCTGCTGCTCCAGGAGGATTTCTACTCCGCGCTTCTCTCGGTGCATGACCTTCTCCGCAGGGGAATGGTAACATACGACGATGTCCTGCCGATGTTCCGATAGGCGGAACCCCGGAAGTCTACAGCGCGGCGGGACAAGAAGCCGATTGGAGGGAACGGAATGAGTCATGGGAAACATGTGAGGCGGACGGTCGCGGTCCTCGCGGCGGCCGTGGCGCTTTTGGTGGCGGCCCAGGGAGTTACGGCGGAGAAAAAGGAAAAACGAGGCGCAAGCCCGCACGGGCGCAAGGACCAGAAATCGTGCGGCATTTGCCACGTCTCCATCCCCGCGGAGGGGACGGGTCAGATCAGGAACGCCAGCCTCAAGTTCGGAGGGGAGATCGTCGCCATATGCTCCTCCTGCCACGAGGGGTACCGGCACATGCACCCCGTCAAGATCGCGGTGGCGCCGGACATGAAGTCGCCGGAGGATTTACCGCTCGACAAGGACGGCAAGATCACCTGCATCACCTGCCACGACGTTATGGAAGGGGTGGGAGTGCACCGCAACAGGAGGGTCGTGGGACGCCAGTTGTGCCTGAACTGCCACGTCGACTCCGACATACTCGCGCAGGTGAGCTGGTACCCGACCCATCTCGCGAAGGGGGAAAAAGGACGTCTCGAGCTCAAGGTCGTCGAATTCCGCCTCCCCGCGAAGAAGTCCTACATCGGGGACTCGGTCCTGCTCTACTATTACGCGAAGGACGTGGACACGGGGAGCATCCTTTTCGGCACGAACATCCTCTACGACGACGGGACGCACGGGGACCGGGTCGCTCGCGACAGCATCTACACCCTGATGGAAGAGGCGCCCTTGAAGGGGAAAAAGAAGCGCCTTGTCTACACCGGTTGGGTGGTGGATTTCGAGGCGAGGCGGAGCAACACCGTGACGCTTGCGGTCGAATACGAATGACACTTATGCGGGGGACAGGATGAAGGAAACAACCATCAACAGGATGTTCCTGAACCGTATCGAGGAAGGCAGGGACGAAGTGCGGTATATCGTCCCCCGGGACGGGAAGTGGGAACCCATGACCTACCGGGAGGTCGGTGAGGCCGCGCGGGAGATGGCCGGCGGCCTGATGAGCCTGGGCCTGGCACGCGGGGAGAAGGTCGCCATCCTCTGTTCGACGAGGGTCGAGTGGTCCCTCTCAGATATCGCGTCGATCCTGGGAGGTTTCGTCACCGTCCCGATCTACCCATCGAACCTTCCCGACCAGGTTGAGTACATCCTGTCCCACTCGCGCGCCCGCGTGGTTTTCGTCGAGGACGAAACGCAGTGGAACAAGGTTGCAGGTTCCAGGGGGAGACTGCCGGAGCTCGACGTCGTCATCCTGCTTACGGGGGACTCCGTGGGGAAGGCGGGGACCATCGGACTTTCCGACCTTCGCTCGAAGGGCGCCGCATACTCCGCGGCGCATCCCGGGGCGATCGCGGAGAGAACGGGGGAAATCCGGCCCGAGGACGACCTGACCATCATATACACCTCGGGGACCACTGGTCCGCCCAAGGGCGCCGTGATCCGTCACAGCAACATCGCCTTCGACGTGACGTCCACACTTTCGGTCGTCCGCGTGCCGCGGGGCGACGTGATGCTCCAGTTCCTTCCGCTCGCGCACGTCCTGGGCCGTTTCGAGCATTTCCTCTCCTTCGACGCGATGGCGGTCTCCGCCTTTGCCCGGGGGATACAGACGGTAGCCGAGGATCTGCCAGCGGTCCGCCCGCACATGATGGTCAGCGTCCCTCGCCTGTACGAGAAGTTCTACGCCGCGGTCCTGGCCAAGGTGAACCAGGACGGGGGGCTGAAGAAGCGGATCTTCATGTGGGCGCTTTCGGTCGGGCGCGAGGTGTCGGCGCGAAAGCAGCGACGGAAGCCGGTCGGAGGGTTGCTGGCCGCGAAGTTCTCCCTGGCGGAACGGCTCGTGTTCGGAAAGATCCGGGGCCGGCTGGGGGGACGGCTGCGCTTCTTCGTGTCCGGCGGCGCGCCGCTCGCCCGGGAGATCGCGGAGTTCTTCCACGCGATGGGGATACTGATCCTCGAGGGGTACGGGCTGACGGAAACCCCTTCCGTGACGTCGTGCAACCAGGTCGGGAATTTCAAGTTCGGGACGGTAGGCCCGCCCATACCGGGGGTCGAGGTCCGGATCGCCCAGGACGGCGAGATCCTCATCCGCGGGCCGCACGTCTTCAAGGAATACTACAGCGACCCCGCTGCGACGAAGGAGGCGATCGACCCGGAAGGGTGGTTCCACTCGGGGGACATCGGCGCGATCGACGAAGAGGGGTTCCTCCGGATCACCGACCGGAAGAAGGACATCATCGTGACATCGGGGGGGAAGAACGTCGCGCCGCAGAACATCGAGAACCTGCTCAAGACCGACAAGATGGTCAGCCAGGCGTTCGTTTACGGCGACCGTCGGAAATACCTCACCGCCATTTTGACGCTTTCACCCGAGGAGATCGTGAAGTGGGCGCAGGAAAACGGGATCGCCGAACGGGACCCAGCCCTGCTCGCCGGATCCCCGCGTGTCGAGGAGATGATGCGCGCCCGGGTGGATGAGATAAACCGGTCGCTCGCCCCGTTCGAGCAGGTCAAGAAGTTCGTCCTCCTTGGGACGGACTTCTCGCAGGAGACCGGGGAACTGACGCCCACCCTGAAGGTCAAGCGAAAGGTGGTGATACGGAAGTACGGGGCCCTGCTCGACGCCCTGTACGAGAAGGATTAACGGACGCCTTGCCCACCTCGGTTTACGAGATCAACAAGTTCGGGGAAGAGGAGCGCGAGCGGCTCCTGTCGCTTCTGATCCCGTCGCGTTTCCTCGAGAGGTTTTCGATCGACCCGGAGACGTTCCGGAACCCGGCAGGCCTGCGGTGCGTCACGTTCACCTGCCCGGAGAACATGCCGTTCTTCCAGGTCGACCTCAGGCGCGACCCGGGGGACCGCGACGCCGCCTATTTCCTGGACGTCTCCACCTCGCCGTTCGGGCAGGTCGAGATCTCCTTCATCATCGTGAACGATCCCGACGGTGAGCGGTACGACATCGACGTCGACGAACATGGGCAGGACACCTATTTCGGGACGGCGCGCCGGAACATCCCCGAGGAGATCCGCGCGATGGAGGCGGGCCTCGCGCCGGCCCAGGTGCGGCGCGGCCTGCGGGCGATGCGGGACCTGATAGCGTGCTGGGACCAATTTTTCGACCGCATCGGCCACAGGTTCTATTTTCTCGAGGCCTTGAGCTACAACAGCGCCATCCTTTATGAGCGTGGCGGCTTCCAATACGTGCAGGGAAAGGAGAAGATGGAGTATATCGATCGTGAATTCCAACCCGGGTGTGTTCTCCATGCGCGCCTTGACGGGAGCACGCCGTTCAGGAAACCGGATCACTGGAAGACGGTACGCGGGAGAAGCTGGGCGATACACGACGGCATCCTGGACGAGCCGTGGGAAAGCCCGAGGATGTATAAAACCGTAGGGGTGAGCGCTAACGTATGCACATTCACGGCCGAAGGGTATTGATAGCCTGGGGTGTCGCCGCGGGAGTCGCGGCCCTGCTGATCGTTTCCGCGGCCGCGGCGCAGGAGGAGGAGCGTCCGAAGATCTTCCTCGAAAAGAAGATCTTCGCGGACACTTCCGACGGCAAGAAGAGCTTTTACGAAGTGCACACGGTTTCGGAGGGGGAGAGCCTTTGGAAGATCCTGGAACGAAGGTCCCATGTTGCCCCGGAGGATTATGTCCCGCTGCTCAAGGAATTCCGCAGGGCGAACCCGGGAATTGCTGACCCTGGCAAGCTCAAGCCGGGGCAGAAGATACTGGTCCCTTCGCTGCCGGTAGCCGCGCAAGCGGATCCCCGCGTGCGCGTGGGGAAGGCGGTTCCGCATCGCGTGGCGAAGGGGGACAATCTCACGAAGCTACTGAAGGCGCGCAAGGTCTCCCGCGCGGAGCTTCCAAAGTACCTGGATGCCGTGAAGGAGCTCAACGAATCGCTCCGGGACGTGAATCACATACTCGCGGGCAGCACGATCCTGCTGCCCACCGGGGGATATTTCGCCCCGGAGGCGGAGAAGCCGCCGGAAACGGCGGCCGGCGAGACCCCGAAAGAACCCCCCGGGGAAACCGCAAGGGAAGTTCCGCGGGAAGCGGCGCCCGGGCCGGTTCCGCCGGAAACGCCGGTGGTGGCGCTGTCCAGGGACGTACCCAGGGAGCCTTTGCCGGCGGCAGCCGAGCCCGCGAAGCCGGAGGCGCAGCTGCGCGCTTCCACCGCCCCTTCGGTCGACGCGCCCGCGGTGATGACGGCCCCGGGGCCCGCGAGTAAGGAAGCGCTGGCGCTCATTCCCGCCAAGCCTCCCTACCGGGGTCTCCTGACCGATCTTCTCACGGGCCTCGGAGAGAAGTGGGTCGACCGCGGGACGCTCTACCTGCCGATACCCTCGGGCGGCGAGGTGGTCCTGAACCTCGAGGACTTTCCCATAGCGCGATTCACGAACGGGACGCAGGTCCTGATCGATTTCCGTGGCACGCTGCCCGGGAATATCCGCTCCCTGATCCTGGAGACGTGGAAGAACTACAGGGTGGTTTCCTTCGAGGGAGCCGCCAACGCCGGCGAGATGGTCCACAGGCTTCTCCAGGGGTCCGGCTACCATTCGGTCAAGGATGGCATATCCCATCCCCTGGTCATCGGGGAGGGGGTGTCCGTGACGCTGCCGGCCCGGTGGGTGGTGCTCCGGACCCCCGACAGCCTGCTCAAGGGGGAAGTGATACTCCTGAAGGAGGTTCCGGAGAAGCCCACGGGGGATCTCGTGGCGGTCCTCCGGTACGCCGACCGCGTGGGGATCCGGGTGCTTCCGTATGCCGCCGACCCTTCGGCGCTCGAGGGTTTCCTGGTCGGGATCGGGGACGCGCGCAAGGAGGCCGAACCCCCGCGTCTCGCCGTCCCTTCGGGGGGGCTGCCGGCGCTCGATTTCGCGCTTGACTACCTCGGCATCCCGAGGAAGGAAGGGGAGCGCATGACGATCGGGGGGAAGGGGGACGCGTTCCGCCTGGTCCTTCAGCCCGAGCGGCTTTTCGAGACGGGCGGCAGGCGGTACGTCGTCGATGCCGGGAAGATGGCACCCGCTCTCCGTACGATCGTCCGGGACTCGGGCTTCTCCGTGTTCCAGGTCGGCAAGGACGAAACGGGAAAGGAGATATTTCAGCGTCTGCTCAAGGAGGCCGGGATTTCCTCGGAGGCCCGGAAAGGGTTTCTACTTTCCGGGGGGGACAAGGACGGATACTCGGTCCGCGTCACCGGGGTGTTCCTGACTTCGGCGGAGTGGCTGGAAGCGAGGAAACTGCGGGAATCGGTCCTGTTTGCGGGAAGGACGCACACCGCGACGAGGACCCTCCTCCGGGAACTCGGGGCGGAAATCGTTGAGTGGTGACTCCCACAATAAGGGGTCGTCCCTGTTCGGACTGGTGGACTTCAGTCCCCGCATCGCGTTCGTCCTGGTCATCCTGACCCTCACCGTGGCCGTGATGGGCTATCACATCTACCGCGACTCGGGTGCCCGGCAGGTGGAAGGAATAGGGCAGGAGGCGCTTCGGATCTTTTCGGCGGCGAGGAGCGGGCGATCCGAAGGCGCCCCCCCGGTCGGCCCCGAAGAGATTGAGGGGCGGGTCAAGGAGTGGGTCGGGGTCAAGGTCGCGCTGCCCAGGGACGAGAAGCTGTTTTCCTACAAATTCGTCGTGAGGGAGAAGATCGGGAAGCGGACGGCGGCGGCGATCCACATCGCCTTCGCCGGGGAGCCTTATCTACTCATGGTTATGCGCCACGAGGCGCTCCGCGGCGAGGAGGCCCCATCCCCGCTGTTTTACCGATCGTCGTTTCTCTCCTGGGAAAAAGACGGGATGTCGTTCGTGTTTTGGGAGAGGGACGGAGTACAATACTTGCTGGTTTCCGATGTCGATCTTACGCACACGTTCGACCTTGTCCGGCAACATTTCACCTGACCGGTCCTCACGGCCGGACACCAAGGGAGGAAGGCGATGAACGTATCGAAGCGGATGATGCGTAACCCGGTGTACGTGGACGAGAACGACTCGATGAAAAAGGCGATGGACCTGTTGAGGGAGCACGAGATCCGCCACCTGCCCGTCCTCAAGGACGGGGAAAAACTCGTCGGAATCGTCTCCGAGAGGGACATCAAGCAGGCGTCGCCGTCCCCCGCCACCGCCCTCGAAATCCGGGAAATCTACTACCTGCTCGACAAGGTGAAGGTCAAGCAGATCATGGCCAGGCGGCCATACACCATCTCCTCGACCGCCCCCATAGAGGAGGCGGCGCTGATCATGCGGGAGAAGAAGATCGGCTGTCTCCCGGTGATCGAGGAGGGGAGGCTCGTGGGGATCCTCACGGAGACCGACATCCTGGACGCGTTCATCGAGGCGATGGGCGTCAGCGGCCCGGGATACAGGGTCGAACTGGCCTTGCCGAACCGTCCCGGGATGCTCTACGAGGTCTTGAAGCTCCTGAAGGACTTCGATGTGAACATCGTTTCGGTGGCGACGGCCGCGCACGAGGACTCGGGCATGAAGGTCCTGATACTCCGGATGGAGACGAAGAACTACAAGGTCTTAAAGTCGGCTCTCAGGAAGGCGGGCTACGAGATGTTGTCGGCGGATTGACTTCGGTCAAGGAACCGCGGAACGGGTAACTGCATCCTATTAGAGCGAGAATACAAAGGGAGGAAATTCGCATGAAACCGGAAATCCAGAAAGTACTGAACAAGATTCGCCCTGCCCTCCAGGCGGACGGCGGAGACGTGGAGCTCGTCGATGTCGAGGACGGGGTGGTGAAAGTGCGCCTCACCGGCGCATGCGGGGGCTGTCCGATGGCGACGATGACCCTGAAAGGCGGCATCGAAGCGGCGCTTAAACAGGAGATCCCCTCGGTAATACGGGTGGAGCAGGTGTGAACCGATTTTCATCAGGGAGGCAGTAATGGCGTACAAGATCACGGAGGAATGCATAGCCTGCGGGGCGTGCGTGCCCGAGTGCCCCGTCCCCTGCATTTCGGAAGGGGACCCGATCTACATAATAGATGCGGAGAAGTGCACCGATTGCGCGGCATGCGCGGGGGTGTGCCCCACCGCCGCGTGCGTTCCGGCATAGGGCGGGACTACAGCAGCTTTCTTACCTCGCGATCGAAAGTTTCAGGGTCCATGTAGCCGACGTGGACGTTCTTGATCCGCCCGTCCTTCCCCACGAAGAAGGTCGTGGGAATGGAATTCACCCCGCCGAAGGCGCGGGCGGTGGCCGGGCTACCGATGAGAATCCGGTATTCGATCCGGTTCTGCATCAGGAACGCCGGGAGGTTACCCTTCGTGTCCGTGTCGAGGGAAACACCCACGAGTTCGAAACCGTCCCGCCGATACTTGTTGTAGACCTCCACGAACCCGGGTATTTCCTCCCGGCAGGGGGGGCACCAGGTCGCGAAGAAGTTGATGACGGTCGGTTTTCCCATGAACAGGGACGAGGAGACGACGTTGCCGTTGATGTCTCTCAGGGAAAACGGCGGGGCCGTGCGTCCGCCGGATTCAATCGCCGTGGGGGATTTGCCCGCCTCGGGGCCACCCGTCGCGGGTTGCCGGTTCCGGTACCAGAGAAGGGCGGCGGCGATCGCAAGCGCGAGGATCGCCGCAAACAGAAGTGGGGCTTTTCTCATCGCAGTTTTCCTTTCAAGTCGTCGGGGTAGGGTTCCCACACCCTTTGATGATTCTACAGCAAGCGGGATTCCGGATATTCATCGTGCAACGGGCGATCCCGCCCCGGGTGTGGCGGGATCGGGGGAAACGCTGATTCCCTTGACCACACGCCGGGGTTGAGATTATATGGTTAGGTCATGCGGGGTGAAACGGCTACGGCTTTTCGCCCATCCAATTTAAAACACAACATTCCACCAGGGGAGGGCATCGATGGCGGACTGGACGATCGAAGAGGTCCTGCGCAGGGCATTGCAGCTCGAGCTGGAGAATTTCGGGGAATACAAGAGGGGCGCCGAGGAGTCCACGATCCCCTCGATGAAAGCGATGTTCTCGTTCCTTGCCGAGGAGGAGAAGAGGCACATAAAGCTCATTCGCGACAAGATGGCGGAACTGAAGGTGAAGGAATAGGGGAGCGGACGGAAGGCCCCGGTGGCTCACATCTTCTTCGACCACATATCCACGACTCCCCTCGACCCCCGCGTGTACGAGGCGATGAAGCCGTATTTCCTCGAGTGGTACGGCAACCCGTCGTCGCACATCCACGACCAGGGACAGGCGGCCCTTGTAGCCGTCGACGCGGCGCGGGGTGCGGTCGCGGGGCTTGTCAACGCCGACCCCCGGGAGATCGTGTTCACGTCCGGGGCGACGGAGGCGAACAACCTGGCCATAAAGGGGGTCGCAGAGGCGCACGCGAAGAAGGGCAGGCACATCATCGTCTCCGAGGTGGAGCACTTTTCGGTGATGAACTCCCTGCTGCCGCTCGGGAACCGGGGGTACGAGGTCACGAGGCTCAAGGTGGACCGGGACGGCAAGGTCGACCCGGAGGACGTGCGCAGCGAGATCCGGGCCGACACGATCCTGATATCGGTCATGCATGCCAACTCCGAGATCGGCACGATCGAACCGGTCGCCGAGATCGGCAGGATCGCCCGGGAACGGGAGGTCCTGTTCCACACCGACGCGACTGCCTCCGCGGGCCACGTACCTTTGGACGTGCGTGAGACGGGGGCGGACCTCGTGACCCTGTCGGGACACAATTTCTACGGGCCCAAGGGGGCGGGTGCGCTCTTCGTCCGCGACGGGGTCGCGCTCGCGTCGCAGCTGGACGGCGGTTTCCAGGAAAGAGGGTTCCGGGCCGGCACGGAGAACGTCCCCGCCGTCGTCGGGATGGGCGCGGCGGCCGGGATCGCCAAGGCGGAGATGGACGGGTGGGGCGACCGCCTGCGCGGGCTCGGAAAGCGCCTGCGCGACGGGATCGAGGCGACGGTCTCGCACGTGCACTTCACCGGGCACGCAACTGACCGGCTCCCCGGCCACGTGAGCTTCTGGGTGGAGTTCGCCGAGGGCGAGTCGCTGCTGCTCTTCCTGAACCTGCGTGGGGTGATGGCGGCTTCGGGATCGGCGTGCAGCTCCAACCTCCGGGGCCACGACGAGGAGGACCTCGTGGCGTCCCCGGTGCTGCGGGCGATCGGGGTGCCCAGCGACGTGTGCACGGGATCGATCACGTTCAGCATGGGCAAGGGAAACACCGGGGAGGAAGTGGACGAGGTTCTCGGCGTTCTGCCGGGCATCGTCCGGCGGCTGTGGGATATGTCGCCGACGTACCTGGACTACCAGAAGCGGGGCACAAGGTAAGGGAGGCGGCATGGCCGGACCGTACAGCGAAAAGGTGATGGACCACTTCATGAACCCGAGGAACGTCGGGGAGATCGAGAACGCCGACGGCGTCGGCGAGGTCGGGAACCCGGCTTGCGGCGACATGATGCGGCTGTATCTGAAGGTGGACGGGGGGAAGATCGTCGACGCGAAATTCCGGACCTTCGGGTGCGGTGCGGCCATCGCGTCAAGCTCGATGCTCACCGAAATGATCAAGGGGAAAACGATCGAGGAGGCGCGGGCCATAACGAACCGGCACGTCGCGGACGCCCTCGACGGGCTGCCCCCGGTGAAGATTCACTGCTCCGTTATGGCGGAAGAGGCCGTGAAGTCCGCCCTGGAAGACTACGCCAGGAAGCATGCCGGCTGACGGCGGAAGACCGATAAATCAGACCAACCCGGGAGGGAAGCCATGTCGAAGACGCCGACCGAAATAATCAAGATGGCGCTGGAGCGGGAGAAGGAGGCCGTCGTGGACTACTCGGAGTACGCCAAGACGGCCTCCGACCCGAAGGTGAAGGAGATGTTCCGTTTCCTGGCGGAAGAGGAGAAGAAGCACGTGAAGCTCCTCCAGGAGGAGATCGAGAAGGAAATCTACCAGGAGATGTAGGCGACTGGGGGGCTGATGATCCCCGTGAAATCCGTTGAAGGCCTCATGGAGGCCGCGCACGGCTACCAGCGGTCCATGGTTTTGTTCGTGGCGCTGCGGCTGGACCTCTTCTCCGCTCTCGCGGGCGGCGCTGCGGACGCCCGGGGGCTGGCCCGCAGGGTGTCGGCCGATCCCCGCGGCCTGTCGATCCTCCTTAACTCCCTGGTCGCGATGGGTCTGCTGCGAAAGACGGGCACGAGGTACCGGAACGCCGGGGTCGCGCGGGATTTCCTGGCCTCCGGCCCGCGCTCGAAACGATCCATCCTGCTGCATCACCTGGATTGCTGGGGTGACTGGACGGGCCTGGAAAAGAAGGTGCGGCGAGGACGGGGTGCGCGGCCGCGGGAAGGTGATTTCCAGGAGAATTTCATCCGTGGGATGGAGGACAACGCGCGGGAGCGTGCCGCGGAAGTGGCCGCTCGCATCCCCCTCCGGCCCGGGGAGCGCGTGCTCGACCTTGGGGGCGGGCCCGGCACGTACGCGTTGGAGTGGGCGAGGCGGTACCCGGGCTCCGACCTGACGGTTTTCGACATCCCCGACACGCTGCGCGTCACCCGGAAGATCCTCCGCGAGAAGGGGGCATCGAGCCGCGTGCGCCTGCTCGATGGGGATTTTCTCTCGGACCCGCTCGGCGGTCCCTACGACTTCATATGGGTCTCCCAGATCCTGCACGCCTACCCGGAGAAGCAGTGCGTT
>JAKALO010000210.1 GCA_021824125.1 Deltaproteobacteria bacterium | reverse complement strand
ATACAAAAAACCGTTATATTAGTGGATATCTGTTATTGCGTTCCATCCCAGGAGTTCGATATTATTAATAATCCTGGCTTGGTGATTCACGTAGTCCTTAAGGAGGGTGCGTGACGGAGGAAGGCGCTCGAACGACGCTGCGGTCCTACCTGGCGGATACCGGAGTCCCCCCGGAGAAGTTCCTGGAGGCGCTCGATATCCTTAAGGGCGAGGTCCGGGCGCTTCTCGAGGATGTCCGTCCCGCCCCCGCGGCGATTCCGGCGCGTGACGACCCAGGCGAAAGCGAAAACATCCGTCGCATCCTCGAGGATATCAAGGCGCGCTGGGCCCTGCAGGACCGCGAGAAAATCCGCGCCGCGAGCCCGGCTCCGCCGCCGTCCCCGAAACCACCCGAACCGGAAGCGCGGCCGTCGGCTCCCCTGGAGTCGGGGCGAATCACCATGGAGACGGTGATCCTGAAGGCCCCGGGAGTGGGGCGAAGCCAGCCCCGTCCGCCAGGGCCGCCGACGGAAACTCACCCCGCCACTCCAGCGGCCCGGGAGGAACAGCCCGCGCCCTTTCCCCGCGGAGAAATCCCCGTGCCCGCGGCGCCTCCTCCCGCCGCCGACGACCAGCCGACGATGTTCATCCGGACGGGGACGTCGCTTCCGCCGGTGCCGCCTCCGTCCGCGCCTCCGAAGGAGGATGGCGGGGAGATGATCCTCGAAACCATGGTGAGGACGTCGGGCAAGCGCCCCCCGAACGCGCCGGTCGCGGAGAGAAAGGAGCCCGCCGCGCCCCCCGCTTCCGCCGACGATCAGCCGACGGCCTTCATCCGCGTCGGTTCTCTGCCGCCGCAGGAGCCGCCGAAACCACCCGCCAGGCCCCCCGACGACGACGGGATGGACCAGACCGTGATCTTCCGCCCGGACCCGCTCCGGGGGAAGGGGAAGGGAGGCCCCAAATAGGCGACGCGATCACCCTGGACGACCTTGCGATGGAGGTCCGGACCGCGTACCGACGCGACCCCGCGATGGCGAAGGAGCGGATCGAAGAGTGCGTCCTGCTGCGGCTCGAGGAGGCCCCCCCGGGCCTGCGCCGCGAGCTGCTCTCCCGCCTCATCCGGAAGTTCGACGAGCCGCTCGCCGCCCCCGCGCCCGCGCCGCTGGCGGCGAAACGGCAGGAGATGCTCCAGCGTCACCTTGCGCGGCTGCTGGGGAAGGACTCGGCGGCCCTGGACGTGGGCTCGGACGAGTTCGCGGAGAAGATCGCGAAGGCGCTGAACACGGTCTTCGACTCCCTCAACGGCATCATCGGGACCATAAACGCGACGCTGCTGGGCCACAAGCCGGAGATGGAAACGATCCGCCACGTCATCGGCTCGAGCATCGAGGGGGCCGCGGGGGCGCAATCCATCGACGGCTACCTCGAGCAGATCCAGAGGGCGTTCCTCGTGGCGCACAAGGCGTTCCAGGAGGCGGCGCGCACGAAGGTGGGCCAGTTCATGGCCGAGCTCGACCCCACGAAGCTCGAGTCCGAGGCAGAGGGGGGCCTGAAATTCGGCGCCTTGAGGAAAGCGGAACTCTTCGACGCTTACAAGGACAAGTACGCGACGTGCCGGAAGTGGCTCGACTCTGGTCGCTTCACGGAGGAGTTGCTCAGGGAGTTCGAGAAGATCTGCCAGAAACGATACCTATCCGAGCAAGGGGGACGGACATGAAGAAACTTGGGCTCCTTCTCGCGGGAATTATCTTGGCGGGATGCGGAGGCGGCGCCGCCACCACACCGGGGATGTCGGGAACCGCGTCCTCGGCTTCCAAAAGCGCGTCGACGGCTTCCTCCGCACTCTCCGCGGCCTCCATCTCGTACACGGGGTCGTACCCTTACGAGAGGGAAGCGGTCCGTATCCACCTGAAGGCGGACCCTCGCCTCAACCTCTTCGACGCGACGGCGCACACCCTCTTCATCTGCGTCTACCACCTCCGGGACCCCAACGGCTTCAACCAGCTCCTCGACGAGACGGACGGCATCTCCAAGCTCCTGGAGTGCGCCCGGTTCGACCCGAGCGTCATGGGAACGCGCAAGATCGTCGTCCAGCCCGGCGGGGAAGTGAACGAAACGGTCGATCGTCCCGAGGGGGCGAAGTACGTGGCCCTTGTCGCGGGGTATTCCAGGCTGCGCAAGGAGGATTCCGTCCGTCTCTACCCCGTTCCGATCATCGAAAAGAGGATCGGCTGGTCCGTCCGGAGCACGGCGATGCCCGGGCCGCTCGCGATCGACCTTTTCCTTGGTCCCGATGCGATCGAGGGCGGGGGTGGGAGATAGTGAGCGCCCAACGCCCCCTCTTCTGGCACCAGGGTCTCTTTCTCCAGCCGCAGCATTTCCAGCTGCTTGACCGTTACTACCAGTCCCTCCTTTTGCCTTACCAGCAGTTCCTCGTGCCGCACCTCTGGGGCGTGGCGGAGGTCGACATCCAGCGCGGGGCGCTGGGAACGCGCTCCTTCAACGTGCTCCGCGGGTCGTTCCTCTTCCCCGACGGGACGTACGCGGTCCTCCCGGGGAACGCGACAGTCGAGGCCCGCTCGTTCGAGGAGGCCTGGGTGCAGGGGGGGAAACTGTTCCCCGTCTACATCGGGGTCAGGAAGTGGAGCGACACGGCCGAGAACGTCACGGTCCTCAACAAGATGGAGAACCTCTCCGCGGTCTCGACCCGGTTCGTGGCGCTCACCGACCCGGAGGAGTTCCGCGATCTCCACGCCGGGGGCCCCGCAGGAAAGGTCAAGAGGGTCCAGCACGTCCTGAAGATTTTCTGGGAGACCGAGCGCGAGCAGCTGGGCGACTACGTCCTCATCCCGCTTGCGCATCTCGAGCGGATGGGGGAGGAAGTCCGGCTTTCCGAGCAGTTCGTCCCCCCTTGCCTCGGCATCGGGGCTTCAGACCTCCTGGTGAAGGTCATCAAGGAGATCCGGGACCAGATCGCCTCCCGTAGCCGGCAGCTCGAGGAATACAAGCGGCAGCGGGGGGTCCAGACGGCGGAGTTCGGATCGCGGGACATGGTCTACCTCCTGGCGCTGCGGTCCCTCAACCGGTACGTCTCGCTCCTCCACCATTACACCGAGAGCCCCCAGGTCCACCCATGGACGGTCTACGGCGGCCTGCGCCAGCTTATAGGCGAGCTCTCCTCCTTTTCGGAGCGGGTCAACGTCCTTGGCGAGGTGGACGGGGGCGCCCGCGTCCTTCCGGGCTACGAC
>JAKALO010000050.1 GCA_021824125.1 Deltaproteobacteria bacterium | reverse complement strand
GGGGACGGCGTTCCGACCGTGCAGCAAGGGTCCGCCGCTTCGAGAGTGCCGGAGGCGACGTAGGCAAGCCCGCGGCAGCCGGAGAGACACCCTTTCAGGGAATCGCACGACCCGCAAGGGGCGGGAACGGACCGTATCGCCGAGAGGACCTGCTTCCGTGCCGGCGCTTCCCAGATCGCCTCGAACGACTTCTCCTCCAGGCTTCCAAGGAGGATGGGCAGGGTATCGCACGGATACACGTTCCCCTCCCAATCGACGTGAGCAAGCGCCGACCCCGCCTGGCAGCCGGAGAACTCCACCCTCTCGCCGGTTTCGTTCGGGAAAGAGTCCCGGAGTACCCTCCAGAGGAAAAAATCATGGACGACGAGTTTCTTCCCGCTCAATGAAACGCGCAGGGCCGGGATATGTTCCGCCGCTTCCTGAAGCTGCGAAGGCCGGGGAACAGGCACGTGCCCCTTTTCGGCCAGCGCCTTGACCGCGTTGACGTTCGGAAGATGGAGGGTGTCCAGGCCACTTTCGGCGAACTCTTCCAGGATATCGGGCAGGTCGGGGTACGTGTCCTCGTCCGGAACGAAGGAGATCGCGCGCGCGCCGTCGGGGAGCAGTCTCCGGAACGGCTCGCGGGCGTCAATCCTCCAGATGAAGTCGATGGGGTATCCGCGTCGGGCGGCGGCCCCGGCGGCGGGTAAAAGCTTCACGGTGGCCTCGATGCGCGGGTTGCACTTGTGGATTTCGGCGAAGACGGCCGGGAGTTCGGACAGCCCCTTCTCCCCCTCGATCCGGAGCTCCACGAACAGGGGAGCCGCTTCCCGGATCCGACGCGCGATCCGCTTAACGCGGCCGACCTTGCCGCGAAAGTCCACGTCCCACCGGACGCGTATCGGCATGGAATATTCCAAATCGCTCCCCAGGAAAAAACAGATGGATATATTTTACCCGCAACGAGAGGAGTTTTGTCAGGAGCGATAAATATAAGGGGACCTCAGTCCCCTAACCAGCAGTGGGGGTCCGGGGCGTCCCAGGCGCCGTGCACCGCGTAGGCCCGGGCGGTGCAGCCCCCGAGGCATGACGAGAACTTCGCGCATCCGCCGCATTTGCCGGCCGCGGCCTTGGTCCGCAGGTGCGCAAGGACCTTCGAGTCGTTCCACACCTTGCCGAAATCGTCCTTGAGGATGTGGCCGATCGTCACGGGGATGAAACCGCAGGGGGTGATCTCGCCGTCGGGGCGGATGTAGAGGGAGAGCTTCCCGCAGACCGAGCCCGCGACCAGTTTCCCCTGTTCCTCCTCGCCCAGCAGCGAGAGGATCGGGTCGTCGAAGGCGATGTCGATTCCCTTCTCCGACCGTCGCAGCGGCACCGCGGCCTCGTAAAATCCCTTCCACTCTTCCGGTGACAGGTCGAGCCGTTCCTTGTTCAACCCACCCATCCCCGAACACTTGAAGTTGTGCAGGTCGATGGTGTGCGCGCCCAGTTCCTTCGCGAGCGAGACAAGCGCCGGGAAGTCCCGGTGGTTCACCCTGCAGACGACCGAAGAGACGGAGAGGGGGATCCCCCTCTGACGAAGCAGCCGCGCCGCGCCTACCGCCTTTTCGAAGCTCCCCGGCATCCGGCGGAAGCCGTCGTGCGTCCCCGGGTCGGCGGAATCGATGCTGATCCCCACCGAATGGAAACCCGCTTCCCGGATCCGGTCCGCCGCGGCCGGGCCGATGAGCGACCCGTTGCTGTTCATGGTGACCTTCATCCCCTTGCCGACCGCGTATTCCGTCAGGGGAAAAAGGTCCCCCCGCAGCAGCGGCTCCCCTGTCCCGTAGTTGAGGAACATCACGCCCTGCGCCGCGAGGATGTCGACGACCCGGCGGGCATCATCCCCGGACAGCTCCGGCGAGCGGTCCAGGCGGGAAAAGCAGTGGCTGCAGACGAAGTTGCAGCGGGCCGTGATCCCCCAGTTGACCGTGACGGGGGACGCCAGGTGCGTAAGCATCAATGCCCCTTCCACTTCGGCGACGCGGGAGCGGCCTTTTCGGAAAACTCGACCCAGCCGCGCTCCGCGATACCTTTGAGGAACTCGATAATGGCATCATGGGCCTCCACCGCCTCCCAGCCGAAGAGGGCGCCGATCTCCGCGGCGATCTTCTCCACGGAGTTGATGCCGTTGATGCGGGTCCAGATCTCCGCGCCGACCAGGTTGAGCTGGTGGATCGAACCTTTGACCATGAGCGTCAGGACGCCGAGGTCCTCGTATTCCTCGTCTTTCCTCGCCTTGTCCCACGCCATTTCGTGGATCCCCTTCTCCAGGCGCCAGACGACCTCGGGGTTCCGCTTCGGGACCATCGTTTCTCCCTTCACTTCGCGTATTCGAAAAGAAGATCTATCGCGGGATACCGGCTGACCAGGAACTGGAAGGCCAGCGCGAGGATCAGGGTGCCGGACATGCAGATCACAAGGAAGGTGGCGACGACGCGCTTCCGGCACATCGTGAGAAGGATCGACATCGCCGGGATCGAGGTCGCCGGCCCCCCGACCAGGAACGCCAGGGCCGGTCCCTTCGCCAGTCCAAGCCCGAGGAGGCTGTACAGGATCGCGGCCGCGGTGATCTCGTTGACGTGCAGTGGAACGGAGAAGATCGTCACGAGCAGGACGTTTTTCACCGACCCTTCCCCGAGGTACCCCGTGATCCACTCGCGCGGGATGTACCGCTCGGCGAGCACCGCGAGGACCACGCCGAGGAGGGTGAACTTCCCGGTCATGAGCGTCAGCTCCCACGCCTTCGCCAGGAAGACGACCGGGGTCCCGTGCCCTTTGCGCGCCAGCCGGTTGCTCCACTGGTCGCCGCAATTGCACGCAAGCTCCCCCGGGCAGTCCGGCGCGTGGATGTCGATCCTGCCCGACACGTTCAGCACGCCGGGGTTGCCGAAAAAACCGCCCCGCTCCAGGAGAAAGGTCGCCCCCCCGGCGAAGGCCCCCATGAACAGCGCCGAAAAGAGCTTGAGGTTCGCCCACGCCGGTCCCAGTTCCCACGCGGTGATCGTGTACCCGCTCGGGCTCATCAGCGGCGAGACCAGCAGGAGCGTGAGCGCCGGCGCCAGAGGCACCCCGGAGGAGACGAGCGACACGAAGATGGGGATCGAGCCGCAGGAGCACAGGGGGCTGATGACGCCGACCAGCACGGCTGCGGGGATGGCGAATGCGCCGAACCTGCCCAGGGACTCGCGCATCCGCACGTGCAGCCGCCAGGTGCGGATGACCGCCCCTGCGCCTACCCCCAGCAGGAAGTACGGCAGGACGTGCCACGACTCCCAGGCGACCGCCTTGCCCAGTCGGAGCAGCTCCTCACCCAACCTGCGGCCCCCCCTTCCTGTTCCGCGCCGCCAGGGCGAGGAAGAAGACCCATCCCGAAAGGACCGCCAGCTTCCCCGCGCCCGTAACACCCGCGGGGGAGGAGCCGACCCCGAAAGCGACTGAGAAAGAGGCCGCGACGAGCATCCCCGCGACCGCAGCGGCGGCGTCGAGGTCCCCGCTGCCCGCCAGCACGAGCTGACGGAACGGGCAGCCGGAGACGAGGATCGCCCCGAAACCCACCATCGCCATGGCTAGGAACGCCCAGAGGAAGTCGGTGTGGGCGCCCGGCTCGAGCGTCACCGTCGGCGAGAATTTACCGAGGAGCGCGTTGAGGAGCAGCGCGGCGAGGAGGAAGGCGACGGTCCCGGCCCCCTCCCGGAAATCCCGGAGCAGGGCCGCGTTCCTGATGCTGCCGGTGACGCAGAACCGGCTGCGCTGCCCGGCGGCCCCGAAGAAGAGGCCCGCGGCCGCGGAGGCCGCGAAGGGGGCGTGGTTCGCCCCTCCGCCGAAATCGGCGGCGGCGAAAAGGTCCGATCCCATGGACGCCCCGAGGAGAAGCAGGAAAGCCGCGGCGGGCAGGACCAGCCCCGCGGCCTCCGGGAGGACCGCCTTGGTCCGGAAGCCGAACCCGTCGCGCAGGAACAGCGTGGAGAAAACGACGCCGGAGCCGAGCCCGGCGAGCCCTGCCAGCCCGACCGCCCCTCCGCCCGCCGTCCGTAGAAGGACCTTTATGGGGCAGCCGATGAACACCTCGCACCCCAGGAGCAGGAACGCGCCGCCTATAAAATGCACGACCGGCGAGGCGAAGCCCCGGACCCGATGCTCCCGCGATGAGAACGCCGCGAAGAAGGCGCCGAGAACGATCCCAAGGATCTCCGGCCGCAGGTAGCTCTGGGAGGCCTTCGCGTGGAGGTGGAGCGCGCCCGCCACGTTGACGAGGAAGCAGGAGGCGCACAGCCCGGTCGCCGCGGGGTTCCCGAGCGCCGTGAGCAGGATCGCGGCCACGCCGAAGAGCCCCCCGAAGAGGGCCAGCGCCAACGCCGTATCCGGGTAAGCGAACATCCTCCGGATCACCCGCACCCCCCGTACATCCGCCGGAACAGGTAGGAAGCGTCGGGCAGCGCGGTCGGCCCCCCCCGGATCTTCCCGCCCTTCAGGCCGGATATCCAAGCATTCACCTTATCCTCGAACTCCGTCCCCAGAAACTCCGGCGACCCGCGTTCGACCAGCCGCGGTTCGACCGCCACCGCGGCCCGGTAGTGCGCAAGGGCCGCCGTCACGTCTCCCGACGATTCCGCCGCCCCGGCCAACACGAGGCGCCGCCCGGCGGAGACCGCTTCCCCTGCCGGTCCGGCCGCCCCCTCCCCGGCTACGCGCAGGTCTCCCGAAACGGCGACGCGTACCGCCGACGCCGCGGCCAGCGCCGCCAGCGCCAGCGCCAGGACCGTCAGGTTTCTGCCGGACAGGATTTCCACGCCATTCCCTTCGTATCAGTACTTCTCGTACGGGGGGAGGTTCGACTCCTTCGCCATCCTGCGAAGCACGTCGAACTCCGCTTCCGCCGCCGGCGCGTAGCCACTCACCCCGTCCCTCCTTAATACGTTGACGCGCTCCCCTTCTACTTCAACGAAATCCTGCGGGGAAAGCCGCAGGAGCGCCTCGCGAACCTTCCCGGCGGTCGTCGCGTCCACGTGGGGCAGCGCGAAAAAGGTGCAATTCGGTACCGGTTCCGACTTCGCGACGATCCGGAAGTCGGACATTTTCACCTTCCCTTCCGCCTCCATCCGCTCGATGTCCCCGAACTTGACCGCTCCCGCGTCCACGGCCCCGTAAAGGATGGAGTAGACGACCTTCTCGTGCTGCCACGCCCCGGGGAGGAATGAGTATTTCCCGAAGGTCTTCTCCGGGTCGAGCCCCGCGCGCAGCATCGTGTAGTACTGGGCTAGGTACCCGCCGGGCGAGAGGACGGGGCCGAATGCCATCCGCTTCCCTTTCAGGTCGGCGAGAAACCGGACCGGGGAATCCGCCCGGACCACGACGAGCCCCCCGGTGTCCTTCCCCGTGTCCGACTTCACTTCCCGCGCCAGTAGCGTAGCCCCGACCTTCTCACGCACGTTTACGTAGATGTATCCGTTCGCCTGGAGGACGTCGAACTCCCCGCGCTTCGACATCTCGACGAAATCGAACGTGTTGACGTGGGAGACGACGACTTTCCGCCCAAGCTTCCTCTCGAGGTACGCGCCCAGCGGCGCGAAGCGCAGGCGGTTTTCCTCGATGGAGTTGCAGACCTGGAACGCCACGCGCAGCGGGGGCTGCGGCGGCCGGAAGAATCCCTTCGCGACGACGGCGACCGTGCCGAGGAGCAGCAGGCCGAAGAACACCCTGGAAAGCTTATTCAATGCGAACGACCCCCAGGCCCGGCGCGACCTTCCCGTCGTAGACCGGGTTTCCCGCCCCGCCCGGCCCTGCGACGGCAACCCCGAGCAGCGACACCTCCGCGGGACCGCCCAGCTTCACCGCGTAACGGCCGAAGCCCTCGATCCTCCCGCCGGTGACGGCCGCCTTCCCCCTCGTCGCGCTGACGGCGTCCAGCCTGGCCCCCGACAAGGCACAATTATCTATTTTAACATCCCCCTCCAGCAGGGCGAAGCCGGCCAGCCCGCAGGAAGCGATGGAGGTACGGTCCAGCCCGGCGCTCCCTTCCTGTACGGACACGCCGACGAGCGCCTCCCGCACCTCCCCGGATGCGAGTTCGACCCGGCTTTCGCGGAACCGGAAGCCGTACCATCCGGGCCGCGACACGTCCGGCGAGGAAATCGCCACCCGGCTCCGGAAGAAGTTTCCTCCCGACGCGGTGTCGCGGATGCGGATCCCGTCGATCCTCACGTCGGAGTCCCGGCACCGGATGGCGCTACTCGAAGAAGCCACCTCGACGCCTGAAAGATCGACCCCGGATTCCTGGAACTGGATCCCGCGATAGCAGCCCGAGATGCGGATGCCGCTCCCGCGAAGGCGGCTGAAGTGGGCATGAATTCCTCGATAGGCCCCCGAGATCTCCGCGTTCCCGATGACGTTCTCTCCCCGGTCGCTCGCCATGAAGTTGATGGCGTCCCACCTTCCGGGCCCCTTCCCGTCCAGCGCATGAAAGCCGATGGGGCGCTCCTTCGTGCCTCGGGCATCCAGGTTCCCCTGGAGGAAGATCCCGTTCTCGCCGATCCCGTCGCCGTCGGTGTCGCGGAACGCGAAGAAGAGCCGGCTCCCGGGCGCGATGGCAAGGGTCGCCCCCGGCGCCACCCGGATGACCCCGTCCACCACGACGTCTCCCGAAAGCGTCCGGTTCCGGTCGAGGAACGTGTCCCCGAGGTGAAGGGCGCCCGCGCGCGGAGCGGGCTGCGAAGGCTGTTTTTCCTCCCGCGGAACGGGCCCGGCGTCCCATTCGAGAATGTCCGCCTCCTCGCTGTCTCCGGGGCGGAACGTGCCGGGAAGCGCGCCGGCACCGGGGAACCGGACCGCCCCGAGCCCGTTTTTCCGTAGCCGGACCTCTCCCGCGCCAGTCCAGCCGCCGCTCCCCGGGAAGAGCGACACTCCCACGCGGCAGTCGGTCACCGTCAGGACGCCGTCCGCGGCGACCGCGCCGCCCCGCAGGAGGGTGATCCCGGTTTCGGCTCCAGCGACGACGGTGTCCGCGAGATCCGCGCCGCCGCCGTCCACGACGATCCCGCCGGAACGTTCCTGGAAAAGGAAACTCGCCCCCGCCGCGCGCAGCGTCCCCCGGACGACCAATTCCGTGCCGCCGAAGAAATATTCCGGCTCCACCTTGTTCGACTCGCTTTTGGAAAAGGTGACCACCGTCCCCGGGGCGACCGTCAACGTAGCCCCCGGTAGCACCAGGAGGTCCTCCGTGACGCGCACCCGGCCGGAAAGAGAGACATCTCCGGAAATCTTCCCGCCGACGGACTTCTCCTGCGACGGCGTGGAAACGGGATTAATTTCCGTCTTTCCGGGCGTTGCAATAACCGCCTGGCAACAAACCAGGGAAAGGACCACGGGCAATATCCGCAGGAGGGAGGCCTCCGGCGCACCGATAGTTTTTAAGAACGTCCCTGTTTTTGATTTTGTCATCGGAACGGCAGGACCGGATCGGTGAAGCGCCCGCCCTCGACGCGGACCGTGACCGGGCCGATCCGCTCCTCCTCGGCGCCGCCCGGCAGCCCCGGTATGGACATGCGCAGGTAGGCGGCGTATTCCCCCGGCCCCGGAAGCGGGACGGTGAACGCCCCCAGGTCCGACACGACCGAGGACCTTGCGACCGGCCGGCCTATCCGTTCCGGGGGAAGGTAGAAGAACACGATGTGTCCCCGCGCCGGTTTCCCGGCGAGCGTGGCCGTCCCCTGGAGCGGGAGCGCCGCGGTTCCGCCCGGCGCCTCCGGTTCCTCACCGGACAGGAGGCCCCTCTTCTCGAAAAGCGGGATTTCGACGGAAACGGACGTCCCTTCGGCAAGTTCGACCGGGGAATACGGGTAGACGCCGAACAGCCCCCCTTCCTCCACCATTCCGACAGTGGCACCGGTCGTTCGTTTCCTGGCGGAGAGGACATACATTCCGGGAGGAAGGTAAAGGATAGCTACGCCGTTGTCGCCGGTGATCGAAGACGCCTCCCCCGGCCCCCGGAGATCGGGCGCGTCGGGGAGCGCCGCCTGTACGGACACCCCCGGCTCCGGAATCCCGTGGAGTGTCGCGCGGGCGGAGAGGAAAGCGCGCTTCGAGGATTCGATCCGGACGTCGTCCACCGACCGCGCGTCGACCGCCGGAAGCCCGACTTCCGCCGTCTCCCAAAGGGACACGGGGACCGGGTTTCTCCCGGGGAACGCGAACAGCATCCCCTCGGGTTCATCCGCCCTGCCGACCACGAAATACCGTCCGGGCGGAAGGAGCAGCCGGAACAGGCCGTTCTCGTCCGTCCTGTCTTCCGCGGCGTATCCCTCGCCGAAAAATCCCCCGGACATCGACGGGTACGCCCGCACGGACGCCCCGGAAACCGGGACGGAACGATCGGCGAAGATCCCGTGGATCGCCGCGCCGGCCACCGGCGGCTCCGCAAGCAGGGGCGACAGTCGCGCCTTCCCGACCCCGGGAAGGCTGCGCCCGTCGAAAATCTTTTCCCGCGCCTCCTCCTCCCGAACGGTTCCCCACCAGTTGCCCGAAAGGTCGATGTCGTCCGAATGGAGGTCGCCAAGGCGCACGTTGAAGCCGCGGTTGGCGTAGATCGCGTTTTCCCGGATCACGGACGCCGAATCCTTCGAGTGCAGGAATATGCCGTCGCCGTTCCCGTAGACCAGGTTCCGCCGGATTTCGTTGCGGCACTCGCGGAAGTTGATCCCCCGGATCTCGTTCCGCGTGAACACCGAGTCCTCGATCGAGACCTTCGATCCCCCCAGCCTCACACCCTCCTCGTTTCCGGTGAAGATGCAGCGGCGGATCGAGATTTCCGAAAAGTGGGCGTGGAAGGCGTAGCGCGCCCCCTCGAACGTACAGTGCAGGAAACGGTTCCCCGTGCTGAAGACGAACAGGAGTTTGTCCCAGGAGCCCGGATTCGCCGGCCCCGACGCGGAGGTGAAGAGGATCGGGGCGTCCCCCGTGCCTTCCGCGACGATGCGGCCTTCCACCCTGATGCCGGGGGCCGTGAACCCCTCGTGCCCGTCTTCCTCGGCCGGCAGGCGCGCCGACCCGAAGAGCACGCGGGTCCCCGGCAGGATCGTGAGCGTGGCGCCTTTCCTTACGTGAACGATTCCCCCGACGCGGACCTCCCCGCGCCACTCCGTGTCGCGATCGACGTACACGACCGCCGGGGGGGCGTCCGCCGTCTTGGGAAGGGGCGCGCAGGCGGAAAACAGCGCGGCGACGAGCGACGCGGCGAGCATGTGCGCCCGCCGAGGCATCATCCCTCCACCACGCGGATCTGCGCGGGCGAGGAAATCCCCACCCCGAACCCGAGCGCCTTCTTGATGTGCGCGACGTCTCCCGGGGAAAGCCCGAAGATCCTTTCGGCCGCGACGACGTCGGCCGCCACGATGTCCGCCGAGGCGAACACCTTTCCCACGGCGCGGACGTCGGCGAGGTTCCCGCCCGACGGGCCGTTGCGCAGGAGGACGCGCGTGGCGTCGATGACCGTCAGCCGGGACGGGAGGCGCCGGTTGACGTCGACCAGGCAGTCCGACAGGTTGAAGTGGATCTGCCCCCGGTTTCCCCCCATCACGCCCATCATGTTCTTCAGGCCGAGCGTGGCGGTGGCCAGGGAATGGTGCTTCGCCACGGGGACGTTGACGATCCTGTCGGCTTCAAGCGCGTCCCGGTAGAAATCCCACTCCTTCAGGACCAGCGCGCCCGGGATCGACGTCCGGCGGAATTTCCGGTCCTCGACGTGGTAGATCCGGACGGCGTCCGCGGCGTGGTTGCGCTTTCCGAACCGCTCCACGGCCGCCTGGATGCCGCTGCTGGCGTAGCAGCGCCGCGGCTCGTTGCAGGTGCGGTCGAACACGCGCACCTCCTTCGCCCCGGCGGAAAGACACAATTCGGCGACGGCGACCACCACTTCCGGATCGGTGTTGGCCGCCTGCTCCGGGGTGCGGTCCCAGCCTATGTTCGGCTTGAGGACGACCACGTCGCCCCGCGAGACGAACGCCTTGATCCCGCCGAGGGCGGCGATGGCCCTGCGGACGTTTTCGGCGGCGTTCGGCCCCGATGCGACCGACACCGGCACGGCGGCAGCGGAGGCTGCCTGCGCCTCCAAAAGGCTCGCAAAACCACTCCCCGGCGAACCGGCGCCCCCGGCGATCAGCCCGAGGCCTTTCGCGGCTGCGATCCCCGCCGCGCCACCCGCGACGCGAAGGAACTTCCTTCGGCTCCACGCGCACCCTGTCATCGGGCCCCCTCGATATCCGCTCCGCAAGGCTCCGGGGGGGAAGGAAGCGCCGGGGCAAGGACGATTCCGCCCGGTTCCTTCCTCTCCCGGAAATCCGCTATCCCGCGTGCGACGGCTTCCCCGGCCCGGCCCCAGAAGTTCCCGGAAACGTCGAGATCGCCCGCCGCCCAGTCGCCGACCTTCAGGTTCCACTCGCGGTTCGCGATGCGGTTTCCGTTTATCTTACCACCCCCCGTTCCCTCCCGAAAAAAGAGGCCCGTGCCGTTCCGCTCGATCGCCGAACCGCCGACCGACGGGCCGCCGTTCCAGAACCTGAGGCCGACGTCGTTCCCCTCGATCGTGCACCGGGAGAAGGCCGCGCCCGTTCCCCTGAGCCGGGCCCCTCCGCCGTTCCCCCTGAACACCGAATTCTCGACCTTCACGCTGCCTTCGTGGATGTGAAGCCCCCAGCCGGCCCCCTCGAAAACGGCGCCCCGGATAACCGCCTCCGCATCCTTCAGGAAGACCTCCTCCCACGCCTTTCCGGGATCGAGGCGCACGAACCGCACGGGGCGCCCTCTCTCGCCCTCCACGAGCAGCTTCCCGAAGACCTGGATGTACCCGTCCCGGCAGCCGTCCCCGTCGCGGTCCTCGCCGGAAAGGAGAACGACCGTTCCCGGCCGGATACGAAGCGTCGCCTCTTTCTCCACGGTGACCGGTTCGACGACGCGGATCTCGCCTTCCCAGGTCCGGTCGCCGGCCACCACGTCCCCGAATGCGTGCGCCCCCGAGGAAAACGCGGAGAGTAGCAGCGCCGCCGACAGCCTTGCCACCGTCGCCGCCGCGGCATTCCCTTCCCGGCCGCCGTTCCTGCCGTCTTCCGCCCCCCGGCCCGCCTCGGCGGGCTTCCGCGCGATAAAACGCGCGACGAGGGAGAGCGCGAACAGGAGCGCGCCCGCCCAGAAGACCGGCTCCCCGGGCTCCCGCGTCATCTGCAGGCCCGCGTACGGATTGCCGTACCTGTCCGTCTCCAGGCCGACGAGGCAGAACGAGATCCCCGCAAAGGTCGCGGGATGGTTGACGCCGATTTCCTTCTCGACGGGAGTCCCGCCCGCCGCATGGAACCGCACGCGCACGAGGTATTCGGATGGTTCCGGGTCGCGGTAGGCCACGGGAGAGATGGCATACCCTTTCACCGATGCGGGGGTCTCCGTCGTGGCGGAGAGGCCGCTCGCCTTCCGCCCGTCGATCTCGGCGTCCAGCACCAGCGTCTTCGTCTCCCTGTCGAACCGGCGCGGCGTTACCCGTATGCCGTTCTTTCCCGCGTCGAACGGGACTCCTTCCCGGACCGTGTAAAGTCCCACCTTGTTGCCCGCGGAATCCTTGACCCCGACCTGGAGGTTCAAGGGGTGAAATCGCGTCTCCGTCCCGACGACCTCCACCCGGAACGGGAACGACTCCTCCCGGTTCCCCCTCCAGTTGAAGTAGGATGACTCGGGTACCCCCTGGTAGTAATATTTCGTCCCCAGGAATCCGAACGCCCCGTCGAGGATCATCCCCGCCGCAAGCAGAACGATCCCCGCGTGCATGCCGGCGAAGGTCCAGGTGCGGGGGCTGGACAACGGGAGGGAGCCGAGACGATTCCAGGCGCAGAAGAGGATGTTCACGACGAGGAGCCCGGCGGGAACCAGGAACACGGGCGAACGGAAGACGTTGAAGGGGGACTGCTTTCCGAAGGCGGTGTTCCCCTGGTAGAGCAGGGAGCCGGCGATCCCTCCCGCCGCCAGGACCAGGCAAAGGGCGACGGCCAGCTTCGTCGATGCGAGAAAGCGGATCACGCCGTTCACGGTAATTGCGCGTTCCATGCCGAAAGTGTCAACGGGTCACTCAGATCAGCTTCCGGGATTTGAGGAACCTGCGCGCCACGGCCTTCGGCTCCGATCGTTCAGCCTCGCGGAGGAGGGACTCCATCGTCGCGTTGTCGAGCACCCCTTTCAGCTTCGCAAGCAGCCTTGGAAGGGCTGGGAATTTCGAGAGGGCGTCCTTGCAGAGCATGAGGCCGGCCTGCCCCGGCTTCTCCCCGGCTTTCCCGTTGTCGGAGAAGTACCGGTCGTAGCCGAACGGCTCCAGCCAGACGACGTTGTATTTCCGGTTCAGCACCTCTTTCAGCCGCGCGAGGTTCCTCCCCTCGTCGGGCGCGGGCCGCTCCCCGGCGAACCTCTCCAGGGCGATGGAGGAGTAATCCGCGTAGAGGCTGATCCTGTCCTGCCGGACCGCCTCGAACGCCTCGTCGCGGTTTTCGAACCGGCGAAGCGTGACCGTCGTGCCCGTCCGCTCGTCTATGAACACCGCCAGGATGTTGGCCACGAGGACCTGGTCGGGCGAATCGAAGTACCCGATGTACAGCGTGCGGCCCACGCACGCCTCCGCCCGTCGGGTTTCCGCCCCGGGGACGGCGAACGCCGCGGCGGCGAGGAGAAGGACCAGCGATACGACGTTTTTCAAAAATCCCTCCGGTCGGTCAGAAAGAGTAGTGGTGCGGGCAATCCTCCCGGAAGATCCTCCGGTACCCTTCCGTCATGTCGGGGGTCAGCCAGGGGGTGATCTCCCCGAGGGCGGCAAGGAAGTGCCTTTGCGCGACCTGCCGCGATCCCTCACCAACGGCGAGTATCGCGGCCTTCCTGCAGACGTTCTCGATGTCCCACCCGGTGCAGCCTTCCGCCTTCCCGGCTATTGACGCCAGGTCGACGTCTCCGGAGAGCGGCATCCTCCCGGCGTAGATCGCCAGGATTTCGCGCCGCTCCTCCGCCGTCGGCGGAGATACGAAGATCTTCCGGTTGAAGCGCTTCTTCTCCTTGATAGCCGCCTGGTCGACCACGTCGATGCGGTAGCACGACCCCACCAGCCGCACGCGCGGCTCCGGGAGCAGGGTGTCCAGGAGCGCGAGGAACCTTCCGGCGAACCCCGCGTCCGCGAACGTGGGCGGCTTCCCGCGCAGGTTCCCGTTTCCCCAGGCGTAGGAGGCCCCCGCCCGCGGGCAGAGCCAGTCGACGTCGGATATGAAAAAGACGGAGGGCGCCTCGCGGACCGCGACTTCGAACGCCTCCTCCATCCGTTCGATCTTTCCCAGCATCTCCTGCCCCGAGACGTAGACGAACGACGCCCCCGCGTCCTTCGCGGCCGCCTCGGCGAGCATCGTGATCCCCAATCCCAGCGGCCCCCACAGCATCACACCCGCCGGCAGGTCGACGCCCATATTCCGAAGCTCTTCCCCCTTCGCGAGCGGAAGGCACACCATCTCCCTCATCTTCGCCTTCGGCCCCGCAAGCCCGCCGATGTCTTCCCATGACAGGCGGGGCGAGCGGACCTCGTAAAAAACGTTTTCCAGCCTACGGTGCAAAGGTACCCCCGTCGTGCGGTATATCTTTTCATGATACGTGGGCGAATGCGGGAATTCTACAAAGGGAAGCCTGATAATCCGCCTTGCCGCGGATTCGCGAAGCGGTTCCGCTTACCTCACCATCGGCGTCACCACGGCCAGCGTCTGGCCGATCTCCGCGTTGTCCCAGTATTCCACGAAGAGGTCGCCCATCGTCAGGTCGTACGGGGCCGCGATCGTATGGACCGTACTGCCACGGCCCACCGTGTACTCCACGATTCCCTCGCCCTTGAGAACCTTGTCACCCTTCTTCTTCAGCCACTTCTCAACACGGATCTCGTCGCCGTCCGAGGAGTACGGGGCGAACAGGACGTTCTTCGCCTTCGCCAGTTCGGCCTCCGTCGGGACCTTCGAGCGAACCGTCGCGACGATCGACGCGATCCCCGCGGTCGTCCCCGCGGTATATCGGTTCGAGGCGTCCCCGAACCGGTCCGTCGTGCGGTCCGCGTAGTCCAGCTTCCCGCCGCCCTTCGATATCCTGAACTCCACCTTCGTGTCCTTGTTCGGGTTGTCGTTGATGTCCGTAACCTTCACGCCCAAGTCCGCACGGCTGAACCCGTCCGCGGGAAGGCTCTCCGGACGAGCCTTCAGGTAGATCTTCGCAGGGGCGTCGGACAGAAGGATGATGCTCACGCTACCCGTCGCGTTCCGAAGCGTAGCCGTGGCGGTGATTACCACGATCCCGATCTTCTTCCCGGCGATGTACTCCGCAGTCGCTCCCCCCGAGGAGTCCGTCGTCCCCTTGATGGTCCGAAGCGTCCCGTTCGTGGACGAAAGGGTGAACGAAACCGGGTCGTTAGCCACCGCCGTTC
>JAKALO010000049.1 GCA_021824125.1 Deltaproteobacteria bacterium | reverse complement strand
GCTCCACCAGCGGCGGGATGTCTTCCGGCCGCTCTCGGAGGGGAGGGACCCGGACCTCCACCACGTTCAGCCGGTAGTAGAGATCCTCGCGGAACGTCCCTTCCCGGAGCAGAGAAGGAAGGTCCCGGTTGGTCGCCGCCACGATCCGCACGTCCACGGCGACGGGACGGTCGCCCCCCACCACGTCCACCACGCGTTCCTGGAGCGTACGGAGCAGCTTGCCCTGCAGCGGCATCGGGATCTCCCCGATCTCGTCCAGGAAGAGCGTCCCCCCCGACGCCTGCCGGAACCGGCCCGCCCGGTCGCGCACCGCTCCCGTGAAGGCGCCGCGGGCGTGCCCGAACAGCTCCGATTCCAGGAGTTCCGCCGGGATCGCCGCGCAGTTGACCGCCACGAACGGCCCCTCGACGCGCCTGGACTGCACGTGGATGCGCCGGGCGACGGCCTCCTTGCCCGTGCCGCTCTCGCCGGTGACGAGGACCGTCGCGTCCGTCCCGGCCACCCGGTCCGCTATTTCCAGGACGCGCCGCATCGCGTGGGAGACGCTGATTATTTCCCGCCCGACTCCGCCGGCGCGTATCCGCAGGTCCCGGACCTCGGCGGCGAGGCGACGCCGCTCGAACGCTTTTTCCACGGACAGCAGGAGCTGATCGCGGTGGAACGGCTTCCCGATGAAGTCGTACGCGCCTTCCTTCATCGCCTCCACCGCCGTCTCCACGTTTCCGAACGCGGTGATGACCAGGACCGGCACTTCGGGTGCCTGCGCGCGGACCCGCCGGAGCACCTCGATCCCGGAGATGCCGGGCATCTTGACGTCGGTGACCACGAGGTCGAACTTTTCGGGTGAAAAGGACGCAAGACCTTCCTGGCCGTCAGAAGCCGCGGTGACCTCGTAGCCCGCCTTCCGAAGGTTAAAGAGGGCGACCTCGCGGCCCGCCCGGTCGTCGTCTATGAAAAGTATGCGCCCGCCCATCGCCCGTCGCGGATCCCCGATTTTTCCGGCTTATCAATTGAGTATGGCAATAGTCGGGTCAAACCACAACCGGGCCCGGGCGGGCGCCTGGATGGAATCCGTCTACAGCCAGATCACGTCCGCCTTGCCCACCTGGCCGACCACGTAATCGCCGCCCTTGCGCTCGAGCCCCTTGATGTAGTCGGTTTTAGAGAGGTTCAGGGCGTCCAGACAGAACGGGCACGCCGCAAGCTTCGCTCCGGCTTTCGTCGACGTCGTTAGTATGTCGGCCAGGGTCCCGAATTTCCTGAAGACGGGCGAAGTGAGTTTTTCCGCCGCCCCTTTCCTGCAGAGTTTCGCTCCCTGCAGGATGAACCAGATGGTGACACCGGGAAGTTCCCTGCCGATCTTCTTCGCGTCGACGGACGCAAGGATCAGCGCGAGCGCCGCGCGGTCCACGTCGTCGTCCGCGTGGGTGACGACGTAGAGGCGTTCGGCCTTCCCTTCCGCGGCGGAAGCGGGGTTTACGCCGCCAAGAAGAGGGACCAGCGCGGAGAGGCCGGCAAGTTTCAGGAAGTCGCTACGGGACAGTTCGGATACGGGGGTTCCTTCGGACATCGGGAGTGATCTCCTTTCGCGAATTGTGTTGGTGACGCATCTCGACTTCAATTCCCCGCCGACCGGCGGGGCGCCCGCCGCCTCATCGCGAGGGACGGAACGGTCGACAAGAATCCGGCACGGAGATCACCCCCTTTCCTGTAACACCTCGGAAAGCCATCTTAACCAGGAAAATAGTGGTTCCCTGTCGCAAACCCTACTCTGGAATCGTGACGCTGACGATACCCCGGATGTCGCCTTCCATGTACCCGGTTGCCTGGTCCCCCGGGTACCTCTCGTCGAGATACGCTCGAATGTCTTCCTGCATCTGTTCGCGCGCCCCGTGGCATGGGAGGCAGGACATGTCGATGAATATCGGTCTCGTGTAGCGGTAGATCTTCGCTCCCCCCTTCACCAGGAGTTCGATCCGTTCCTCCTGGAAGCCGGCTGTCATCGTCGTTGTTTTGAAGCGGTTCAGCATCCCCATTTCATAGTCGTCCGGGGCGTTCTCCATGTTTCGGAGCCGCAGGGAGGTTCTCTTCGCGGTCACCCCCTCCTTTCTCTCCAGGTGGATCTTGGTCGCCTGTGCCTGGTAGGCGCAAATCGAGATCGCGCCCATGGGGCCGGACTCCGCCATGGCTTCCAGCATCCGTCCCTGGAGATTCCGGGTGAGCGCATCGGCGGCTTTCCTGCCTTTCCACACCGCAATGTCCTCGGATGCGAATGCCGACCCGGCCGCAAGCAGGACCAGCAAACCCGCCGCCATCGTCTTACCCATGCCCGCCCCTCCTTCTGCGCCAGCGCGAAAGCGGAGAAAACGTAACCTGTGGACGCGCACCCCCTGCGCATCGCATCCGCCACTCGCGGGGCCGTAAGGATTCCCCTGGAACGGGAATTATTATATCGCGATTCGCGTAAACGGGTGGGGGAAGTGTTCCCCATTTCGGTGGCCAACCCCGCGACGAACATGATATTTTTGATAAGTTGCACTCGACAACGAGGGGGGCCGTTGCGTTTCCGGAAGCCCGACAAAAAGAAGTTCCTGGTCTTCCTGGCCGTGCTCGGACCCGGGATCATCACGGCGTCCGTCGACAACGACGCAGGCGGGATAGCGACTTACTCGATCGCGGGGGCGCATTACGGGTACGCCCTCCTGTGGACGCTGATCCCCATCACCGCGGCCCTCATCGTCGTCCAGGAGATGGTGGCCCGGATGGGCGTCGTCACGGGGAAAACCCTTGCGGACCTCATACGGGAAAAGTTCGGGGTCAAGCCGACCTTCTTCCTCCTCAGCGCGCTTCTCGTCGCCAACCTGGGAAACACGGTCGCGGAGTTCGCCGGATGGGCCGCCGCGCTGGAAATCTTCGGGGTCAGCAAGTACATTTCCGTTCCAATCGGCGCCGTCGCCGTCTGGTTCCTCGTCGTCAAGGGTACCTACCGGATCGTGGAGAAGATCTTCCTGATCGCGGCCACGATCTATTTCACCTACGCCGTCTCGGCATGGATGGGGCACCCCCCCTGGGGGACGGTGGCCCTGAACCTCGTGATGCCCGCCCTGCGGATGGACGCGGCCTACGTCATGCTGCTGATCGGCATGGTCGGCACGACGATCGCGCCGTGGATGCAGTTCTACCTGCAGTCCGCGGTCGTCGAGAAGAACATCCAGGTCGAGGAGTACCGGTACTGCCGCGCCGACGTTATCGTGGGATGCTTCGTGACGGACGTGGTGGCCCTATCCATCATGGTCGCCTGCGGCGCGACCCTGTTCGCCGCGGGAGTCCGGATCACCGACGCGAAGGATGCCGCCCTGGCCCTCGCGCCCCTCGCGGGGGAATACGCCTCGATCCTGTTCGCCATCGGCCTTGCGAACGCCTCGCTGTTCGCCGCGTCGATCCTGCCGCTTGCGACCGCCTACTCCGTCTGCGAGGGAATGGGGTGGGAATCCGGCATCGACAAGGATTTCCGGACGGCACCACACTTCTTCTGGCTGTACACGGGGCTCATCGTGCTCGGCGCGCTGCTCGTGCTCGTCCCGAACGCCCCCCTCATAACCATTATGTACCTATCCCAGGTCGGCAACGGGATCCTCCTGCCGTTCGTCCTGGTCTTCATGCTGAAACTCATCAACGACCGGGACCTGATGGGGGATTACGTCAACACGAAGGCGTTCAACGGGATCGCTTGGGCGACCACGGTAATAATGATCGCCCTGACTGTCGTCCTGCTGATCGTCACCGTTTTTCCCGGCCTGCCGTCCCTCATAAGCCTTGCGTAAACGTCCGGGAAGGTACTCGTCTTCGAGTTTTTAAGAACGTCCCTGTTTTTGAGTTACATTTTTCGGCGCTTGCGGCGGGAAGCGGGGGGCAGGAGCAGGTCCACGACGTCGTCCACGGTCACGACGCCCAGCATGCAGTTCTCCTCGTCCACCACGGGCAGCGCGAGGAGGTTGTACTTGGAGATCAGCTCCGCCACCGATTCCTGGCCGGCCCCGGGGTGGACCGTGATGAGGGTGGCGCGCTCCAGCTCGTTCAGCCTCCGTGATTGATCCGCGAGGATCAGGTCCCGCAGGTCGATGACCCCCCGCAACTTATCGTCCTCCACCAGGTAGATGTGGTAGACCGCCTCTATCTCCGGGGCCTCCTTGCGGAACCGCGCGAGCGCCTCGCCGACCGTGAGGTCCGGGGGGTACGCGAGGTACTCGTTGGTCATCAATCCGCCGGCCGTGTCCTCCTCGTGGCCGAGCAGCTCGTGGATGTCCTCCGCCTCCTCCTTTTCCATCAAACCGAGGAGCTCCTGCGCCTTCTCGGCGGGCAGGTCGGCGATGACGTCGGCCGCCTCGTCGGGGGGCATCCGTTCGATGACGTCGGCCGCCTGCTCCTTGTCCATGTCGGAGATAAGGTCAGCTTGTACCTCCGGCTCCAGCTCGTGCAGAGCCTCCGCCGCCGTCTCGAGATCGAGCTTTTCGAAGAACCCCTTCCGCTCGTCGGGGGACATCCCGCTGATGATCTGCGCGATGTCGGCCGGGTGGATCTTCGAGATGGCTTCCCGCGACACGGACAGCGTCAGGGGATCGAGCCGGCTCTCCAGGGGCTGGATGAACTCCCAGGAGATGAGCTGGTGCTTGAGCGGATGGCGGATCGTCTTGAAAAACGCGGCACCCCGACGCTCCACCCCCAGCCGCCGCAGGATCCCCAGGACGCCGACGTCCACGTCCGTCACGCAGGCCGACCCTCCCTCCTCCGTCAGCTTGACGTCGTTGACCCTCACGACCTTTGCGCCGTTGATGTCGACGATCTGCTTGTCGAGGAGGTCCTTGCCGATGAGGAGCATGTCGGGGGAAGGGTGGAACTCGGAGAGATCGCTCTCGCGTTTCCGGGACGAGATGATCCGGCGGTTGAAGATTCCCAGGTCCGACCAGGGGAGGAACCACATCTTCTTCTTCTTTTCCAGGACGAGGCCCGCCGCCCGGGGAAACGGCGCCCCCCCCTCCACCGCGATGTCGCGGAGCAGGCCGATCTCCTCGCCAAGCGGGTCGAGGACCGCCTTGCCCAGAACATCCGCAACGAACACTTCGGCGATCAGGGTCATCCCGATGCCGCTCCCTTCTTTCGCGGGGATACGGGATTCAGTGTACTTGCCGGGTTTGAGGCAGGTCAAGGAAGGAGGAGGTAAGATGGTGGAACATGTAACTGCCGCCGCCGGGCCGTCGCCGGGCCGGCGATCCCATCGCCCCGAGGTAATGCGTCGATGAACGAGACCGCCTCAGCCACGCGGGCACACGCCGCAAGCGCCGCCCGGTGGCGCAACCCGTACAGGTTTCTCCCGAACCTCCGCGGGATGGTGCAGGCGGCCTACGTCCTTTTTTTCGCACTCGCCGGGATCGAATTCCATTCTTTTTACCGGCAGGTCGTGTCCGGCGGGCCGATCACCGCGCACCGTCCCCCCGCCGTGGAAGGGTTCCTACCGATCAGCGCGCTGATGGGGCTGAAAAGGCTCCTTCTCACCGGCAACTACGACGAGGTCCACCCGGCGGGGCTCACGATCCTCATCGCCGCCATCGTTTCCTCCTTCCTGGCGCGGAAGGTCTTCTGTTCCTGGGTCTGCCCGGTGGGCGGGATCTCGCGCGCGCTGGAGTGGGTTGGGAAGAAAACATTATGGAAGCGCAGCAAGAGAGTGACAGTCGTGAACGACGGCGTGGACCTGGCGCTCACCTCGCTTAAATACCTGATCCTGGCGTTTTTCTTCTGGGCGATCGTCATCGGGATGGACAAGGTGGCGATCCACAAATTCATGACATCCACGTACAATTACGCCGCGGACGCGAAGATGCTCCTCTTCTTCACGGACCTCTCCAGAACGGCCGCGATCACCCTGATCGTGCTGGCCGCGCTGTCTATCGTCATCAAGCATTTCTGGTGCCGGTACCTGTGCCCCTACGGGGCGCTGCTGGGGCTGGTGAGCTGGGCTTCCCCGCATCGGGTCGTCCGGGACAAGGACGTCTGCACCGACTGCAAGGCGTGCACACGCGCCTGCCCCGTGGAGATCGCGGTCCATAAGAAAAATTCCGTCTGGACACCGGAATGCACCGGCTGCATGTCCTGCGTCACTTCCTGCCCGGTGCAGGACTGCCTGACGGTTACGAGGAAAGGACGGGAGTCCTGGTCCCCCTGGCTTATCCCTGCGGCCGGCCTGGGGACGATCTTCTTCCTGTGGGGTGTCGCCCGGGTCACCGGGCACTGGCAGACCGACATGCCGCTATCCACCCTGGTGGAGGCGTACCGGCAGGCGCACACGCTCCTCCACCCGTAAGTCCCGTCTCAGGCCGAATTCGTGCCGCCGCCTTCTTGCTCTCCCGGCTTGTTCTCCCGGGCCTCGGCCCGGCTTTCGAACCAGTCGTAGACCGTCGGCAGGACGATCAGGGTCAGCATGGTCGATGTGACAAGCCCTCCCATCACGACCACGGCGAGGGGTTTCTGGATGTCCGCCCCGGAACCCGTCGCGTAAAGCAACGGCAGTTGACCGATGAAGGAGGTGAGCGCCGTCATCAACAGCGGCCGGAACCGGAGGTTGCAGCCGGTCGTAACCGTATCTTCCACGGATCTGCCTTGCTCCCGCAATTGCCGGAAGAAAGTGATCAGGACCACACCGTTCTGGACCGCGACCCCCAGCAGGACGATGAACGCCACGGCCGCCGAGACGGACAAATTGATTCCAAAGAGCCAGATGTTTATGACCCCGCCGACGAGCGCGAACGGGAGGATGAGGACGACCAGCAGGGAGTCCCGGATCGAGCCAAGGGCCAGGTACAGGAGAAGCATGATGATGAGGAGCGCGATCGGAACCACGATCGAAAGCCGGCGCATAGCCCGCTGCTGGTTTTCGAACTGTCCGCCGTATTCGAGGAAATACCCGGGAGGAAGTTCCTTTTCCAGGCCCGCAAGCTTTTCCTTGGCATCCGCCACGAACCCACCCAGGTCCCGCCCCCGGATGTTCACTTCCGCGGCGACACGGCGCATCCCCTTTTCCCGACTGACCTGGGCCGGTCCCTCGACAACGGAGATTTTCGAGAGACGGCCGAGGGGAATTTTCCCTCCCCCTCCTCCCGGAACGAGAATCCCCCCCAGGTCGTCGATATCGCTCCGGTACGCCTCAGGGAATCGGACAACCGCCGCGATCCTCATCTGCCCGTCGACGATCCGCGTGGCCTCTTTCCCGGCGACGGCCGTCTCGACGATCTCGTTTACGTCGGCCACGTTGATCCCGTATCGGGCCATCTCCTGCCGGTTAAGCGCCACCTCCACCTGGTCCATTCCGGAGACCTGCTCCACCTTCACGTCCGTGGCCCCGCGGACCCCCGTCAATGTCGCCGCGATCCGGTCCGCGTACCCCTTGAGCTTCTCCAGGTCGGACCCGTATACCTTGACGGCGAGGTCGCTTTTAACGCCCGAGATCAGCTCGTTCACCCGGAGAGCGATGGGCTGCGAAAAGGAAGGGCGTATCCCGGGGATGGAGGCCAGCTCGTCCCCGATGGCTTCGACCAGTTGCGCCTTGTTCCGGCCCGCCTTCCACTCCTTCCGGGGTTTCAACATGATGAAGACATCGGTCTGCTCGGGCCCCATGGGGTCCTCAGAAATTTCCGCGCGCCCGGTCTTGCTCACGACCGTCGCCACTTCCTGAAATTCGAGAAGCCGTTTCTCGACGTATGACGAAACGGACACCGACCCTTCGAGGGAGGCGTTCGGCAACCGCACGACGTTGACGGCGATGGCCCCTTCGTCCAGGGGCGGCATGAACTCGGTGCCGATCCGGGTCGCCGCGATCCCCGCGACGACAAGGGCGAGCACCGAAACGCCGAGGGTGATCGCGCGCTTCTTTCGGGCCGCGACCAGCACCTTAAAGTACCCCCGGTGGAACCGTCGCACGAGTCCGAACTCCTTTTCCTTTTCCTGCTCCTGCTTCAGGACCATGCCGGAGAGAACGGGTACGATGGTCAGAGCGACTACCAGCGATGCCAGCATGGCGATAATCATCGTCAGCGCGAGCGGGGCGAACATCTTCCCCTCGATCCCCTGCATGCTTAACAGCGGGACCAGGACGATGCCGATGATGAGCACGGAAAAGGCGACCGGGCGAGCCACCTCCTCCACGGCGCGGGCCGTCACCTGCATCCGGAACGTCCCTTCGTGCGGTTCCGAGAAATGACGCCGGATATTCTCCACGATGACGATCGACGCGTCGACCATCATCCCGACCGAAAAGGCCAGCCCCCCCAGGCTCATCAGGTTCGAGGAAAGTCCTGCCCAACCCATCACCAGGAAGGTGGCCAGGAACGTCAGCGGAAGGGACGCCACGACGATCAGGGCGGTGCGCAGCTCGGCCAGGAACAGGAACAGGACGATGACGACGAAGATCCCGCCCTCCATCAGGGCGTTGACGACCGTCCGGATGCACGCCTCGATCAGGGAGGTCCTGTCGTAGAAGACATTCAGGCGCGCGCCCGAAGGCAAGCTCTTCTGGATGGCGGGGATGGCCTCCTTGACCCTCGTTACGATCTCCCTGGAGTTCTCACCCCGAAGCATGATGACCATCCCGGCCACCACTTCGCCCTTGCCGTCCCGGGTCACCGCGCCCTGGCGCGGCTGTGGTCCGACGACCACGTCCGCTACATCGTGCACGTGCACGGAAGCCCCGCCTTGCGCCTTGAGAACGACGTTGCCGACGTCCCCGGGCCCGGAAAGCCGCCCGAGCCCCCGCACATAGGTCTGTTCCCACCCCCGGACGATGAATCCGCCGGCGGCGTTGGCGTTGTTCTTCTCCAGCGCCTCCACGACCTGCCGAAGGGAGAGGTCGTATTTCAGTAGCGCGTCCGGCCGTACAAGGACGTGGTACTGCTTGACGAACCCCCCGAAGCTGTTGACCTCGTTCACGCCCGGAATCGGCTTGAACTGGGGAGCCACGAAGTAGTCCTGGATCGTCCGGAGCTCCATCGGGGAGAGCCCTTCTCCCTCGAGGGTGTACTGGAAGATTTCCCCCAGGCCGGTGCTGACGGGGCCCAATTCCGGCGAGATTCCACCGGGAAGACTCTCCCTGGCCGCCTGAAGGCGTTCGAAGACCTGCTGCCGGGCGAAATAGATGTCGACCTCGTCCCGGAAGACCACAACGACCTGGGACAGGCCGGCTTTCGACAGGGAGCGGACCTGGGTCACCTTCGGGACCCCTCCCATCTGCTGTTCGATCGGGTAGGTGACCTGCTGTTCCACGTCCACGGCGGAAAATCCTGGCGCCTCCGCAAGGATCATCACCTGGACGTTGGAAACATCCGGAAACGCGTCGATGGGGAGCCTCGTCCAGGCGATCACCCCGCCGATCGCAAGGATGCCGGTCAGGGCCAGGACGAGGATCCGCCGGTGGAGGAGGAACTCGATGAAAGCGCGCATGGGGCCCCCTTCAGTCCGCGCACCCTGCGCCCATTTTCCCGCGCAGGACGTCGGATTTCAGGAGGAACGACCCGTCAGTGATGATCCTCTGCCCGGGGGCGAGGCCGCCCCGGACCTCCACCATGTCTCCGAGACGCCTCCCGAGGGTCACGGGACGCCGGATCCAGTAGTCGCCATCCTTGTGAACGAAAACGAACGTCCTCCCCTCGTCGGAGAGCACGGCCACCCTCGGCACTGCGATGACGTTACCGCCGCCGGGTAGGAATACCCGGATGTTCACGAACATCCCGGGGCGGAGGTGCCCGTCGGGGTTGGGAACGACGATACGGGCCTTCACTGTGCGCGTCTGCTCGTTCATCGTCCCGGAGAGTACGTCAAGCGTTCCCCGGTACGGCTTCCCGCCTGCGGGAGACCGCACCTCGGCGGCAAACTTCACGCCGCCGTTGACCCTGCCGAACACGGCAGGGACTTCGCTTTCCCGCAGGTCGGCCCACACCCACACCTCGGAGAGATCCGACAGCAGGAAGAGATCCTTACCCGGCTCCACCCGTTCCCCCACGCTGACGTGCCTCTCAATGACGACGCCCCCCTGGGGGGCGCGCGCCGTGAGGTGCCCCGACATCGTATCGGGGGATTTCGGGTCCAGCGCTTCGATTTCCGCTTGCGGGAGTCCGAATCGAAGCAGGCGGCTGCGGGCGTTGGCCGCCTCGATTTCCGCCGAGGCCAGACGCGCCTGGGCCTCCTGCACCTCTACTTGCGCCGAGATCTTCCTGGAAAAGAGCATCGCTTCCCGGTCCGCCGTAGCTTTCGCAAGGTCCCGGGCAGCCGCCTTCTTCAGGTAGTCCCCCTTGGATTCGGCCACATCGTGGCTGTCGATCTCGAACAGCGGGGCGCCTTCCGCAAGCGTTGCGCCGATGTCCGCGAACACCTTGCGGACCACGCCCGGCAGCGGCGCCGCCACATGGACGGTTTTCCCTTCGCTGAGCTTCACCTCTCCCGTGAAGGTCCGCGCCTCCGAAACCTTGCGGCTTCCCGCCTTTCCGGCCGCCACGATGCCGGACTTACCGTTCCCGGCCAGCAGATCCGGTACCAGCTTCACCGTCCCCAGCTCGTAGCGGCATTCTTCGCAAGTGAACTGGAGAATGTCGTGCTCGCATTTCTCCCTCCACATCTCCTCCACCGGGCGGTCGAGGTCGGATTTTTCCGAAACGGCATGGGCCGGCATGCAGGCGATTCCAAGCAATATCGTTATCAGGACGATTTTTCCGATTTTCATCGTGTTGCTCCTTTATTGGCTTCCGGGCTTCCCCTGCCCGGTGATTCCCGTATGACAAGCAAACGATCGAGATCCACCCTGGCCAGGTTCAGGGCCGTCAGGGCATCCAGGTAGCGCAGGCGCGTTTCGACCAGCGCCTTGCCGGCGTCCAGCACGTCCAGATACCGGAATTTCCCGAGACGGTATCCCTCGCTGACGGCTTCGTAGGCGCTCTGAGCGTTCGAGAGGGCATCCTGCCGAAGGAGGGAGGCTTCCCGCGCGGCCGCCGCAAGCGCGGCCCGGCGCTGTCCCACCTGTGAATGCAGAAGCACCTCCGTGGCTTTCCGCTCCGTGTGCGCCTTGGCCCTTTGCGCCTCCGCCTCCCGGATCGCACCCTGGTTCCTGTGGAACAAGGGCAGGGGAACGGAGAACCCGAGCACAAAGGTGTTTTCGGAAGTCTCCCTTAAGCGCTTGATACCGCCCTTCAGGGTCACATCCGGCACAGCCAGGTTGCGCTCCGCATTCAGGACGGCGCTTCGACGTTCCGCCTCCGCGACCCATCGGGTCACGTCCGGAGTGGACGCAATGTGTGCCGCGGCGTTATCTCCCGCAGGGACGGAGAGATCCTCTTCAAGGTCTCCGGACAGGGAATCGAACGAGGGGGTCGACTCCCCCATTGCGGCAGCCAGTTCCCGGCGAGCCGTCTCCACCTCCCTTGCCGATCGCTCCTGGTCCGCGGATGAAACGGCAAGCGTGACTTTGGCCCGGGCCTCCTCTATGGGAGAAACCGCCCCTGCCGCCACCCTGTCGGAAACCGCGTCCGCCAGCAGCGACGCGATCCCGTGCGCTTCCCGGTTCAGCTCGTGTTTTTTCCGGGCCGAGAGGAAGTTGATGAAGGCCCGCTTCACATCCGCCACGACGTTCAACCGGGCGATTTCGAACTCCCGCCGGATCACTTCCCTCTCTGCCTCGGCCTTCCTGATCCGGGCGGATCGCTTCCCGAGCTCCAGGGGCTGGCTGATCCCGTAGGTCGTCTCGGACAGGCTCGTACCGGGGAGATCCCCCCATACGTTCTCGACGTCCACGGACAACTCCGGGTTTGGGCGCAGGGACGCCTGAACGACACGCCCTTCGAGCGCCTGGATTTCCAGCGGGTACCCGGCGAGTTGCGGGTGATTGCGGAGAGCGGAATCCACCGCATGCGACAACGTAAGGGGCGCCGCCGACTCGCCACGCGCTTTCGATACGGGCAACAGCGGCAGTAACAACAATAATGCAGGCAGGGCCAGGAGCGCTCCCGGTCCCCGCCACAGCGGATAACGCAGCAAGGGGCACCTCCGCGACGGGAAAACCCGTCGTGTGATCAGATCGCGAACGGGAACTTCAGGGAAAAACCGGGGGAAAGATCAGGCGAGCGGAGGTCGGAAGATGTCGGTTTCGGCCCGGGAGGAACCGAATTCCTCGGTGGTCTCGATGGTCCACAGGGGATCGAACTGGAACAGGATGGGGTGGGGAAAAGATATCACGGTGTCCGCCTGGCAGCAGACGCAGGCGCAATCGCTGTCCGATGGGGACGTCCCCGAGTCGGAGTCAGCGGCCCGACGGGATTCGGAAGGATGCCCGCAATAGTCGTGTGCGGCCCACGCTCCGCTTCCCATCAGAAGAACGCCTGCAATCAGGAGAAGGGATATGGAACCCTTGATGACGGACCGGCGAAAAATCATCGTCAGACGATTATGGCAGACCCAACCGGAGGATGGCAAGATTTAGGTTTCATCCAGAGGTGGGTTTCATTCGTCCCCGCCCTCCAGCCTCGCGATGTCGGCAAGGTCCTGCTGCCTCCCCACCGCCTTCTTGTTCCGGATCAGGTGCAGCCGTCCGATCACGGGAACCTTGAGATCTTCGATATCGACTTCCGTACGGTCGCGCCAGGCTTCGTCGAAATCGACGCCGTCAATGGATGTAAGGATGTCGATTCGGCGCGGTATGACGCCGACCTGGCAGAAGTTTGAGTTGATGATGTGATGGTGTCCGATTTTTTCCGCTTGACAACTGCCTGGCCCATACATATGCTACTCATCCTATAGGGTTTATATAGTATACCGTGCAATCGCGTGGGGCTTTCCGAACAGATAAACTCTATAAAAAACATCTTATTAGTGGAGGCAGTATGAGAAGGGCGCTTTGGGTTCTCGTGGCAATGGTGCTCCTTGCAACGTCGGCGAACGCGGAAACGATCAACCTGACCATAAACTCCTGCTGCGTGACGGAGGATGCGACGACGAAGGAAATCCTTCCGGCCTTCAGGAAATATTACAAGGAGAAGTTCGGGAAGGACGTGGACGTCAGCGCTTCCTTTGCGGGATCCGGGACGCTGAAGAACCAGATCCTCGGCGGGTCGCCGGTGCAGGTGGCGGTCCTCTCCTCGGAGCTTTATCTGGACCAACTGAAGGAGAAGGGACTCATCTCCTCCGACTGGAAGAAGAATACCAACAAGGGCTCCGTCATCAAGTCGGTGATCGTGTTCGTCACCAGGAAGGACAACCCGAAGGGGCTGTTGACATTCCAGGACCTTGCGAAGCCGGGCGTCAAGGTCCTCCATGCGAGCCCCGACACTTCGGGCGGCGCCCAGTGGTCGATCTTCGCGATCTACGGCGCCGGGGCGAACCTTTCGAAGCTCACCTTCACACCGGAGGATGACGGTGTGAAGCTCCTCTCCGCCGTGGGGAAGAACGTCATCGCCCAGCCCGAATCCGCGCGGCAGACCTTCGTCCAGTTCGACGCGGGCTTCGGCGACGCCATCGTGACCTACGAGAACGAGGCGCTGCTCGAGAAACTGAAGGGGCGCGACTACGGGATCTCCGTTCCGAGGAAGACGATCGAAACAGAGTGGAAGGTCGCCCGGATCGACAAGAATATCCGCCCGGAGCAGGAGCACGCCGTCGGCGAGCTCATCAAGTTTCTTTACACATCGGAGGCGCAGCGGGCGTACGCCAAATACGGGTTCCGGTCTGTGGACCCGAGGGTGGAAAAGGAGTTTCACGCTAAATACGCGGTAGTGGCCGAACCGTTCACTGTGGACGACCTCGGCGGATGGAAGAGCGCGCGCAGGAACATCATCGAAAACGCGTGGAAGAAAACGCAGCAGAAATGATCGCATGAGCCCCGTCCGGTTCCGGAACCTCGATTCCCTGGTGCGGTGGTCGGTGTTCGCCGCCGCGATCGGGCTGTTCTTCGTGCTCATCCTGTTTCCGCTGGTTTCGCTCAACCAGTACGCGGTGCGGGAAGGGATCGGGATCTTCCGGGACCGGCTCCTGGAACCGGGCGCGCTCGGCGCGCTGCGGCTGACTGCGTGGGTCGCGCTGGCCACGACCGCCCTGAACGGGGTGATCGGGACCGCGATGGCCTTCGTCCTCACCCGGTACCGGTTCCCGGGCCGTCGGGCCGTCAACGCCCTCGTGGACATCCCCCTGGCCATCCCCACGGTGGTCACCGGCTTCGCGCTCCTCCTGCTCTACGGCCCCTTCGGGCCGGCAGGAAAATTTTTCAGCGAACGAAATATCCAGATCATGTTCTCCTTCCCGGGCCTGCTCCTGGGCCACGTCTTCGTCACCTTCCCGTTCATGGTCCGGGCCGTAGGCGCGGTCCTGGAATCCGCGCCGCGCTCCGGGGAGGACGCCGCGCGGACGCTCGGCGCCGGGGAGTGGCAGGTGTTTTTCCTCGTCACCCTCCCTTCCATAAAGGAAGGGCTTATCGCCGGATCGTTCCTCACCTTCTCCCGGTCGCTCGGGGAA
>JAKALO010000209.1 GCA_021824125.1 Deltaproteobacteria bacterium | reverse complement strand
CCGCCGGATGGTGAACGTCGAGCCCTTCTTCGTGACGTGGACCCCGAGCGTCGCCTGGAGACGGCTGCCGTCGGGGACCGTCGCGTCCAGGACGGGGCTCGCGATCGAGATGTGCTTCCCTGAGCGCTGGGCGAGCCAGATGACGAAGGCGTCCAGCTCCGACTCGTTCGTGAACTTCATGTTCGAGCGGATCGACTGGTGCTTGCGGTGGTAGATGTAGATGGGGACGCCGACCCCATCGCACGAGATATCCTCGACCTCGGTGTCCGTCATCGGGACGTCGACCAGACCGTACCCGATGAAGTCCCTCTCGAGGTAGTAGAGCACGCGGCCCTTGGTGACCGGTGCCGGGGAGAGCTCCCACTCCCGGAGCAGGTTGTCCACCATCCGCCGCATCTCCCGCCGCTTGGTCTGCGGGTCGACCTCGGGCAGCGGCTGGAAACGGTCGATGAGGGCCACCTTGAGACGGGTGAGGAGCTCCTCCTCGACCGGGGTCAGGGGAGGCTCGATGACCTCGTACATGTATTCGTTCCGGGCGTTGTTGAACGTGATCCGGACGTAGGCGTAGGGCTCACGGATGGGATAGGTCTCGATCTCCGTCGTGTCCGCGTCAGGGAGCGCGGGCTTGGGGGTCGGGACGGAACCGCTCGTCGCGTAGGTGAGCTGCGCCATCTTCACCTGGCGCGGGAACGACTTGTCGCCTCGGTTGAGGGTCGAGGAGACCTTCAGGTGCAGCGGGAAGAAGATCTTCTTCCGCCGCTCGACGGTGGGGACGTTCGCCGAGGGTCGCACCGCCGGCGCGTCCGACTTTCCCTTTCTCCGGGACCCGCTTGCGCTCATCGTTGCACCTTCTCCTTCTCGCTCAGGACGGGAGCACCACCGGGGGCACGACGAAGCGCATGAAGGCCCACCCTACCGCGAGCATGATCCCCCCGTGCATCATTCCCTCGGAGATCCGGCCCGAGTGGATGACGCCCGCCATCATCCCGTCCCCGACCGCGTGGACGATGACGGCCGCGAGGAAGGCCAGGAACACGGCCGGGATGAACTGGATGGAGATGCCCACGCCCGCCCCCGCCGCGCTGGCGCTGGAGGACTGGAGCCCGGCCCCCGCCGTGACCATCTGGGGAAGGAAGGTGGTGGCCATGATGATGATCGTGGCCAGGAACACTCCGAAGGAGATGTAAATCACCGTCAGGTAGGTCAGCATCGTGATCTTCCGCTGCTCCTCGTTGAGCTGCGTCTCGCGGGTGTCGTGGGCGACCATGGTGAGCACGTCCGCGACGTTGCCTCCCGCTTCGTTGGCCTTGATGATGATCGAGACCACACGCCGCGTGAGCGGGGTGTCGATGCGCTCCTGGAAGAGCGTCAGGGCGTGGGCGACGGGAACCCCCCACTCCAGCTGGCTCGCCATCCGCTTGATCTCGTCCGTCAGGCGGCCGTAGCGGCCCTTGCTCGCGACGATGATGGCCTCAGGCAGGGTCATGCCGAACCGGCCGGCCTCGGCCACATCACGGAGGAAGTCCGGGAGCCGGGCCTCGATGTCGGCCGTGATCCGGGCCTGGCGGTCCGCCATGATCCCGTAGGGCAGCAGGATCGCGAGCCCTCCGATCACGAGCCAGTCGATGAAGGCGTTTACGTGGAACGTGGCGCCCGGCTGGTCCTCTCCCGGGGCCAGCGTGAGCGCGCTCGCTCCCGCCCCGGCGGCGATCGCGAGACCGATGCAGAGGGCGAAAGCGGCGATGCCGATGTACAGGATGTAGATCGTCCGGAACCCGACGGCAGCCTTCCGTGACGTCTTGGCGGTCAGGACCGGGACCACCGATCCCGTGGCCTTCGACACGCTCTTGGGCGCGCTGTGGCCCGCCGCGGGCGCCTGGATCTTCACGTTCGCGGTCGCCATGTCACTTCCCCTCGTTCGCTGCCAGATACATGATCGTGATGAATCCGAACTGACCGAGCGGGATCATGATCCCGACGATCGCCCAGAGGAAGGTGAGCACCTGCTGGCCGTAGTTCCCCACGACCGCGAAGATCGAGAGCATGATGACCAGGAACAGGGGGAACGCGACGATCGTGGTCACGAAGATCTCCGCCAGGAGTCCCATGCTCTCGACGCGCTTCAGCAGGTCGAGCTTGTTCTCCCGCTCGTACTGCTCGGCCTTGAGCAGGAAGTAGGGCTTGAGCAGCCCTCCGCTGGTGGCGGTGGTGACGACGCCCTGCAGGAAGTCCTGGAACCGCTTGGAGGGCGTGCGGTTCGCGCCCTGCTTGATGGCCGTCAGGATATCGATCCCGAGCAGCTCGGTGTCGCGGGTGATCCAGGCGGCCTCCTCGGCCACCTGCCCGTAGATCTTCTGCTCCCCGAGCTCCTTGAAGATCGCATCGATGTTGACATCGGCCGACGCCATCGCCGAGACGAAGCTCATGGCGGCCGAGATCTTCGCATCGATCTTCTTCGCCCGTGACTTCGACCGGCTGTGCGGGGCCGATTTCAGGACGACGGGGATGACCGCGACCATGATGAGCGCGACCACGATCGCGAGGACGATCGCCAGGATCCAGGAGCCCGCCAGGACCCCGAGGACGAGGACCACGACCCCGGCGAGCACGAGGGCCGCCGGAAGGAGCACGATCCACTGCAGGAACATCACGTAGGCCTGGTACTCGTCGGCGCGGATGCGCATGTGCGCCCGGGGGAGCTCCTCTTCGAGGAGCGGGTCCGGGTGCCCGCGCACCCGGTCCTTGAACATCCGCCAGGCGGCGGCCTGTAGCGAGGAGAGCCCCGCGAAGTCCGGCTGCGTCCCCTTCTTCAGGCGGACGGCGCGGTGGACCCGCTCGTCGACCTTGACGACCTGGGCGTGCGTCCGGTAGAGCGTCTTCCGTTCCTGCTCCATCCGGTGGAAGGTGTCGATCGATTCGGGGCTCATCTACGCAGCCACCTCCGGTCGGTAGCCGATCTGGGTCATGACCTCGGTCGCGTCCCTATAGTAGCTCGTGACCATCTTCCAGATCTGGCGGTGGTCGGTCATCTTCTGCTCGACCAGATACTTCACCACCGCGACGCGGCGCTGGAACTCCGCGTCCATCTCCTCGTGGGTGAGGTTCTTCAGTTCCATCAGGTTGTCGAAAAGGAACGAGTGTCCCTTGAAGTTGAACGCGTCCTTCGAGGGGTCCCACTCGTAGACCGTGTTCGTGATGAGCTCGTTGGTCTCCGGCTCGAACCCGACGATCTCCAGGATCTGCTTGATCCTCCGCACGACGGAGTCGCCGACA
>JAKALO010000048.1 GCA_021824125.1 Deltaproteobacteria bacterium | reverse complement strand
CGGTTGCGACCCTCGACTCGAAGGTGCCGCTGGGCTACTCTGCCGGCGGTTTTCGCGACTTCACGCGGATCGCCTCCAGCAACCCGGGGATGTGGAAGGACATCATGCTTCAGAACCGGGGGGAGGTCCTTCGCGCGCTCGGCCACTACAGGAAGAATCTCGCGCTGCTCGAAATCCTCATCCGCCGGAAGGACGCCGGCGGCCTGCTCGCGTATTTCGGCAAGGCGAAGAAAACCAGGGACGGGCTGTGAACCAATGAATGGCGGAGTCAGGATTTCCGGGACGGTGGAAGTCCCCGGGGACAAGTCGATCAGCCACAGGGCCGTGATGCTGTCCGCGATCGCGGACGGGGAGAGCCGGATCGAAGGCTTCCTCCACGCCGAGGACACGCTGTCCACGATCGGGATGATGCGGGCCCTGGGAGCCCGGATCGTCGAGGAGACCCCGACGGACCTCCGCGTGGAGGGAGTCGGGTTCCGGGGGCTTTCCGAGGCCGCGGACGTGATCGACGCCGGGAACTCCGGGACCACCCTCCGGATCGGCTCCGGGATCCTCGCGGCCCAGCCGTTCATGACGGTAGTCACCGGCGACCGGTACCTGCGCCGCCGCCCGATGAAGAGGATCGTCGAGCCGCTCCGGCGGATGGGCGCCGCGATCACGGGAAGGTGCGGGGACACGCTTCCTCCCTTGTGCATCAGGGGGGGAAGCCTCAAGGGGATCCGCCACGAGATGCCCGTCGCATCCGCCCAGGTCAAGTCGGCCGTGCTCCTCGCCGGGCTGTACGCCGACGGGCCGACCACCGTGGTGGAGCCCCTACCGTCGAGGGACCACACGGAGCGGATGATCGAGGCGATGGGGGTGAACCTCGTACGAGAGGGCAGGTCGCTGACGGTCCACCCGGTGGGACGGCTCCTTCCCATTTCCGTCATCGTCCCGCGCGATATCTCTTCGGCCGCGTTTTTCATCGTCCTCGCCGCCTCGGTCCCCGGCGCGGAGCTGCGCCTGCCGGGGATAGGCGTGAACCCGCTGCGGACCGGCCTCATCACCGTGCTTCGCCGGATGGGCGCCGAGATCCAGATGGAATCGATGCGCGAGGAGGGGGGGGAGCCGGTCGCCGACCTCGTGGTTTACGGGATGCCCCTCACGGGGACGGAGATAGCCCCCGAAGAGGTCCCCTCGCTCGTCGACGAGGCGCCCGCGCTGTGCGTGGCCGCCGCGCTCGCGGAGGGGCGAACCGCCGTGCGGGGAGCGGAGGAGCTTCGGGTCAAGGAGTCCGACCGGATCGGCTCGATGGTGACCGCGCTCGCCTCGCTCGGGGTCCGGTGCGGGGAGTTCCCAGACGGTCTTTGGATCGACGGCCCCGCCGCCGTATCCCCGGGGGTGCGTTGCGACAGCCGAGGCGACCACCGGATCGCGATGTCCCTTTCCATCCTATCGGCGGCCACGGGCGTCCCCGTCGAGGTCACCGACACCGCGTGCATCGACACCTCGTTCCCCGGATTTCGCGGCCTGCTGAACGGGGTGCTGGGGCCAGGATGAGGGAACGGCCGATATTCACCATCGACGGCCCGTCCGGGGCGGGGAAGACGACCGTCTCACGCCGGCTCGCGGAGCGGGCGTCCCTGACCCGCCTCGACACCGGGGCCATGTACCGTGCCTGCGCGCTGGCCGCCCGCAGGGCGGGGATACCGTGGTCCGACGGGGCGCGGCTGGGAATGCTGTGCGCGGATCTACCCATCGTTTTCCGGCCGGGCGAAGGGAGCGGTACGCGGATCGTCCTTTCAGGCGAGGACGTGAGCGAGGCGATCCGGACGCCCGAAATGAGCATGGGCGCGTCCGAGGTTTCCGTCCACGTGCCGGTGCGGGAGGCGATGGTGGCCCTGCAGCGGAAGATGGGGGAGCGTGGGGGCGTCGTGCTCGAGGGGCGGGACACGGGGACCGTGGTCTTCCCGGACGCGGACGCGAAGTTTTTCCTGGACGCCGCCGCGGCCGTCCGCGCGAGGCGCCGCTTCCTCGAATGGGGGGAGGGCGGGCCCGCTTTCGAGGAGGTCCTGAAAGAGGTCCTCCTGCGGGACATCCAGGACAGCACGCGGGAGCATTCGCCGCTGCGCGTGGCGGACGGGGCGATCTACATCGACACCACGACGCTCACGGTGGAGCAGGTGGTCGACGAGATGCTCCGGCTCCTCCCGGAACCGGCGAGAAAGGGGATCCCCGCCTGAAGCGGATACTCATCGCCCGGAGCGCGGGCTTCTGTTTCGGCGTCAAGCGCGCAATTTCCATCGCCAACGAGACCGCCTCCATGGCGGCCGGGGAGCGGGGCGGAGCGGCCGGCGACTCCCTCTCCATTTACTCGCTTGGACCGCTTATCCACAACCCGCAGACCGTGGAGGAACTGGAGAAAAAGGGCGTGCGCGTGGTCGAGTCGGTCGACGACATCCGGTGCGGGAAAGTCATCGTCCGGTCCCACGGGATCACCCGTCCAGACGCGGAAGCGCTGGCCGGCAAAGGTGTGACGATCATCGACGCCACCTGCCCGTTCGTGAAGAAAGCGCAGGAACACGCCCGCTCCCTGAGCCGCCAGGGGTACGCGGTGACCGTCGTGGGGGACGCCAACCACCCGGAAGTGAAGAGCATAATCAGCTACATAGAGCCCGGGGTGCCCATATTCACCTCCCTGGCCGAACTCCAGGAGTCGTCGGGAATCCGGAAGATGGGTATCGTCGCCCAGACGACCCAGTCCTTCGAGAACCTTATGCAGTTCGTGTCCATCGCACTGAAGAAGATCCAGGAGGTCCGGGTCTACAACACGATCTGCAACGCCACCGTCCTTCGACAGAAGGAGTCCACGGCGGTGGCCCGCAAGGCGGACGTGATGATCGTACTGGGCGGATACAACAGCGCGAATACGCGACGCCTGGCGGAGATCTGCAAGGAGTCCAACCCCCGGACCCACCACATCGAGACAGCAGGGGAACTGCCCCCGGACGCCCTCGACGGGGTCTCCTGCGTTGGAGTGACGGCGGGCGCCTCGACCCCCGAGTGGATCATCGAGGAACTCCTGGCGAGGATTCGCGCGACCTGGCGGGAAGAAAAGATTCAGGTTTCCTTTTACCAATGATAGTATATTTTCTTCCGGTGAAGGTGCGTCCTGGATAACGATTGCGGTAGCCGGCGTTTTCATAAACCCCGTTAAGGAGTTTTTAGATGGAGGAAAAACCGAACAGCGCCAGGCATCCCGGGGGGGGGGAAGAGAGCGGTACCACAGGCGCCGCGGCGGTCGGCAAGAACGAGGACGATTTCGCGAAGCTTTACGAGGAGAGCATCGAGGTCCCCGAGGAAGGACAGATCATCCACGGGGTTGTGATCAAGGTGCTCAAGGATTACGTCGCGGTCGACATCAACCGGAAATCCGAAGGCATGCTTCCACTTGGGGAATTGCCCCCGGAGGAGATCGTGGCGCTTTCCCCGGGAAACCGGATCGACATCATGGTCGAGAGGTACGACCCGGAACTTGGGTTCGTCCTGCTTTCCCGCAACAAGGTGCTTAAGATAAGGGTCTGGGACGATCTGCAGAAGACCTTCGACGAGGGTACGACCGTCCCCGGGACGATCGTGGCCAAGGTCAAGGGGGGGTTCACGGTCGACATCGGGGTCAAGGCGTTCCTCCCCGGCAGCCAGGTTGACATCCGCCCCGTCCGGGACAACGAATCCGTCGTGGGTCTCGCCGGTATTTTCAAAATACTTAAGTTCTCCCGGAAGAAGGCCAACGTCGTCGTGTCCCGCCGTGCCGCCATCGAGGAGGAGCGCGACTCGCTTCGAAAGGGGATCCTCGGGAAAATCAAGGAGGGCGACGTCATAGAGGCGAAGGTGAAGAACATCACGGACTACGGGGTGTTCATGGACCTGGGAGGCCTCGACGGCCTGATGCACATAACGGACATGAGCTACGGCAAGGTGGGCCACCCCTCGGACATCTGCAAGGTCGGCGACGCGATGAAAGTCAAGGTGATCCGCTTCGACCACGAGAAGGAGAGGATATCCCTCGGCTTGAAGCAGATGAAGGCCGACCCCTGGATCGACATCGACAAGCGGTACGCGGTGGAGACCCGGTACAAGGGGCGCGTGACCAACATCACGAAGTACGGCGCCTTCATAGAGCTGGAAGAGGGCGTGGAAGGGCTACTGCACATATCCGAGATGTCCTGGAGCAAGAAGCTGCGGGACCCATCCGAAAGCATGCGGGTGGGAGACATCGTCGACGTCATGGTCCTCAAGGTCGAGGTGCAGCACAAGAAGATCTCCCTGGGGCTGAAGCAGCTCCTCACCAACCCCTGGGACGACCTCAGGACGAAGCATCCGGAAGGGACCGTGGTCGAGGGGGTCGTGAAGAACGTGACCGACTTCGGCGTCTTCGTCGACATCGGCAGCGAGATCGACGGATTGGTGCACGTTTCGGACATCTCCTGGAGCCAGCGCGTGAAGCACCCGTCCGAATTGTTCAAGCGGAGTGACAGGGTGCAGGCCAGGGTGCTGAAGGTAGACCCGGACGCGCAGAAGTTCTCCCTGAGCATCAAGCACATGACGCTCGACCCATGGACGGGGATCGAGAGCCGGTTCAGGAAGGGGAGCGTCGTAACCGGGAAGGTGTCGCGGCTGGCCGACTTCGGCGTCTTCGTCGAACTCGCCGACGGCATCGAAGGCCTCGTGCACATCTCCGAGCTCTCACGGGAGAAGGTCGACAACCCGGCCGCGCTGTTCAAGCCCGGCGACGAGGTGGGCGCGGCGGTGCTCGCCGTGGATCGGCAGAACAAGAAGATCTCCCTCTCCATCCGCTCCTACCAGGACGAGCTGGAGAGGAAGAACATGGAATCGTACATGGGCAAGAATACCGAGCCGCCGGAAAACCTCACGGTCCTCGGGGAAGCGCTTCGGGCAAAGCTGAACATGAACAACGAATGAAGCCGGTGCAAGGCGTTCCATGAATAAAGAGATTTCCGTTCCGGAGGCCCGCCGTCGCCCGTTCCTGCGCGGGTGCGCGATCGTGGCGGTGGTATTCGCGGCGTTTTTCGTCCTCATCGGGCTCATATCCCGGGTGGACGATTTCTCCCTCAAGACGGGCGACAAGGTGGCGGTCCTGCCGGTCACGGGCCTTATCACCGACTCCGAGGCCACGATCGAGCAGCTGAAGAAATTCGCCAAGGACAAATCGATCAAGGCGATCATCCTGCGCATCAACTCCCCTGGAGGCGGGGTCGGGCCCTCGCAGGAGATCTACGAAGAGGTCCGGAAACTGAAGGGGAAGAAGATCGTCGTGACCTCGATGGGGGCGCTCGCGGCCTCCGGCGGCTACTATATCGCGTGCGGCAGCCAGAAGATCTTCGCGAACCCCGGAACGATAACCGGCTCGATCGGCGTGATCATGCAGTTCGTGAACGCCAGGGAACTGATAGAGAAGATCGGGCTGAAGGGGATGGTGGTCAAGAGCGGCGCGTTCAAGGACATCGGCTCCCCCGTCAGGGACATGAAGCCGGAGGAGCGGGAGCTCCTCCAGGGGGTGATCGACAACGTGCACTCCCAGTTCATCGCCGCCGTCGCGGAGGGGCGCAGGATGGACCGCGGCAAGGTGGCGGGGATCGCCGACGGGCGGATCTTCTCCGGCGAGCAGGCTAAGGCGCTCGGGCTGGTGGACGCCCTCGGGAACCTGGAGGACGCGGTGGCCGAGGCGGGGAAGATGGCCGGGATCGAGGGCGACCCCCGCGTGGTGACCCCGCCCAAAAAAAAGATATCCATCCTGGATTTGCTAAAGGAAGAAGCGAAAAGTATAATCAGCGACAAGTTGACCGAGAGTCGGTTTCGCCTCGACTACCTGGCGCAATAATATCCCCCGGAGGGAATCACGGTATGACTAAGAGCGATCTTGTCCAGAAGCTGTCGGAGCAGGTGACCACCCTGACCAAGAAGGAGTGCGAGGTCATCGTGGACACGGTCTTCGGAAACATGAAGGAATCACTGCAGCGCGGAGAGAAGATAGAGATCCGCGGCTTCGGCAGTTTCACCGTCCGCGTCCGCCGCGCGAAGGAAGGGCGGAACCCCAAGACCGGGGAGAAGGTGTCGATCCCCGAGAAGCGGATCCCCTTCTTCAAGGTCGGCAAGGAACTCCGGGAACTGGTCAACTCCTGACGCCCTGATGGAGAGGATGTTCTCCCCCTGGCGGATGGACTACATCCGACGGGGAGACGCGGGGGGCAAGGGGGGCCGTTGCATCTTCTGCGTCGAGGAGCCCGACCGGGAAGACCCGGAGCGCCTGGTCCTCGGGATCTACCCCCGGACGGTGGCGATCTGCAACCGCTACCCATACAACAACGGGCACGTACTGGCCGCCCCGCGGCGGCACGTGGGCGAGCTTTCCCTCCTTTCGGGCGAGGAGATCGCCGAGCTCTTCTCCCTGGTGGCGCTGGGGACGAAGGCGCTCTCGGACGAGTACGGCCCGGAAGGTTTCAACGTCGGGATGAACCTGGGAAACGCGGCGGGGGCGGGGATCGAAGACCACCTTCACGTCCACATCGTCCCGCGCTGGAAGGGGGACACGAATTTCATGACCGCGGTACAGTCCACGCGGGTGCTGCCGGAGTCCCTCGCGCAGACCCACGCCCGCCTCCTGCCCCGGTTCGGGACGCTCCGACCCTGACCCCGCGACCGGAGCCGGGAACCGAATGTCGATCACGCTGACCCCCGCCATGCGGCAGTACGTGGAGATCAAGTCCCGCTACCGGGACTGCATTCTCTTCTTCCGCATGGGCGACTTCTACGAGATGTTCTTCGAGGACGCCATCCGCGCCTCGCGCCTCCTGGACATAGCGCTGACCAGCAGGGACAAGGAATCGAACATCCCGATGTGCGGAATCCCCTGGCACGCCCGGAACGCCTACCTGTCGCGGCTCATCCGCCAGGGGTGCAAGGTGGCGATCTGCGAGCAGATCGAGGAGCCTTCGGCGAAGGGGCTGTTCCGCAGGGAGGTCACCGAGGTCGTCACGCCCGGGCTCGTGTTCCACGACGAGTGCCTGGACGCGCGCGGGAACAACTTCCTGGCGGCGGTGCGCTTCCTGCCGCCGCTGGCATACGCGGCCCTCGACGCGACGACCGGCGAGTTCTTCCACGAGTCGTGCGACACGGAGGAGGCGCTCTCGGACGCCCTGTTCCGCCTTTCGCCCGCGGAGTTCGTCTCGCTTGAAGGGGAGGGCGGGCCGCCGGGGGACCGGTTCCGGAAGATCCTCGAAGGGAAACTCCACACGGTCCTCTCGCCGGCGGCCGTGGGCGCCTTCGTCCCGTCGCCGGGGCCGGAAGGGCTGCCCGGACCGGGCCACCCGGCCCGGGGGGTCGTACTGGCGGCGCTCTACTACCTCCACCTGCACCAGCCGGCCGCCCTCGCCGAGATCTCCCGCGTGCGGGAGCGGGAAGGGGGCCGGTACCTCGCCATGGACGAGGCGGCGGTGCGGACGCTGGAGATCTTCTCCACCCTCTCGGGGGAGAGGCGCGGGAGCCTTATCTGGGCGATCGACCGCACCAAGACGCCGATGGGGGCGAGGCTCCTGCGGGCGTGGATCTCCGCCCCGCTGGTCGATCCCGCCAGGATCGGGGATCGCCACGACGCCGTCGCGGAGCTTGTCGAGGTCCGGCCCGTGCGCGACGAGCTGGCGAAGAGGCTCTCCGGGATGTCGGACCTGTCCCGGCTCGCGTCCCGGCTCGCCCAGGACCGCTCGGGCCCCCGGGACATCGTCGCGATGGGTGACACGCTCCGGCTGCTCCCGGACGTGCGCGCGGACCTTTCCGCGGCCTGCTCCCCGCTCCTTATCCGCACCCGCGAGGCGTTGGGGGACCACTCCGAGGCGGTGGGCCGGATCACCGCCGCCCTGCGGGATTCGCCGCCCGCGGGCCACAGGGAGGGCGGCGTCATCCGGGAGGGGTTCGACCCGAGGGTCGACGAGCTTCAGCACCTGCTGACCCACGGGAAAAGCATGCTGGCGGAGATGGAGGAGCGCGAGCGGAGCCGCGCCGGGATCCCGAGCCTGAAGATCCGCTACAACCGCGTCTTCGGCTACTACATAGAGATCTCCAGGTCCAATCTCGACCGGGTGCCGGCCGACTACGTGCGCAAGCAGACCCTGGTCAACGCCGAGCGGTTCATAACCCCGGAGCTCAAGGAGTTCGAGGCCAGGATCCTCCGTGCCCAGGAAGAGCGCAACGCCCGTGAGGAGGAGCTGTTCCTCGCGCTGCGCCAGGCGCTGAAGGCGTACCTGCCCGGGATCGTGCGCGCGGCGGAAAGCGTGGCCGAAGTGGACGTCCTGCTGTCCTACGCGGAGATGGCGGCCTCCGCGGGGTACGGGCGGCCCGTCGTGACGTCCGCCAGGGACCTCGTCATCGAGAACGGCAGGCACCCCGTCGTCGAACGGATCCTGGGACGCCATTCCTTCGTCCCCAACGACTGCCGCCTGTCGCCCGACGAATGCCAGATGGCCATCATCACCGGTCCGAACATGGCCGGCAAGTCCACCTACATCCGCCAGGTGGCCCTGATCGTGCTCCTGGCCCACGCGGGCTCCTTCGTCCCGGCCGACAAGGCGGAGATCGGGGTGGTCGACCGGATCTTCACGCGCATCGGCGCCTACGACGACCTCGCGCGCGGGGATAGCACTTTCATGGTGGAGATGCGGGAGACCGCGCGGATACTCTCGGGGCTCACCCCCCGGACGCTGGTGGTCCTGGACGAGGTGGGCCGCGGGACGAGCACCTTCGACGGCCTCTCCATAGCCTGGGCCGTGGCGGAGCGCCTGCACGACTCTCCCCACCGCCCCAAGGTGCTCTTCGCCACGCACTTCCACGAGCTCACCGACATCGTCCAGACTTCCACCAGGGCGAGAAACTTCCACGTCGCCGTCCGGGAGTGGCAGGGCGAGATCATCTTCCTGAGGAGGATCGACCAGGGGAGCGCCAGCAAGTCCTACGGGATCCAGGTGGCGCGGCTGGCCGGCATTCCGGAGGACGTGGTGGCGCGCGCCCGAGATATTTTGAAAAACCTCGAATCAGCCGAGTATAATGAGTACGGGTTGCCGAATATCGCCGGGCCGGCCGCCGTTCAGAGCGTCGACGCCGCGCAGATGGAGCTCTTCGGCGGGAGGCGATCCTCGGAAGAGGACGCCGTCCTCGACGAGATCCGGAGGGTGGAAGCGGAGCGGCTTTCCCCGCTGGACGCTTTACTTCGCCTCGCGGTGTGGAAAGAGAGGTTGTCGAAGGGAAACCGGTGAGTCATCTCACACCCAATTTTCGGGCGGTTCTCCTGGCCGCGTCGCTCCTGGTCCTGCCCCACACGTCGCTCTCCTCCCCCCCGCAAAACCCCACGGTCTCCGGCATACGGTTCTGGTCAAACGAGGAATACACCCGCGTCGTGGTCGACCTGGACGGCGAGGTGAAGTACGAGGCGAACTTCCTTCCGGCGGACCCCGGGCAGGGTTTGCCCCCGCGCATCTTCGTCGACCTCCATGGCGCGGACGTGAAAGAGGACATCCTGAACGCACCCGTCCAGGTGCGCGACGGGCTGCTCAGGGTCGTCCGGGCGGGCCGGTTCCGTAAAGACGTGGTGCGTGTGGTCGTCGACCTTGAAAGGGAGAGCGGCCACAGGGTCTTCGCGATGTCGGAACCGTTCCGCGTCGTAATCGACGTCGACGGGAAGCCGGGGGCGGCGGCGCCTGTCGTACCCCGGGAAGGGTCTGCCCACGCTTCCCGAGCGAAGATCCGCGTGATGCTGGACCCCGGGCACGGGGGGAAGGACCCGGGGGCTATCGGCCCCACCGGCCTCATGGAAAAAGACGTCGTGCTCGCGATCGGGCGCCTGGTAAGGGATCGCCTGCGGAAGGACGACTCGTTCGATGTGCGGATGACCCGGGAAGAAGACGTGTTCCTCCCGCTCGAGGAGCGAACAGCCATGGCCAACAAGGCGAGGGCGGACGTCTTCGTCTCGCTGCACATCAACGCGAGCCGGAACCACCGGGCGGAGGGCATATCCACCTACGTGCTGAGCCGCGCGAGCGACCGCCACTCCCTCGAGCTCGCCGCCCGTGAGAACGGGGTCCCCGTGGCGAAGCTCTCGTCGGTCAAGTTCATAATCGACGACCTGTCCACCTTCGAACGGAAGAAGGAGTCCTTGAGGCTGGCGAAGACCGTCAACGACGCGATCGTGAAAAACGTGAACGGCCGATTCGGCAAGGTGGCCGACCTGGGCCTGAAGCAGGCCCCTTTCTACGTCCTGGTGGGAGCGCGGATGACGGCGGTGCTCGTCGAGTCCTCGTTCATCACCAACCGGAGGGAGGAGGCGCGCCTGTACGATCCCGAATACCTGGCGGCCATCGCCGACAGCGTGGCCGAGGCGGTGCGCTACTACGGGGAAAGAGGCGCGCTGGCCAGCGCGGACCTCTGAGGGTAGCCGCCATGTCCCTTCCCGGATTCCAGCCGGACCCCGGCCGCGAAGACCTCTCGGACCGGGAATTTCTCGAACACCTCAAGACCTGCCTTTCCGGGACGCTCTCCGTACTGTCGGAGGAGCAGCGGGACGCGAGGATCGAAGGGGATGTTTTCTGCGGACGGTATTCCGACGCGATGGACGCCGTCCTTGCGGCGCTCCACGACCGGGCGCAGCGGCGTTTCCTGGCCATGTCCACCGACCGGAGGGACCAGATGGCGGTCGTCGCCGTGGGCGGCTACGGGCGGAGGGAACTCTGCCCGAAGTCGGACGTCGACCTGCTGTTCCTCCACCCCTACAAGGTGGACCGGTACGTCGAGTCGATGACGGAGTGGATGCTTTACCCCCTGTGGGACCTCGGGCTGGATGTGGGGCACAGCGTCCGCAACGTCAAGGAGACAGTCCGTATGGCCGCCGCCGACGACTCGATCCGCACGGCGCTCCTGGACTACCGGCTCGTGGCGGGTAGCGAGCCGCTCTTCCGCGCATCCGGGAAGGAGATAGAGAAGTTCCTTTTCTACGCGGAAGCCGACAAGTTCATCGAGAAAAAGATCCGGGAGATGCGCGCGCGCCACGCGAAGTACGGCTCCACGGTGTACGTCCTCGAGCCCAACGTCAAGGAGGGCAGGGGGGGGTTGCGGGACCTGCACACCGCGGTCTGGGCGGCCAGGATCAAGTACAAGTGCCGGGACCTTGTCGAGCTGCGGAACAAGGGCGTCATCTCGAACCAGACGGCTTGCGCGATCCGCCACATCCTGTCGTGGCTCCTGCGCGTCCGCAACGAGCTGCACCTGCTGACCGGGAAAAGGGACGACGTCCTTACCTTCGAGGTCCAGGAGCGGATGGCCGATATCTTCAGGTACCGCGACCGCGGGAAGAGCTACGGGGTGGAGCGGTTCATGCGGGCGTACTACATGCACGCGGCCGCGGCCGCCCACCTGTCCGACGAGCTCCTGGATGAGGTCGGCCGGTTCCTCCCGGACGGGGGGAGGAAGCCCCTCTTCTCTATCCGCAGGAAGACGATGTCGGGGGAAGGGATCCTCTACCAGGGGAAGTTGAACCTGCGGGACAGCTCCTCCTTCTCCAGGGACCCGGTCCTGATCCTGGATTTCTTCCGGACGATGCAGAAAACCCACTCGGAGATATCCGCGCAGGCGAAGAGGCAGATCCAGCGCATGCTCCCGCGGGTGGAAAGCTCGTTTCGCGAGGACCCCCGCGCCGGACGTCTCTTCCTGGAGATCCTCTCGGATCCCCACTGGTTACGGCAGACCCTCCTCTCGATGAACGAGTGCCGTTTCCTGGGCCGCTACATACAGGAGTTCGCACCCCTCTACAGCAAGGTGCAGCGCGACGTCTACCACGTCTACACCGTGGACATCCACTCCATCCGGGCGGCGAGCGTCCTGCCGGAGATCGAAAACGCCTCCTCGCGGACGAAGGAGGAGGAGGAGTTACTGAGGATCTACCGCTCCGTCCCGAACAAGGGTTTGTTCAACCTGGCCGTCCTGCTCCACGACGTCGGGAAGGGCGGGGGGCAGGGCCACTCACGCATAGGGGCGGATATCGCGGCGCGGCTTGGGCCAAGAATGGGCCTTTCGGAGGCGGAGACCTCCGACCTCGTCTTCCTCGTCCTGCAGCACCTCCTGATGGCGCACACGTCCCAGCGGCGGGACCTCCACGACATCGAGCTCATCCTCTGGTTCGCCGACATCGTCGGCACGACGTCCCGGCTCGACCAGCTCTACCTGCTCACGTATGCGGACCTGCGCGAGGTGGGGCCGGAGGTGTGGACCCAGTGGAAGGCGATGCTCCTTGCCGAGCTCTACGACAAGGCGCGAAACGTCCTTGAAACAGGCAAGCTCAAGCGCGTGTACGAGGAGCGTCCCCTCCTGCGCCGCGAGCAGGTCCGGGAATGGCTCTCCGCCCACCCGCGGGAGGAGGTCGACCGGTTCCTCGCCCGGTTCGACGACCGCTACTTCCTGGGGACCCCCGACGGGCGCTTCGCGGACCACCTGCGCCTCCTCTCCGCGTTCGACGGGACCGCGCCGACGATCGAAACCATCGACTGCAGGGATACCGGCGCCACGGAGCTCGTCGTCTTGTGCCCGGACCAGCGGGGGCTGTTCGCCAAGATCGCTGGCACGCTTTCGGCGAATGGGGTCAACATCCTGAACGCGACGATCTCCACCTCGGTGGACGGCGTCGCCCTGGACACCTTCTACGTTTCCTACCTGGGCAAGGGCCTCGAGGAGGAGGCCAAGAGGGGCCGGGTCGTACAGGACCTGTCCGCCGTACTGCGCGGGGAGACCACCGCCGAGCGGCTCATGGCGGAACGAAAGATCGCGAGGTTCGTGCGAGAGAAAGTGACCCGGTACCGTCCGACCCGGGTCGTATTCGACAACTCGGTATCGTCGCGATACACCGTCGTCGACATATTCACCTACGACCGCATCGGCCTGCTGTACGACATCACGCGGACCCTCGCGGGGCTGGGGATAGACATCGCTCTCTCGAAGATCTCGACGAAGGCCGACCAGGTCGCGGACGTTTTCTACATCACCGACCGGGGGCTCGGCAAGGTCACGGACCCCGGCCGGCTGGAGCAGGTACGCGCGTCGCTGCTCGAAGCGATCGGGGAGTAGGGGGACGTGGCGGGGATGCGGATCGGGATCCTTTCGGACTCGCACGACAACCGGGAAACCGCCCGGGATGCCCTCTCCCTCTTCCTCAGGGAGAGAGTGAGGACGGTCCTCCACCTGGGCGACGTCTGTTCCCCGTCGGTCCTCGATCCGTTCCGCGCAGCCGCCGTCCCGGTCCTTGGGGTTTTCGGGAACAACGACTTCGATCGCCAGGGGATGCAGGCGGTCTCGGGGAACGGCTTCGAGCGGGGCCCCCGCGTCCTCACGCTCGACGGGCGGAAGATCCTGATGTCCCACATCTTCGACGAGCTGCAGGAAAGGATCGGGAGCGGGGGGTTCGACCTCATCCTCTTCGGGCACACGCACCGGCCCGTGACGATGCGGGTGGGGGGCGCCGTCGTCATAAACCCGGGCGAGGCCTGCGGGTTCACGAGCGGCAGGCCCACGTGCGCGGTGGTCGATTTGGTGACGATGGTGAACCGCATCCTCGATATCGGCAACGGCGCCGGCCTGCACCAGTACCCCGCGGAATACGAAAGCTGGTAGGTCCCGTGGATATAGACGCCCTCGTCGACGCCTTCCTCCTGGAGCTGCGGACGGGGAGGAGGCTCTCCCCGAACACGCTGGAGGCGTACGGCGCCGACCTGCGCCGGTTCGCCGAATTCCTCCATTCGAACTCCATATCGCCGGAGAGATTCCGGCGCGTAGACTTCCTGAAATTCCTTTCGTCCCTGGAAAGAAGAAGGAAACCGGCGAAACCGGAAAGGGAAGGGGGCGCGGGGAAGGGGGGGGGCGGTAAGTTATCGTCCCGGAGCCTGGCCCGCACCGTCTCGTCCCTGCGGTCGTTCTTCCGGTTCGCGGCGCGGGAAGGCTTCCTGCCGTTCAGCCCGATCTCCGAAGTGCGGAGCCCCCGTATCGGCCGCCCCCTCCCGAAATACCTTACGGTGACGGAGGTGGAGAGGCTGCTCGACGCCCCGGACCGAAGGACCCCGGAGGGGATGCGGGACCGGGCGATGCTCATGCTGATGTACGCGGCGGGGCTTCGGGCCTCGGAGGTGGTCTTCCTGCGGATGGAGAACGTCGACGCGAACGCCGGGTTCCTCCGGGTGCTCGGGAAGGGCGGGAAGGAGCGGGTCGTCCCCGTGGCGGAAACGGCCCTCGACGCGCTCCGGGAGTACGTGAAGGATTGGCGACCCCGGTTTGTCGGGAAAAAGGCGACGAACGCGCTTTTCTTAAGCCGCCTGGGGCGGCAGATCACCCGCCAGACGCTGTGGAACCGGATCGCGCACTGGGCGCGGGAGAGCGGGATCTCCGCGAAAATCTCCCCCCACACGCTGCGGCACTCCTTCGCGGGGCACCTGCTGGCCGGCGGGGCGGACCTGCGCGCCGTCCAGGCGATGCTGGGGCACGCCGACATCTCGACGACCCAGATATACACCCACGTGACGCCGGAACGGCTCCGGGAGGTTCACCGGAAGCACCACCCGAGGGGGTAGACCCCCCCCTGGGGG